>NZ_JBWLUY010000005.1:0-418321 GCF_057784295.1 Mesorhizobium sp. CNPSo 4688
AACCCGTGAATATCTCAAGCCGACGAACCGGCTCTTCGTCTCTGGACTTAAGCGTAAGCTCTGAAATCGTCATGTGTCGAAGCCCTCAAAGGCTCCGAGCATCGTGGCTCACGACCACGCGCGAAAGGTGGTGCCGCAACAGCGCTCACTTTGCAGAGGGCTTTGGTCGAATTGCAGCAATGAGGCGGAACCCCGCGGCGCTCCAGCGCATTCCTGGATACGGCTGGATTTGCCGGTCCATTTGAGGGAGGCGATATGGGTTTCGATCAGTATCACGAGCCGCCGGAAGAACTGACGCAGAAGGTGCGAACCTTCGCTCGCATGATCACTTCGCTGATTGAGGAGGCGGAAGCGATCGGCTGGTACGAACAGCGCATGTCGGTGGAAAAGGACCCGCAGGCCAAGGCAATCATGAAGAACGCGCAAGGCGAAGAGTTCAAGCATTTCGGTATGGATCTCGAATTCCTGCTGCGCCAGAAGAAAGACTGGCGGGCAGAGCTGAAGGAAATCCTGTTCACCACCGGCGACATCGTCAAGGCCGGCGAGAAGGGCGAGAAGAAGGTGGATTGAGGCCGACCGGCCTACCTCCGGCAGTGATCAATCACTCTCGCGCGCGATCAGCTCCAGCGGCCAGACTTCGCGGATGATGCGTGTGCCTTCGGGGCCGGCGAAGGCGGGGAGCGAGGCCAGCAGCATTTCGGCCAGCCGCCGGCCCATGGGCTCCAGCGACGGACGGAAGGCGGTCAGCGCCGGCGAAAAGTAGCGGCAAAGCGGCGTGTCGACGATGACGATCACCGCGATGTCGTGGCCGGGCCTGATGCCCATCTCGGCCAGTGCCTTGCAGCCGCCGAGCGCCATTGCGTCATTGTTGAAGATGATGGCTGTGGGCCGGTCCTTGGAGAGCATCACGCGCGGCGTCACCTGGTAGCCTCCGGCCTCGTTGATGAAGCCGTCGGCGATCAGGCCGGGGTCGACTTCGATGCCGTGCCGCTTTAGCGCCTTGCGGTAGCCGTCGAGGAACAGGTAGCCGAAGTTGAGATCAAGCGAAGGGCGGATGGCGGCAATGCGGCGGTGGCCGCGCGCGACCAGCCGGTCGACGGCTTCATCACCCGCCCTCTCGAAATCGATATCGAGCGTAGGATAGGTGTCGTCGCCGGATTGACTTCGGCCAAGCGTGGCGAAGGGAAAGCCGGCCTTGCTGAGATAGTCGATCCGATCGTCTTCCCGCCGTGTATTGGCCAGCACGACCGCGTCGGCCCGGCGCGTCTCAACCACGCGGCGCAGCCTCTCCTGCTGATATTGGCCGGGCTCACCCATGACGACCATCAGATCCAGGTCATACTCGGCGAGCCGCGCCTGCAAACCGGTCAGGAACGGGATGAAGAACGGCTCGCCGTATTGCTGGTCGCCGGGATGCGGTTGCAGCATGAAGGCGATTGAACGGGTGGCGCCCTGGCGCAGGCTGCGGCCCGACTGGTTGGGCGAATAGTTCAGCTTCCTGGCCGCCTCGAGCACGCGCTGGCGCGTCTCTGCATTGACGTCGGCGCGGCCGTTCAGCGCCCGCGACACGGTGCCGATCGAAATGTTCAGGTGACGCGCAAGGTCGTGGATGCTGGACGCCAAGGACTTCTCTCCGCCGACCCTTGGCTAGCACCGGCTGCCGCTCAGGCCAAGGCTTCGGGATGATTTTTGCAAGCAGCCGATTGACATTCTACGCCATCGGGTGTGTTGTCGTAAACGTTTACGGAAAAACGTTTACGGTGATGCCGTGGATGCCGTGACATTCGGTCTGGAGGGACCGGACGGGAGGAATGCCGGATGATGAATGCCGTCCTCGTCGGCTGCGGTGCGATGAGCAAGGCCTGGCTCGATGCCGCAAGGCAAATCGACGGGCTCGCCATTGTCGGCCTTGTCGATCTCGACGCCGAACGGGCGCAGGCGAGGGCGCGCGAATACGAGCTAGACGGCGCCGTCATCGGCACCAGCCTTGATGCTGTGCTCGACCAGACCAGTCCCGACGCGGTGTTCGATGTCGTGGTTCCCGCCGCCCGGCGCGACGTCGCCTTTGCTGCCTTCGCCCACAATTGCCACCTGCTCACCGAAAAGCCGCTCGCAGACACTCCGGAGAACGCCCGCGCCATCGTCGAGGCGGCGCGCCGCGCCGGGCGCGTCCATGCTGTCGTGCAGAACCGGCGCTATGTCGCCAATGTGCGGCGCATCAGGCGCTTTCTCGACTCCGACGCCATCGGCAAGCCGACCAGCATCCATGCCGACTTCTTCGTCGCGCCGCATTTCGGCGGCTTTCGCGAGGAGATGGCGCATGTGCTCTTGCTCGACATGGCGATCCACACATTCGACGCCGCCCGCTACATGGTCGGTGGCGATCCCGCCGGCGTCTATTGCCAGGAATGGGAGCCGGCCAATTCCTGGTACCGGCAGGGCTCGTCGGCCAGCGCCGTCTTCGACCTCGGCGGCGGTAAGATCTTTACCTATGCCGGTTCCTGGTGCGCCGACGGTTTTCGCACCAGCTGGGAAGGCAGCTGGCGCATCGTCGCCGAGCGCGGCAGCCTCATTTGGGACGGCAATGACGACCTGAAGGCGGAAGTGGTGGTGCCGGGCCGCGACGGGATTATCGACAAAACGCAGGCGATCGAAGTGCCGGCGCTCGATCCCGCCGATCGGGTCGGCGGCCATCTCGGCATCATCAGGGATTTCATGCGCGCCATCGAGACCGGCACCGAGCCGGAAACGCGGGGCTCCGACAACATCAAAAGCCTGGCCATGGTTTTTGGCGCCATTGAAAGCGCCGAGACCGGCCGGCGCGTGGCGATTACACAGGAAGGACCATGATGCCAAACCCGCTTCTCGACATCCGGATCGGCACCATGGTGCGGGCCAATCTCGACGACCCGGCAGCCTACGTCAAACAGATCCTGCCGCTCGGCTTCGAGAGCATCCAGCCCTTCTTCTGGCAGACGCTGGGCGGCAAGGATCTGCCGCGGCTCGCCGGTGAGATCCGCGAAGCGATTGGCGATGCCGATGTCGCCGTGTCCTCGCTCGGCGTGTTCGGCAATCCGCTGGAGGATGGCGAGGTCGATCGCGGCGTGCTCGCCGCCTGGGAAACCGTCATCGACAACGCGCATCTGTTCGGCACTTCCACGGTCAGCGGCTTCACCGGCCGCCTGCGCGGCAAGAAGCTGACCGACAGCCTCCCGCGCTTCCGCGAGGTCTGGGGCCCGCTGGCAAAACGCGCCGCCGACAAGGGCGTGCGCATCGCCTTTGAAAACTGCGCCATGGACGGCAACTGGGCCGCCGGCGACTGGAACATCGCCCACAATCCCGACGCCTGGGAACTGATGTTCAATGAAGTGCCCGACGACAACCTCGGTCTCGAATGGGAGCCCTGCCATCAGCTGGTCTATCTCATCGATCCGTTGCCGCAGATCCGCAAATGGGCGCCGCGCATCTTCCATGTGCACGGCAAGGACGCGACGGTGCGCTGGGATGTGATCCGCGAGCATGGCGTGTTCGGCCGGCTGCCCTTCGTGCAGATGCGCACGCCGGGTTTCGGCGACAGCGACTGGACGCGGGTGATCAGCGAATTGCGGCTGGCCGGCTACACGGGCGCCATCGACATCGAGGGCTGGCACGACCCGGTCTATCGCGGGGATCTCGAAATCACCGGCCAGGTGCGTGCGCTTGAATACCTGAAGCAATGCAGGGGAGGAGCGACCTATCTGCCGAACCCGGCGTGACGGAGCGGCCGGCGGGAGGAGCCGGCCGGAGAAGAGTGCCGGGCACTGCTGACAAGCGAAATGACGAAACCCCTCGGCTCACCGAGGACAAAAGGGAGGAACGTGCATGAGCATCGCAATGAGAACGACAGTTTTGCGCTCGACCGTCGTGGCCGCCGCCACGGCGCTGTGCGCCGCCATCTCCACCTTGCCGGCGCAGGCGCTCGACGCCCAGTGGTGCAAGGACGTCCATATCCGGTTCTTCGTCGGCGGCGCCGAGGGCGACGCCTTTGGCACCATCGTCTATAATGGCGCCAAGCAGGCGGCGGCCGATCTCGGGCCGAAGGTCGACTACATCTTCTCCCAGTGGGACGTTGAGAAGATGGTGCAGCAATTGCGCGAGGCCGTCGCCGTCAAGCCCAACGGCATCGCCATGATGGGCCATCCGGGCGACGCCGCGATCATGCCGCTGGCCGAGCAGGCGCACAAGGACGGCATCAAGATGATGTACCAGAACGTGCCGGTGCCGAAGGTGGTGGAAGCGTTCGGCGGCGGCTATGTCGGCGCCCAGCAGGAACAGCAGGGCCGCGCGCTCGGCGCCGAGGCGTTCAAGCTCGGCAAGCTCAAGTCCGGCGACAAGGCGATCATGATCGGCCCGTTCGAGAACGAGGCCCGCGGCGCGCGCGAACGCGGCACGGTGGCTGCGCTCAAGGAAGCCGGCGTCGAGGTCATCCAGTTGTCGTCGCCGCCAAGCGGCGAGTGGGCGTCCGATCCCAATCTGGCGATCCCGGTGATCACGGCAGCGCTCCTCAACAATCCTGACGTCAAGGCGGTCGGCTATCCCGGCGGCCAGATGCTCGGCAATGTCGCCACCTACATGCAGGCGGCCGGCCGTAAGCCCGGCGACATCTTCAATTTCGGCTTCGACACCAGCCCGCAGATCGTCGAGGCGTTCAAGGGCGGCTGGGTGCAGCTGACGGCCGACCAGCAGCCGTTCCTGCAGGGCTACCTGCCGATCCTCAGCCTCTGCCAGCAGGTGGTGCTGGGCCTGGCGCCGATGAATGTCGACACCGGCGCCGGCTTCGTCACGCCGCAGAATTACGAGATTGTCGCCGAGCTCGCCAAGCAGGCGCTGCGCTGACCTCCCAAGCTGCCGGCTGGGCCCAAGCCCAGCCGGCAGGACCGCTGGCGAGAATGCCGGCAAGCGACAATGAACGCGAGGATCGCCATGGCCGAACGCATCATCGAACTGCGCGACATCAGCAAATCCTACGGCCAGGTCTATGCGCTGGGCGGGGTCAATCTCTCAGTCGATCGCGGCGAGGTGGTCGGCCTGATCGGCGACAATGGCGCCGGCAAGTCGACGCTGATCAAGATCCTGTCCGGCGTCGTCAAGCCGACCAGCGGCGAGATCCTGGTGCGCGGCAAGCCGGTGACCGGTTGGAGTGCGGCGCGCTCACGCGACGCCGGCATCGAGACGGTGTTCCAGGACCGGGCGTTGGCTGTCCAGCAGACCATCGTGCGCAACATCTTCATGGGCCGCGAACTCACTGGCTTCATGGGCTTTTTGAAGGTCAACAAGGAGATCGAGGAGGCCAGCCGGCTGATGCGCGAGATCGGCTTCACCTCGAAGGTGTTCACGCCGCATTCGATCGTCGGCCAGCTGTCGGGCGGCGAACGCCAGGGCGTGGCGATCGCGCGCGCCATCTACAAGCAGGCGGAGCTTATCATCCTCGACGAGCCGACCACAGCACTGTCTCTGACTGAGACCGCCAAGGTGTTCCACTTCGTGCGTCAGGTGCGGGCGAGCGGCCGTTCGATCCTGTTCATCGGCCACAACATCCACCATGTCTTCGACATCGCGGACCGCTTCGTGGTGTTGGATCGCGGCAAGGTGGCGCTGACCGCCGACCGCACTGAGGTCAAGTCGGCCGAGGATCTCATCAATTTCATGGAAGACGTCGCGCATCCCGGCGGATTGCCGGGTCTGCACGATGCCGGCGACGCGGGGAGGGCAGTGCGATGAGCAAGACCATGGAACCCGATCTGCAGAGCCCGCTCAGCAGCGAGGCAGCGCGACCTGAATGGAAACACCCGTCCGATCACTGGCTGCGCGGCTTCGTCATCGACAATCGCGCCGCACTCGGCACGCTCGCCGTGTTCATCGTCATGATGGCAGTATTCCTGATCGCCAACCCGACCGTGTTCACCACCTGGTATCTCTACAGCTCGGTGCTGACGACGCTGCCGGTCGCGTTGTTCGTGGTGGTGCCGCTGGTCTTCGTCGTCACCTGCGGTGAGATCGACCTGTCGTTTCCGGCCACCATGGGTTTTGCTTCCTGGGTGTTCGCGCTGGTGGTGCAGGCCGGCTACGACCCGTTCCTCGGCATTGCCGCAGCAATCGTCACCGGGACGCTGCTCGGCGTCCTCGTCGGCTCGCTGGTCGTCTATGGCGGGCTGTCGTCGCTGATCGCCACGCTCGGCATGAATTTTCTGCTGCGCGGCCTGATCCAGATCATCAACGAAGGCAAGTCGACGGCGCTGACCGGCCTTGCCGACAGCTGGGCCTACAAGATCTTCTCCAGCCAGGTGTGGGGCATCCCGGTGCAGATCTTCTGGGCGCTCGCCTTCGTCGTTTTGTCAGCGATGCTCTACAACCGTCACCGCTTCGGCGCGCAGGTGAGGGTGGTCGGCGACAACCCCGACAGCGCCCAGCAGATGGGCATCGACGTCAAACGCGTGCGGGTGAAAGTGTTTGTCTTTGTCGGCATAGGCGCTGCGATCGCCGGCACGTTTTCGGTGATGATCAACTTCACCTGGTGGCCGACGGCCGGAGACGGCTATCTCCTGCCGGTGCTGGCCTCGGTGTTCGTCGGCGGCACGCCGACCTGGGGCGGCATCGGGACGGTCGCCGGTGGCGCCATCGGCGCGGTCACCGTCGCCTTCATCCAGACCGGCGTGGTGGCGGCGGGGCTGAGCGGCTTCTACGTGCAGTTCTTCAACGGCCTGATCATCATCCTGTCGCTGCTCGGCCATAAGTGGAACCAGGCGCGGTACAGGTGAGGGGGTAGTTTCGTTGATGGGCCGCGTGCCTTGACGATTGCGGCAGACGCCGACGTTTCGTCATCCACGGGCGGAGCAAGGAGCGCAGCGACGCAGCGCAGACCCGAGGATCCATGCCGCGACTTCAAAGCGTTGCTACGGTGCAGAATTCTGCGCCGCTGCACTCCACGGCCAAGGTCACGGAATGGATTCTAGGGTCTTCGCGACGGAGCTTCGCTCCTGCTCCGCCCTAGAATGACGAAGCGGATGGGGAGGGCTCCGCCGGAGAATAACAAGGTGGCCACTTGTTCGACAACGGGACAAGCGGACACTCACACCGCCGCGACGAACCCGTCCAGCACGCGTTTCTGGCCGGCCTTGTCGAAATCGATGGTCAGCTTGTTGCCTTCGATGGCTGATATGTTGCCGTTGCCGAATTTCTGGTGGAAGACGCGGTCGCCGACGCTGAAGGGGGACGGCGTGTCGGCGACGGATTTGGCGACCAGTTCGCCGTCTATGGTGCGGCCCTTGACCGAGGTTCGTCCGGCGCCGTAGCCGGAATCGGTCTCGCCATAGCCGATGCGCTCGACCTGGTGGCCGGAGCGCGAGCCCCAGTTGCGGTCGGTCGCCTCGGTGCGGTTGGCTTGCGCCCGCTGCCAGCCCGGCGTCGCATAGGTGTTGGAGAAGGCGCCCTGTTTTTCCGCGCTGCCGGTATTGGCGCCGACATTGTCGAAACGTGAGGCGCCATAGGGGTTCTGGCGGCCGCCACGACCGGAAGCAAAAGAACCGCCGCCATAGGAATTGCCGTAACCGCCATAGGAGTTGCCGCTTTCGGCGACCTCGACATGGGCGTTCGGCAACTCTTCGAGGAAACGCGACGGGATGGTCGATTGCCATAGGCCATGGATGAGCCGGTTAGAGACGAACCAGATATGCAGGTTCTTCTTGGCGCGGGTCAGCCCGACATAGGCGAGGCGCCGTTCTTCCTCCAGGCCGGAGCGGCCGCCTTCGTCCAGCGCGCGCTGATGCGGGAACAGGCCTTCCTCCCAGCCGGGCAGGAAGACGGTCTCGAATTCGAGGCCCTTGGCCGAATGCAGCGTCATGATGCTGACGGCATCGAGCCCGGCATTCTGCTCGGCATCCATGACCAGCGCCACATGTTCGAGGAAGGAGCGCAGCGACTCGTACTCCTCCATGGAACGGACCAGTTCCTTCAAATTTTCCAGCCGGCCCGGCGCTTCGGCCGAGCGGTCGTTCTTCCACATGTCGGTGTAGCCGCTCTCCTCGAGAATGGTCTCGGCGAGTTCGGTGTGCGGCGTTGTTTCCAGCGCCTTCTGCCAGCGCTCGAAATTGGCGGCGACTTCGCGCAATGCCGCGCGCGGCTTCGGTTTCAGCTCATCGCTTTCGGCGAGATTGCCGGCCGCTTCGAGCATCGGGATACGCAATGCACGCGCCGTGTCGTGAATCTGGCGGATGGTGGCTTCGCCCAGCCCGCGCTTCGGCACATTGACGATACGCTCGAAAGCGAGGTCGTCGCCGCCATTGGCGACGACACGGAAGAAGGCCAGCGCATCGCGGATTTCCATGCGCTCGTAGAAACGCGGGCCGCCAATGACGCGGTAGTTGAGGCCGAGGGTGATGAACCGGTCTTCGAAGGCGCGCATCTGGAACGAGGCGCGGACAAGAATGGCCATGTCGTTGAGATTGTGCTTGGCGCGCTGGTAGGTCTCGATAGTTTCGCCGACGGCGCGTGCCTCCTCCTCGGAATCCCAGGCGGCGTGGACATGCACCTTGTGGTCTTCGGGCTCGTTGCGGTCAGTGAACAGCGTCTTGCCGAAGCGGCCCTCATTGTGGGCGATGAGGTGCGAGGCGGCGCCGAGAATATGCGCGGTCGAGCGATAGTTGCGCTCCAGCCGGATGATGGTGGCGCCGGGAAAATCCTTGTCAAAGCGCAGGATGTTGTCGACCTCGGCGCCACGCCAGCCATATATGGATTGGTCGTCGTCGCCGACGCAGCAGATGTTTACGGTGGCGCGCTGGGACCCCTCCCCCTTGAGGGGAGGGTGGCCGGGCGAAGCCCGGTCGGGTGGGGTCCGGTCGGCAGCGCTCGACGCCTTGGTGGTGCCTTCTGCGGCGACCCCCTCCGCCCGCTTCGCGGGCACCTCCCCCTCGAGGGGGGAGGATTGCGGCCGCTGCGCCAAGAGCCGCAGCCACATGTATTGCGCGGTGTTGGTGTCCTGGTACTCGTCGACGAGGATATATTTGAAGCGCTTGTGATATTCCTTGAGCACGTCCGGATTGGCGCGGAAGATGCGGATCGGGTGGCAGAGCAGATCGCCGAAGTCGCAAGCGTTCAGCGTCTGCAGCCGCTCCTGATAGGCCTTGTAGAGCTCACGGCCCTTGCCGTTGGCGAAGCTGCGCGCATCGCCTTCGGCGATATCGGCGGGGCCTTGGCCCTTGTTCTTCCAGCCGTCGATCATCTGGGCGAACTGCTTGGCCGGCCAGCGCTTGTCGTCCAGCCCCTCGGCCTGGATCAGCTGCTTGATCAGGCGCACGACATCGTCGGTGTCGAGGATGGTGAAATCGGATTTGAGCCCGGCAAGCTCGGCGTGTCTGCGAAGCAGTTTCACGCCGATCGAGTGGAAGGTGCCGAGCCACGGCATGCCCTCGACGTTGCCTTCGCCGATCAGGATGCCGATGCGCTGCTTCATCTCGCGCGCGGCCTTGTTGGTGAAGGTCACGGCCAGGATCTGCGACGGGAAAGCCCGGCCGGTGGCCAGGATGTGGGCGATGCGGGTGGTCAGCACCCGCGTCTTGCCGGTGCCGGCGCCGGCCAGCACCAGGACCGGGCCTTCGGTGGTTTCGACCGCCAGCCGCTGCTCGGGGTTCAACCCCTTCAGGTAGTCAGGCGCGCTGTTTTGGCCGCTGCGGGCCGCCATGGCGCGCGCGGCTATCCCCGACGGGGCCGCAGGCCGCGCATTCGGTTCGTCAAAGAAGGGCATGTCTTCCGAAAAGCCGGACATCGCCCCCGAATGTAGTGATTCGGCGGCGAAAGACCAGAAGTGTCTACGTTTTGTTCTGGTTTGGAAGCCAGATTCTCGATCGTGGTGGGAATATTATCGCTGCCGAACCCAGCCGCGCCAGTTCATTGCCTGGCATCAGGGCCAGCCAGGCCAGGATCTCGGCGACGGCATCAAGATCGTTCGCTTCGTCGTCGAGACCGATCGCGGCATGTGCTACCACTACTTCCACCCAAAATGGTCGGTGTTGTTCGACATGGTGGCCAAGGGCGACCCGATCGCCCAGGTGCCGACCGAGGTGGTCGTTGCGCATGTCCAGCGCGCGACCGGTCAAAATCTCTTGGATGTGCTGCAGCGCTGAGCCGTTGCGAAAGGCGGTCAAAGGGACCGCCTTGTTCTCACCCTATGCTGGCAGGCCAAGCTTGACACACGTGGCCTGCGGGAGAAAGCTGGCGACCAGGCAGGGGCGGCTGCCTGAGAGGCGCCGCAAAGCGCAACAGTCGAAGGAGTATCGTCTTGGCTGTGGTCATCACCTCCCTCATCCTGTTCCTCATCGGCCTGGCGCTTGGCGGCGGTGGCGTCCGGCTCGTGATGTTGGGCGGCAGCTGGTATTATGTCATCACCGGGCTCGCCTTCCTGATAACCGCCTGGCTGCTGTTCCGGCGCAAATCGACGGCGCTGTGGCTCTACGCTGCGATCGTGCTGTGCACGCTTGCCTGGGCGGTGTGGGAAATCGGCTTCGACTGGTGGGAACTCGGCCCGCGCGGCGGCGTCATCGTGCTTCTGGCGCTGTGGCTGCTGACGCCGTGGGCAAGGCAGGGCCTCACCGGCCCCGACGCGCGTGCGCCGCTCATCCTGGCCGTGCTCGCGTCGCTCGCGGTGGCTGGCTATTCGATGACCGCCGATCCCAAGGACATCGCCGGTGAGCTCAGCGCCGACAAGGTGACGCCGACCGCGGATCTCGGCGGCAATGTGCCTCCGGGCGAGTGGCACTTCTATGGCCGCACGCCCTATGGTCAGCGCTATTCGCCGCTCGACCAGATCACGCCGGACAATGTCGCCAAATTGCAGCCGGCCTGGACCTACCAGACCGGCGACGTGAAGGGTCCGGATGACATCGGCGAAACCACCTATCAGGTAACGCCGCTCAAGGTGGGCGACACGCTCTACATCTGCACGCCGCACAATTTCGCCATCGCCATCGATGCCACGACCGGCAAGGAGAAATGGCGCTTCGACCCCAAGATCAAGCTCGACAAGGACCGCCAGCACCAGACCTGCCGTGGCGTGTCCTACTACGCCGATGCGAAGATCGCCCCTGGCCAGCCCTGCGCGACACGCGTCTATCTGCCGACCTCGGACGCGCGGCTGATCGCGCTTGATGCCGCCAATGGCCAGGGCTGCCCGGCCTTTGCCGAAGCCGGCACGCTGAACCTGTTGACCAACATGCCGTACCCGAAGTCGGGCTACTACTATTCGACATCGGCGCCGCTGATATCAGGCGGCAAGATCATCGTCGGCGGCGCGGTCAACGACAATTATTCGACCGAGGAACCGTCCGGCGTCATCCGCGCCTTCGATGTCGACACCGGCGCGCTTGTATGGAACTGGGATTCCGGTAATCCGGACCAGACGACACCGCTGGCGGCGGGCCAGACCTACACCCACAACTCACCCAACATGTGGTCGACACCGAGCGCCGACGAGAATCTAGGCTTGCTCTACGTGCCGCTCGGCAACCAGACGCCGGACCAGCTCGGCGCCGGGCGCAGCGCCAATGTCGAAAAGTTTTCCTCCTCGATAACCGCGCTCGATCTTGCCACCGGACAATTGCGCTGGGTGCGCCAGACCGTGCATCACGACCTCTGGGACATGGACGTGCCGGCACAGCCGACGCTGGTCGACATCACAACGGCTGCCGGCCTGGTGCCGGCGCTGGTCGGGCCGACCAAACAGGGCGACCTCTTTACGCTCGACAGGCGCAGCGGCGAACCGATCATTCCGGTCAAGGAAGTGCCGGCGCCAGGCGGCGCGGTCGAGGGTGATCACACCTCGCCGACGCAGCCGTCTTCGGACCTGTCCTTTAGCCCGAAGCCGCTGACCGGCGCCGACATGTGGGGCATCACCATGTTCGACCAGCTGGCCTGCCGGATCGAATTCCAGGGCCTGCGCTATGAGGGCCGCTATACACCGCCTTCCGTGCAGGGGTCGCTGATCTATCCCGGCAATTTCGGCACCTTCAATTGGGGCGGCGTCGCCGTCGACCCGGTGCGGCAGGTGATGTTCGGCATGCCGACCTATCTCGCCTTCAAATCGCAGCTCATTCCGCGCGACCAGGTGCCACCCCCGGATGAAGGTCGCGGCAGCGAACAGGGGCTCAACCGCAATGAGGGTGCGCCATACGCAGTGGTGATGGGGCCGTTCCTGTCGCCACTCGGCGTGCCATGCCAGGCGCCGCCATGGGGCTATGTCGCGGGCGCCGATCTCAGGACCGGCAAGATCGCCTACAAGCACCGCAACGGCACCGTCTACGACATGACGCCGCTGCCCTTGCCGCTGAAGGTCGGCGTGCCGGGGATTGGCGGACCGATGATCACCGCCGGCGGCGTTGCCTTCCTGGGCGCGGCCGTCGATGACTATTTGCGCGCCTATGATGTGACGTCGGGCAAGCAGCTCTGGCAGGCGAGGCTACCGGCAGGCGGGCAATCGACGCCGATGACCTACACCGTCGCCGATGGCCGCCAGTTCGTGGTCATCGTCGCCGGCGGCCACGGCTCGGTCGGCACCAAGCCGGGCGACTATGTGATGGCGTATACGCTGCCGAAGTAGGCCTGATCAGAGCCCGAGATGGCCCTTCAGGATGCTCTGGGCGTCCATGGTATTTCCCCTCGGCTATCAGTTAGCGGGCTTTCGAACGGCGCCGGTCGACGCGGACCTTCACCATCCGCTTGGCAGCTTCCGACGCGGCGGAGCGCAGGGCCAGCAAGGCGGCTGCGGCAACCACGAGCGCACTTGCAAGGATCGGAGTGGACAAGGTCATGGCGATGTTCCTTCTCGTCTGGCTGCCACAACGGGCGAAGCCAAAATCAACTTCCCCTGATATTGTGGCGGCACCATCAACATTCTCTGAAATGACCAAAATGTGATGGCCGCGCGGTTGGTGCAGCTGACTTGTGCCAACTGCACGGCCTGACGACGAAAGCGTCACTGATCCGTGACTGGACCGTGCGCGCTTGCACCCTATCTTGACCCGCAAGGTCATCCCGGAGTGACCGTGAGGTCATCTCCGAGCGAGGAGCACGCCATGACGAAACCCGCCGACGAAGCCGCCAAGCCTGCCATCACGACTCCTGCCATTAGCCAGGCGATGATCGACGCCTATGACGAATACACGCATCTGACGCTCGACCGCCGCCGTTTCATGGAGCAACTGACCAGGCTTGCTGGGTCGGGTGCCGCGGCGGCTGCGATCGCTCCGCTGCTGGCGGCCAATTCGGCGCAGGCGGCAATCGTCGCCGACAACGATCCGCGGGTGAAGGCGCAGGATATTACCTATCCCGGCAGCAGCGGCGAGATGAAGGGCTATCTGGTCAAGCCGGCGAGCCTGTCCGGCAAGCTCGGGACCGTCATCGTCATTCACGAAAACCGTGGGCTCAATTCGCACATCAGGGACATCGCGCGCCGTGTGGCGCTGGAAGGCTTTGTGGCGCTGGCGCCGGATTTCCTGTCGCCGCTCGGCGGCACGCCCGCTGACGAAGACAAGGCGCGCGACATGTTCACCAAGCTCGATGCCCGTCAGGTCACCGCCGATGGCCTGGCGACCATCGCCTATCTCAAGGCCGAGAAGGATGGCAATGGCAAGGTCGGCGCCGTCGGCTTCTGCTGGGGCGGCGGCGCGGTCAACGATCTGGCCGTCAACGCGCCGGATCTCGCGGCCGGCGTCGCCTATTATGGCATGCAGCCGAAGGCCGAGGACGCGGCGAAGATCAAGGCGGCCCTGTTGCTGCACTATGCCGGGCTCGACGAGCGCATCAATGCCGGCATCGATGCCTACAAGAAGGCGCTCGACGCCGCCCATGTCGAATACACCGTCTATGTCTATGACGGCGTCAACCATGCCTTCAACAACGACACGTCAGCCGCACGCTACGACAAGAAGGCAGCTGATCTCGCCTGGGGCAGGACGATCGCTTTCCTGAAGGAGAAGCTGGCTTAGTCGACCAGTCGACGCCCGCCTGGGCAATGAGGGCAGTGCAGGCCGACGTCAGGCGTGGCCGCGCTTCATGCGCGCCTGCTTCAGGATGGCGCGCCAGCGAATCATGTCGAAAGGGATCGGCTCATTGTTGTTGGCGATCTGGAAGATCTCGTTGTTGACGTTCTTCAAGGAGCGCCAGAAATCATAGTCGGTGACGCGCGGATCGGCAGCCAGCCTGTCCACTTCGACCTTGATGTCGGTTTTCATGCACGTTCCTCGAACCGCCTGTGCCCCGCCGCCCGCATCGCAACTCTTAATCAGCCCGTTCTCAAACGGTCCGCTGAGTCGTTCAATGGCTCAAATGGTTTGTTAACGTTAAAAGCTCGGTAAGGTTAACGCGCGGCCGAAAGCGCTTCAAGCGCAGCGACCAGTGGATTTTGTGGACGCTGCGACTTTGGCTTGCCAGTGTGGCTTTGGAGCCCCTGGTGAGGACAGAGTTTGGCTTACTTGCGTTTGATGCCGATCGAACGGCCGGCGCGTTCGGGCATCGGCAGCGCCGAATGGGCGGCGCGCATCGCTTCCACCTTGGCCTGCACGTCGGCGGGGAAGGGCGCGACTTTCGGCCCGGACATATCGACGTGCAGCGACAGGGTTTCGGAGGTGGCGGCGAGCCAGCCATCGACATGGCGGATTTCCTGATAGGCCCTGAGCCGCTTGTCGTCATGGTCGATCAGCTGAAACGAGACGACGACCTTGTGCTCGAGATGCAGCTCCTGGACGTAGCAAACATGGACCTCGGCCGTGTAGATGGTGAGGCGCCGCTCCTTCACATAGTCCAGCCCCATGCCCATCGCCGCGAAGGCCTCGTCCGAACAGCGGTCGAACAGCACGTTATAATAGGCCATGTTGAGATGGCCGTTATAGTCGATCCAGTCCTTCTCGATGTCCATCGGCTTGGAGACGTACGGGGCAGGGATGGACATTGGAACTTCCTTGTTCTGGTGCTGGACCGAGTTCTGGTGCTGGACAGGCCGCGGTAGGTGAGACTACGCATCCATAATCGCATAACAAGCGTGGACGCTGGTCCATTCGCGGAGGAATTCATGGCTCTGAGCGACCTCAACCCGGTCGAACGCAACGAGGAAGGCATCGCCGCCGTGCTCGGCATCCTCAAGCAGCAGTTCGGCGAACGTTTCCAGACCGGCGCGGCGATCCGCTCGCAGCATGCGCATACCACCACCTATATTCCGACGCAGGCGCCCGATGGCGTTGCGTTCCCGGAGACGACAGAAGAGGTGCAGGAGATCGTGCGCGCCTGCGCCGCGCACCGCGTTCCTGTCATCGCTTTCGGCGTCGGCTCCTCGCTGGAGGGGCACACCAATGCGCCGGGCGGCGGCATCTCGGTCGACACCTCGCGCATGAACCGCATCCTGGCGGTCAACCCTGAGGATCTCGACTGCACGGTCGAACCCGGCGTGACGCGCGAGGACCTCAATCGTCATCTGCGCGACACTGGCCTATTCTTCCCGATCGATCCCGGCGCCAATGCTTCGCTGGGCGGCATGGCGGCGACGCGGGCCTCCGGCACCAATGCGGTGCGCTACGGCACGATGCGCGAGAATGTGCTGTCGCTGACGGCCGTGATGGCCGATGGCGAGACGGTAACCACCGGCAAGCGGGCGAAGAAGAGCTCGGCCGGCTACGACCTGACGCGGCTTCTGGTCGGCTCGGAAGGCACGCTCGGCATCATCACCTCGCTGACCTTGAAGCTGCAAGGCATCCCGCAGGCGATCTCCGGCGGTGTTTGTCCGTTTCCGAGCCTGGAGGCTGCCTGCAACGCTGTGATCGCGACGATCCAGATGGGCATCCCGGTGGCGCGCATCGAACTGGTCAACGCGCTGCAGATGCGGGCGATGAAGAATTATTCCAGGCTCGATTATCCCGAGAGCCCGTGCCTGTTCGTCGAATTCCATGGCAGCGATGCCGGCGTTGCCGAGCAGGCGGAAACCTTCGGCGCAATCGCCGAGGACAATGGCGGCGGGCCGTTCCTGTGGACCAGCGTCGCCGAGGAGCGGACGAAATTGTGGAAGGCCAGGCACGACGCCTACTGGGCCTCGCTGACGCTGCGGCCGGGCGCCAAGGGCCTGTCGACCGATGTCTGCGTGCCGATCTCGCGGCTGGCCGAATGCGTGGCTGAAACCGAGGCCGACATTGCCGAGATGGGCCTGGTGGCGCCGATCGTCGGTCATGCCGGCGACGGCAATTTCCACGTGCTGGTGCTGATGGATGTCAACGACCCCAAGGAGATCGCGCTGGCCGAAAAATTCGTCGCGCGGCTGAACATGCGGGCGATCGCCATGGACGGCACCTGCACTGGCGAACACGGCATCGGCCAGGGCAAGATCGGCTTCCTGCGCCACGAGCTCGGCCACGGCGTCGATATCATGCGTTCGATCAAAAAAGCGCTCGATCCGCAAGACATTATGAACCCGGGCAAGATATTACCTGCATAGCCGAAATATGAGGGGCGAGAGGGGCAATGCGGTACGGAACCAAGACTGTGGAGCTCCTGGTTATAAGGGCATCGCGCGACAAGACATTGTTGTTGCTGCTGGCCAGCCTCGTCTTTGTCCTGGGCAGCGCTTTCCTGATCTATGTCTCCAAGGACGACGACACCATCGGCCTTTGGTTGTGCATGGCCTTCTTCGGGCTTTGCGCGTTGGTGTTTGCCTGGTTGCTTGTGCGCCCACAGATGCTGGTGCTGAACGGACAAGGTTTCATTCTCGGCGGCGGTCTTGTTCGATCGCCGAAGCTGGTCCGCTGGAAAGACATTGAAGGCTTCCACGTCTATAGCTTGCCTAAAGCCGGCGAGATGATCGGGTACAATTTCGCACCGGGGGTCAAGAAGAGCTCCGTCATGCGCAGCATAACCAAAAGCCTGGGGGCCGAAGCCGCATTGCCCAAGGGCTGGCCATTTTCGCCCGAAGAGATGGCCGTGCTGCTGAACGAATATCGCCGAAGGGCCATGACGGGATAAGAACCGTGGCGCGCGCGAGCTGCGTCGTTGCGTGGGGGTCAGTAGATGCCGACATCAGAGGCGCTGTTGCCGATCGACGTGCCGTTGTCGTCCGCCGGCGCGCCCTTGCCGCATGTCTTTGCCGATGAGGGCAGGCTGCTCATTGCCTACATTGCTCACAGACCGGATCCAGAGTTCGACGGCACCAATCCGCGCTCGATTTCGTCCGCGACTGCCGGCCAGACGATCGCCATCCTGACAGCAGATCCCTATCTGGCGTTGCAATTCGGCCCGCCAAACGACGAAGCCATCAGCGGGCATCGTCTCTATGGACTTGGCCTGCGGCCATATTCCGCGTTCGAAGTCCGCAACTCCTACTGGATCGCCTCCTTCGAGAAGGCAAACCGGGTTCATTCGTCCCACACACCAGAGCTGTTTTCCGGCTATCGGCACTTCATCCTGACGTTCCAGGATTCGACGCTGGAATTCATTGCAAGGGGCTTTTCGGTCAGCCTTCGTCAGGGGGCGGTCCTGCCGACGCTGATGGAGGCGGTCGGATCTCAGTGATCGGGCGCACTGGAATGGGCCAACTGCAATGTGTCTGCCAAGGAGATTGCCTCTTTATCGACACGCTGATGCGGGTAGAGTGCAGTTGGCTTTCAATCAACCCTTTCGGAGCTGATGCTCGCACGCCTGTTCGTGATCTTCGGTGGCTTGTTCGTGCTGGTGCTGCTTGCGGCGCTGGTGGTGCCGTACTTTATCGACTGGACCGGCTACCGCGCCGAGTTCGAGCGCGAGGCGAGCGCCATTCTCGGCCGCAAGGTGACGGTGCAGGGCGACGCCACGGCAAGGCTGTTGCCGTTCCCCTCGGTGACGTTCTCCAACGTCACCGTCGCCGGCGGTCCCGGCGGCCAGCCGGCAATGACCGTCGAGACTTTTTCGATGGACGCGGAGCTGGCGCCGTTCCTGCGCGGCGAGGTGCTGATCTTCGACATGCGGCTGGTGCATCCGAAGGCGACGATCGACATCGCCGACAACGGCACGGTCGACTGGGCGATGCGGCCGTCCTCGCCCTTCGACCTCAACCAGATCTCGATCGAAAAGCTGACGGTGACGGAGGGAGAGATTGCGCTGCGCCATGCCGCCGGCGGGCGCAGCCATCTGATTTCTCAGGTCAATTCGACCATCTCGGCCAAGTCGCTGGCCGGTCCGTGGCGCATGGACGGCACATTGCTGCTCGACGGCCTGCGCTCGACGGTCGTCGCTTCGACGGGGAAGGCCGAGGGCAATGGCCAGATGCGGCTGAGGCTCAAGATCGATCCCGATGCCTATCCGCTGGTCGTCGAGACCGACGGCAATGCCGGCATCGTCAACGGGGCCGCCGTCTACTCCGGCCAGTTCAAGATTTCCGGCGCCGACAAGAACGACAAAAATCCGGTCGAGCTGCGCGGCAGCAATGGCGAGATTGTTGAGATCAATACGGGCAAAGTCAGCGCCGGCAAGCCCGATCCGGGGTTTCGGCTGAACGGCAAGTTCTCGCTCGATCACCAGAAACTCGGCGTCGACGAATTCCGTTTCGAGACCGGGCCGCTCGACAATCCCTATACCGCCGACGGCAAGGCTTCGGTCGATCTCGGGCAGAAGCCGAGCTTCGCCATCGAGGCCAATGGCGCACAGGTGCAATTGGACGAGGCGGTGGGCGCCGGGAAGGGCACCGGCCTGACACTGGATCAGCGCATTGCCGGGATAGAGCAGGCGCTGCTCGACCTGCCGAAACCGACCATACCCGGCACCGTCGAGGTCAAGCTGCCTGCGGTGGTGGCCGGCGACACCACGGTGCGCGACGTGCATCTCTCGGCCGAGCCGGTCGAGGGTGGCTGGTCGGTGAAGTCGATGGCTGCGACCTTGCCCGGGCGCACCACGCTGGAAGCCAGCGGCATGCTCAGCGTCGAGGATCATTTCGGTTTCAGCGGCTCCATGCTGCTGGCGGTGGCGCAGCCTTCCGGCTTTGCCGCCTGGCTGTCGAAGGATGTCGACGAGGCGATCCGCCGCCTGCCTGCCGCCGGCTTCAAGGCCAAGGTCGATCTGTCGGAGAAGCGCCAGGCGTTCAGCGATCTCGAACTGATCCTCGGCAAGGCAAAGTTTTCCGGCCGCATCGATTCCAGCCAGCCCGACGACGCCAAGCCGTCGGTGCTGATGCGGCTCACGGGCGGCGAACTCGACGTCGACGGCCTGACGGCGTTCGCCTCGATCTTCGTCAGCGACAAGGGCGCCAACCGCTTTTCCGACCGCGACCTCGATTTCCAGATCAAGGCCGGGCCTGTCAGCGCCGGCGGGCTGACTGCCGACACCGTCGATACCGCGCTCAGGCTGCGCGACGGGCTCCTCGAAATCGACCGGCTGTCGATTGGCGGCCTTGCCGGCACGTCGATCAGCGCCACCGGCCGGGTCAAGGATTTCCCGGCCAGCCCGACCGGCAAGCTCGACGCCTCGGTGGTCGCCGTCGATCTGAAGCCGCTGATCGACATCGCCGCGCAACACTATCCCGACAATGAGGTGCTGAAGGGATTGGCAAGCCGCACTTCCGCCTATCCCGAGCTGTTCCAGGACGCGCGAGTCGATCTGGTGGCAAGTGCCGCCGACAATGGTGACGGCACGACGGGGCTGGCGGTGAGCGGGCAAGGCAAGGCAGGTGGTTCGGCCTTTTCGGCGTCGCTGTCGGGCAAGGGCGCCGTCGGCCAGTTGCTCGAGGCGCCGGTGACGCTGACCTTCAACGCCAAAAACCCCGACGCCACAGCACTGCTGGCGCTTTATGGCTTGCCGGCGCTGCCGCTCGGCATGCTCGGCCAGGCAAGTACCGACATCTCGGCGAAAGGCACGCTTGGCGGCGGTCTGGCGACGAGCTTCAACCTCGCTGCCGATGATTTCAAGGCAACGTTCGACGGCACCGTCGCCGAAAGTCCGCAAGGCGCGACCGTCAAGGGCAAGATCGGCCTCGACGCCTCCGATATCGAGCCCTGGCTGATGACCACCGGCGTCGGCCTGCCGGGCATGGGCACCGGCACCTCGACCTCGCTCAGCGCGGATGCCGATTTCGGCAGTGGCCTTCTGGTGTTGAGCGGCCTCAGCGGATCCATCAACGAAGCGGCGGTGTCCGGTGACATCAATCTCGACGTGAAGCAGGGCCTGCCGCACCTTGCCGGTGCGCTGGCGCTCGACGAACTCGATCTCGACCCGATGGCGGTGGCGCTCTTCGGCGACCAGTCCTTCATCGCCGGCAACGGCAACTGGCCGACGGCGCCGTTCAGCCAGAAGTCCAGCCTGCCGTTCACCGCCGACCTGGATTTAACGACAGCCACGCTTGCCGCCGGACCGCTGGCGACAGCGTACGACGCGTCGCTGTCGCTAAAACTCGACCAGGAAGGCATCCGCGTTTCCGACCTGAAGGCAAAGCTGCTCGGCGGCGCGCTCACCGGGCTGTTCGAATTGAAGAACACCGACGGCACCGGGCTGTTCTCCGGTCAGATGAGGCTTGCCGGCGCCGATCTCACGACCGTGCTGCCCAATGCTGGCCTGAGTGGCAGGGGCGATTTCTCGACTGGCCTGTCGACCAGCGGCAAGTCCGTCGACGCGATGATTGCCGCACTCTCCGGCTCCGGGACGGCGGCACTGAAAGGCCTGACCATTGCCGGTGTCAATCCCGATGCCTTCGGCGCCTTGATCGCCAAGGCCGATACGATCGGGCGCGACATTGACGTTGCCAAGACCGCGGGCTTTGCGCCTGACATTGCCGGCCACGGCAGTTTCGTGGCCGGCGATACCGACATCGCTTTCACGGTTGCCGGCGGCACGCTGCGGGCGCCGCCGGTCAAGCTCGAAAACGCCAGCGCGGCGCTATCCGCCGACATCACGGCGGACCTGAACACCAGTACCGTCGCCGCCAGGGGTGCGATCACCTACAAGCCCGGCGACGAGGCGCTGGTCGGGTCGGATCCCTCGGTCAATTTCAGCGTCGACGGGCCGTTCGGCGCGATGAAGAAGCAGTTCGACAGCGAGCCGCTGGCGCAGTTTTTGACCCAGCGCGCGCTGGAAAAAGAGCAGCAGCGGGTCGAGGCGATGCAGGCCGCACTGCTCGAGAAGCAGCGGCTGCGGCGCGAGGTGCGCTATTACGCTGCCCTGCAGACCGAACGTGACAATGCGGCCGAAGAATTGCGCAAGCAGGAAGAAGCGGCGCGGCTGAAAGCCGAGGCCGACGCCAGAGCGAAAGCGGAGGCCGACGCAAAAGCGCAGGCCGAAGCGGAGGCCAAGGCCAAGGCGGATGCGGAGGCAAAGGCCCAGGCCGACGCGAAAGCGCAAGCGGATGCCGACGCCAGGGCCAAGGCAGATGCCGACGCGAAGGCGCAGGCCGAGCAGCAAGCTGCCGAAGACGCCGCCAAGGCCGAAGCCGAACGGAAGAAGGCTGAGCAAGCGATGCGGATTGCTTCGCAGGAAAAGGCCAGGCTGGAGGCCGAACGCAAGGCTCAGGAGCAGGCGCCGAAGGTCGACCGTTCACTGCCCGGCGTCAATGACGGTACGGCCCCGGCGCCGCCGAAGCCCAAGACAAATCCGTTCTCGGTCGACAATCTGCTGAAGTCGCTGGGTAATTAGAGCAATTCCAGGAAAAGTGTGAGCGGTTTTCCGTCCGGAATTGCGTAAAAACAAAGAGATAAAGCGGTTCGCCGTTTCCGTGAAACGGTGAAACGCTCTAGCCCAGTTCAACGCATCCCGCGCTTGGCCCAGTCCAGCACATGCAGTCTGAGCGCCGAGGAGAGGTTGGCGTCGCGGGGTCGGGTTTCATCGATTTCGGCGACAAGGGCCGCAAGTGTCAGCTTTCGCGCTGCGGCCATGGCGACGAGATCGTCATAGAAGGGTTTTTCGAGCGAATAGCTGGTGCGGTGGCCGCGGATCGTCACCGAGCGTTTTTCGACCGGGCTCACCGCAGGCTGCCCATCAATCGCCCTGATCTTCCGGGCGTTCGCGGCGATGGCCGGCGACGAACTTCTCGGCCTTATCTGATGTCAGCCGGTCGCGGGTTTTTTCGGCTTTGGAACGGCCGTGCAGAGCGCGGTTCTCGCCGGCGTGCTTTTCTTTTTCGGCGCGCGCCTTCTGCTTGCGGACCTGGCGAAGATTGACGATTTCGCCCATGTCGTGGCTCGTCGGCTACTTCTTGCGGAAGGCGTCGAGCGACACGACGTCGGCGCCCTTGCCGGCATCGGCCACGGCGGGCTTCTTCTCGGCTTCGGCCGCGGCGGCCTTCTTTTCGGCCTTAGGCTTTTTCTCGGAGACGATGGCCAAGGGCTCGCGAGCCTGCTGTGCTGGCGCTTCGTCTTCGGCGGAAATGTCTGTCTTGACGTCGAATTCGAGTTCGAAATTGACCGACGGGTCGTAGAAGCCCCGCACGGCCGAGAAGGGGATTTCCAGTTTCTCCGGCACATCTGAGAAGGACAGACCAACCTCGAAGCCGGTGTCGGTCACCTTGAGGTCCCAATACTGGAACTGGATGACAATGGTCATCTGTTCGGGATAGCGCTCGCGCAGCCTGGAAGACACGCGCACGCCAGGCGCGCCGGTCAGGAATGTGATGAAGAAATGATGATTGCCGGGAAGGCCGGTGCGCGCGACTTCGGCCAGCACCTTGCGCATGACGCCGCGCAACGCCTCCTGGGCCAGAATGTCGTAGCGGATGTGGTCGTCGGCCATGTGCTGGTCGGGTTCCGTTGAATCGTCCGCATAGCTGTAATCAAGCTTGAGGGCGGCGTAAACCGGATATAGATCGCTGATGCGCCGAAGCGAGGCCCATCAATGACGATTTGATCGCTGGCTCTAATTCGTTCAGGCGCTGGCCAACTGCTTTTCCACCGCCGCTGCTGATCTACGCTTGCCGAAGGCGCGCAGGAAGGTGCGCACGCCGTGGGTGGCGGATTGCAGCACTTCATCTTCCGAAGGCGTGCCGCCGAGCATGAAGGTGGTCTGCAGTTCGGCGTTGGCCAGCGCCAGGAACTGGCGCGCGGCGACATCGGGATCGTCGACCGCGAGGTGGCCGGCATGGGCGAGGCGGGCGAAGCGCGCGGCAAGTGCGGGCCAGGTCCGCCCCGGACCCTGGTCGCGCCATTCGGCGAACAGCTCGGGATAGCGCTCGCCTTCGGTCTGGATCAGCTTGCGCAGGAAGCGTCCGTCGCGATTGCAGATGCAGTTCTGGTTCATGCGCACGGCGAAGCCGATCAAATCGACTTCGAGATCCCTGGGCTGATCGGGGAAGCTGGCGAAGGTGGCGAAGATGCCGGCATTGCAGCGCTCGGTCAGGTCGCGCACCACGGCCATGAAAAGCTTTTCCTTGTCGCGGTGGTGATTGTAGATGGTCTGGCGCGAGACGCCGGCCTCCGCGGCGATCAGGTCGATATTGGCGCCGGCAAAGCCTTCGCGGCAAAACACCGAGGCCGCCGCATCGATGATCGACATACGCTTGGCCTCGTGGCCGCGTGGCGGGAAAATGTCAGGAGAAACGGCGGGCTTCATAAAAATCTATATAGAGGTGATTGACGAATTAGACAAGACTGTCTAAATTTGTGGACATAAGAAAACGGAAATCTACTCCAAGGGGACGAATGAATTCGCCCCGGGATGTCGGATTTCCACGGGATGGAACGTCCTGGGGTTAGACGTCGCTTGCCGGCGGCAACCAGATTCGAAAGAAGCCTTTATCATGAGTCCCAAATTCCTCCGCATCGCGGTCGTGCTCGGCTTGTTGTCCGCCATCGGCCCTTTCGCTATCGACATGTATCTGCCCGCGCTACCTTCGATCGGCGAGGATTTGCATGCCGGCACCGCCGCCGTGCAGATGAGCCTGCTGATTTTCTTCCTGTCGATGGGCTTCGGCCAGATCGTCGTCGGGCCGATCTCCGACATGGTTGGCCGCAAGCTGCCGCTCTATGGCGGCTTGGCGCTGTTCATGGTCGGCGGCATCGGTTCGGCAATGGCGCCGACCATCGAATGGCTGATTGCCTTCCGCTTCCTGCAAGGCCTCGGCGCCAGCGCCGGTATGGCGGTGCCGCGCGCCATCGTGCGCGACCTGCACACCGGCACTGAAGCTGCCAAGCTGATGTCGCTGTTGATGCTGGTGTTTTCGGTGTCACCGATCCTGGCGCCGCTGACCGGCAGCCAGATCATCGAGAATTTCGGCTGGCGCGCCGTGTTCTGGACGGTGACGGGCGCGGCCCTGCTGGCGACCATTCTTTTGGCGACCTCGCTCAAGGAGACGCGGCCGGCGGAAGAACGCGTCGGTTCCTCCTTCGGCACCGCACTTGCCGGCTATCGCTTCCTGATGGGTGACCGCAATTTCCTCGGCCTGGTGGCGATCGCCGGCTTCGGCATTGCCAGCTTCTTCGTCTACCTCTCGAGCTCGTCCTTCATCCTGATCGACCATTACGGGCTGTCGCCTTCGGTCTACAGCGTGTTCTTCTCGATCAATGCGGTGGCCTTTATCGGCATGTCGCAGCTGACCGGAGTGTTGTCGGAACGTTTCGGCCTGAAGCGCATCGTCTGGGTTGCGGTGACCGGCTATGCCACGACGATGGTGGTGTTGTTTGCGATCATGGCGACCGGCGTCGACCGGCTCGACGTGATGGCCGCGCTGCTCTTCATCGGCTACGGCTTCCTCGGCCTGGTCATTCCGACCACGTCGGTGCTGGCCATGGAAGAGCATGGCGAGATCGCCGGCACGGCCTCGGCGCTGATGGGCACGCTGCACTTCGCCATCGGCGCGCTGGCCATGGGTGTCGCGGGCATCTTCTTCGATGGCACGCCGCTGCCGATGGTGGCCGGCATTACGCTGTGCGCCGTGATCTCGTTCACGCTGGCCAAGCTGACGCTCGGCCGCACGCGGGAAGCGGTGGAAGCGCCGGCTGAGTAAGCAACCACACGCAACGAAAAAGGCCGGATCTGACCCGGCCTTTTTTCATGTCTGGGATAATCCGGTCCCAGCCAGAATGGAGAAAGAGCGCAGACAGCTCGACGGCTTCGCCGCCCGTGCGAAGCCAGCGCCAGCCGACATTGCGCGTATGATATCGATGGAGGGGGAGAAGTGGAGGTTTCTGTTGCCAGGTACCTCCGAACCCCGCCTAGAAGTGCGAACCTCTAGGGCTTGATTTGAAGCGTTCGCACTGCATTACGCAGCGAGACGAGCTTCCGCATAGTTGTCGTTGGCAACTATAAGTTTAGCCCGATGACGGTGGTACAATGCCGGGCAAAAGTACGATCTTTACACCTTCGTCGATCCTATTTCGCCCCCAGCAAAAACCGCCTTGTGGTCAAAGCGGCTTTTGGTGGAGGCGCCGGGTACCGCCCCCGGGTCCGAACGGCTTATTTCATCGCCCATTTATCGCCATAGTCGGTCAAGCCGACAAAACGAATATAGGGGGTCGTCGCACGAAATGAAAGGCCGCAATGGCACTTCTTGCCCGTGGCAAACTGTGACCCCGAGGGTTGACTTGGACACGGTCTCAACCGAAGCTTTGCGCCGGTGAGGAGTATCGACCTAGCGCACAGGTTGCGTAGCGCGCCACAGCCCTCATCGACCGGATCCGTGGCGCCGACGAGGGAAGTCTGATGGCCGACTATCTTGCGGATGTGAAGAAATACGACGCCGGTGCCAGCGCCGATGCGGTCGAAAAGATCGTCAAGCATCTGGGCATTGCGCTCAGGAACCGCGATTCCTCGCTGGTCTCGTGCACCGACCCCAAGGAGTTAGAGCGGGTCAAGACCAACTGGGTCGCCAAGAAGCTCGGCGTGACCGACGGGGCGAAAGCCGACGCCGCGATCGAGAAGACCTGCAAGGCGCTGGCCGCCGACAGTTCCAAGAGCCGCGTGACCTTTTATTATCTGGTCGCCAAGGATCTGGGCAAGCTCGGCTCGCTCTGAGATTTTTGCTGGGTAGCGAGCCTTCTGGCATGCTCCTTGTTAAGCGTGGACGCCGCCCCTCATTGCCCTGCCGGGCATTTCTCCCGGTAATAGTGACGGGGAGAAAGAGCTGACCGCCGCCTTGGCGTTCTTTCATCGACACTTGCGATTGGCGAAACCCTCGGCACAGCACCCCTCTCCCCGTCACTATACGGGGAGAGGGTGCCGGCAGGCAGGTGAGGGGCAGCGCCACCCGTTGAAAGAGTGGTGGGAGCAAGCCGCGTTCTGGTCCCTTTTGATATGTTCGCCCGTCCGCCAGTCGGCTATTATTGCTAAACCCCGAATCGAGGCGAAGCCGATGCGCCAATATCTCGACCTTTTGCAGCATGTTCTGGACAATGGCGCCGATCGCGGCGACCGCACTGGCACCGGCACGCGTGGGGTGTTCGGCTACCAGATGCGCTTCGACCTGGCGCGCGGCTTTCCCGTCACCACGACCAAGAAGCTGCATCTGAAATCGATCGTCCATGAACTCCTGTGGTTCCTGGCCGGCGACACCAACATCAAATACCTCAATGACCACGGCGTTTCGATCTGGGACGAGTGGGCCGACGAGAATGGCGATCTCGGCCCGGTCTACGGCAAGCAATGGCGCTCCTGGCCGGATGGCCATGGCGGGTCGATCGACCAGATTGCCAATCTTCTCAAGGAGATACGCAAGAATCCGAATTCACGCCGACTGATTGTTTCGGCATGGAACCCGGCCGAGGTCGAGGCCATGGCGCTACCGCCCTGCCACTGCCTGTTCCAGTTCTACGTCTCGGAAGGCAAGCTCTCCTGCCAGCTCTACCAGCGCTCGGCCGACATTTTCCTCGGCGTGCCGTTCAACATTGCCTCCTATGCGCTGCTGACCCTAATGGTGGCGCAGGTCACCGGGCTGAAGCCTGGCGATTTCGTCCATACGCTGGGCGACGCGCATCTCTACTCCAACCATTTCGAGCAGGCGCGCGAGCAATTGCGGCGCACGCCCAAGGCGCTGCCGACGCTGTGGATCAATCCGGAGGTGAAGGACCTGTTCGCCTTCCGCTTCGAGGATTTCCGGCTGGAAAACTATTTTGCTGACGCGACGATCAAGGCGCCGATCGCCGTTTAGCTCTCCGTTCCTCAATCAATGCCGACCATGACGTCCGATGCCTTGATCACGGCATAGGCCTGCTTGCCCTTTTCGAGCTTGAGATCGGCGACGGCCTCGTTGGTGATCGAAGCGGTGACGACCGAGCCGCCGACGTCGATGCGGACATGCGAGGTGGTGGCGCCCTTGACGATCTCGGTGACGGTTCCCTTGAGGATGTTGCGCGCGCTGATTTTCATGGGGAATTCCTTTTCAGGGTTTCTGCGCTCGTCATAACCAGAACGATCGATGCCGAACAGACGCTTTCGACGGATGGTGCCTTCCCATGTTATATTCATCCGGATATATCGATCCTAAGCACGGGCCGGTCGGATTTCAAAACCCAGGGAGAGTTTTCATGTTGAGGCACAAAGGTTTTGGATTGAGGGGGATCGCGGTCGGCGGCTTTGCTGCAGCGCTGATGGCCACGGTGCCGGCCGCGCACGCGGAAGACAAGGTGATCGTATTCGCCGCGGCCAGCCTCAAGGACGGCCTCGATGCCGTCAACAAGGCCTGCGAAGCCGATGTCGGTGAAGCCGCTACCATTTCCTACGCCGCAAGCTCGGCCCTGGCCAAGCAGATCGAGGGTGGCGCTCCGGCCGATGTCTTCATCTCGGCCGATCTCGACTGGATGAAGTATCTCTCCGACAAGAAGCTGACCAAGCCGGACACCGAAGTGAAATTGCTCGGCAACCAGATCGTGCTGGTGGCGCCGAAGGATTCGACGGTCGAAACCAAGATCGAAAAGGGCTTTGACCTCGCCAAGCTGGTCGGCGACGGCAAGCTCGCCATGGGCGATTTCAAGGCGGTGCCGGCCGGCAAGTATGGCAAGGCAGCACTTGAATCGCTCGGCGTCTGGTCCTCGGTCGAAGGCAAGGTGGCGCAGGCCGAGAATGTGCGCGCGGCACTCAAGCTGGTTTCGATGGGTGAAGCACCGCTCGGCATCGTCTATGCTACCGACGCGCATGCCGACAAGGGCGTCAAGGTGGTTGGCACCTTCCCGGAGGATTCACATCCGCCGATCATCTACCCGGTTGCCCAGACCGCCGACTCGAAGGACAAGGATACGCCGGCCCTCCTGAAATGCCTGCAGTCCGCCAAGGCGGCGGAGCTGTTTAGGGATCAAGGTTTCACGATCCTGACGCCAAGCAACTGAGTTCCAAGGGGCTTCACCTCGCGACATGAACTGGCTGCTGGACCTCACTCCCGACGAATGGAATGCGGTCCGGCTGTCGATCAAGGTAGCGACGGTGGCAATGCTTTTCAGCCTGCCCCCGGGCATCGCGATCGCGCTGCTGCTTGCCCGCGGCAAATTCTGGGGCAAGACGCTGCTCAACGGCGTGGTCCATCTGCCGCTGATCCTGCCGCCAGTGGTGACCGGCTATCTCTTGCTGCTCACCTTCGGTCGTCGCGGGCCGGCCGGTGCGTTCCTGGCCGAGCATTTCGGCATCGTCTTTTCGTTTCGCTGGACAGGCGCGGCTCTCGCCTGCGGCATTATGGGCTTCCCCCTGATGGTGCGGGCGATCCGTCTGTCGATCGAGGCAGTCGACCGCAAAATGGAAGCCGCCGCAGGCACGCTCGGTGCCAATCCGCTGTTTGTGTTCGCCACGATCACGCTGCCGCTGATCCTGCCCGGGCTGATCGCCGGCTCGATCCTGTCCTTTGCCAAGGCGATGGGCGAGTTCGGCGCCACCATCACCTTCGTCTCCAACATTCCCAACGAGACGCAGACGCTGCCTTCGGCGATCTACACTTTTACGCAAGTGCCGGGCGGCGATGACGGGGCGCTGCGGCTGACGCTAATCTCCATCGTCATTTCGATGGCAGCGCTGGTCGCCTCGGAAGTGCTGGCGCGGCGCGTTGGCCGGCGGATGGACATCGAATGAGCGTCCTTGTCGACATCAGCCATCGTCTCGGTGAGTTCGCCATCGACGCGCGCTTCGAAAGTGCCGGGCGGCTGACGGCGCTGTTCGGGCCCTCAGGCTCCGGCAAGACGACGTTGATCAACATGATCGCCGGCCTGATCCGACCCGACAAGGGACGCATCGCGGTCGACGGTCGTGTGCTGGTCGACACCAGCGCTGGCATTTTCGTACCGAAGCACAAGCGGCGCATCGGCATGGTGTTCCAGGATGCGCGGCTGTTTCCGCATATGAGTGTGGCCGGCAATCTGCGCTATGGCCGCTGGTTCACGCCGGGAGCGGAGCGCTATGCGGATATGGACGCCGTCGTTGAACTGCTCGGCATCGGTCCTCTGCTCGACCGGCGGCCGGCTAAGCTCTCGGGCGGCGAGAAGCAGCGGGTAGCGATCGGCCGGGCATTGCTGGCCAGCCCGAAGCTGCTTTTGATGGACGAGCCGCTGGCCTCGCTCGACGATGCGCGCAAGGCTGAAATCCTGCCCTATATCGAGCGGCTGCGCGACGAGACCAAGCTGCCGATCGTCTATGTCAGCCACTCCGTCGCCGAGGTGGCGCGGCTGGCGAGCGACGTGGTGGTGATGGCGCAAGGCAAGGTCGCTGCCTCAGGCCCGACCGGCGCGATCATGCAGCGGCTCGATTTGTTGCCGATGGAAGAGCGCGGCGAGGGCGGTGCGGTGCTGGACACCAAAGTGCTGCGCCACGACGAGGCGTTCGGCATGAGCGTGCTCGGTTCGGCGGCGGGCGAAATCCGGGTGCCACGGCTGGCTATATCGGTCGGTGCGCCGGTGCGCATTCGCATCCGCGCCCGCGACGTGATGATCGCCACCGAGCAACCGAAAGGCCTGAGCGCGCTCAACATCCTGCCCGGCATCATCGTCGCGATCAGCTCGGGTGAGGGGCCAACGGTCGAGGTCGGCATCGACTGCAACGGCGCAACCGTGCTTGCCCGCATCACCGAGCAGTCACGACACGCGCTGAGCCTCCAGTTGGGGAGCAAGGTGTTCGCGGTGGTCAAGACGGTGAGCTTCGACAGGGCCAATACCGGCGCCGGGCTGCCGGCCGAAGCGGATGGCTGATTGCCGCTATATCGTTTTGGAATAGCGCTATGGGTCGAGAGAGGCTAGTGTGATCGCGGAGGACACGACATGCCGTCGCTGAGCTTGCGGATAAATCTCGATCCGGACGGGCGCATCGGTCCGGGCAAGATCGAGCTTCTGGAGCAGATCGCCACCTTCGGCTCGATCTCGGCCGCCGCGCGCGGCATGGAGATGTCCTACAAACACGCCTGGGATCTGGTCGAGGACATGAACCGTGTGTTCGGCAAGCCGCTGGTCGCGGCGCAGACCGGCGGTCGCAAGGGCGGCGGCGCGCAACTGACCTCGGTCGGACTGGCGGTGGTCAGCCGTTTCCGCGCCATCGAACGCGCTGCGGCCGCGGCAGCGGCCACGCATATGGCGGCATTGCAGGCGGAGATTGATGCGGGATAGGGCAGTAGGGCAGTAGGGCAGTAGGGCAGTAGGGCAGTAGGGCAGTAGGGCAGTAGGGCAGTAGGCTTAACCGTCTTCGCCTGCCTTGCGCAGCAGATAGGTGTCCATGATCCAGCCCTTTCTTTTGCGGGCTTCTTCCCTTGTCCTCTCAATCTTCTCGCCGACATCGCCCAGGCGGCCGGAGAGCATGATTTCGTCCTTGGTGCCGAGATAGGCGCCCCAGTGGATGATCAGATCCTTGTCGGCCAGCGTGTTGAAGGCGCATTTACCGTCGAGCATGACCACCGCACTGCCGGCATTTTGCGGCATGCCGTCTTCGGTCAGGCGGCGGCCGGTGGTGATCAGCACGGGGTCGCCGATACGGTTCAGCGCCATCTTGTGGCTGGCGGCGAGCGCCTGGACGGCAGTGATGCCGGGAATGACCTCCAACTCGAACCCGACATTGCCCCGTAGGCGCACACGCTCAAGAATGCGCAGCGCGCTGTCGTAGAGAGAAGGGTCGCCCCAGATCAGGAAAGCGCCGCAGCCGTTTTCGGCAAGCTCGTCGCGGATCAGGCCTTCGTAGATTTCGGCGATTGCCTCGTGCCAGTCGTCGACGGTCGAGCGATAGGACGGCGCCGGCTCGGCGCGCACCGGCACGTCGAATTCGACGCGGCGCGATTTCGGGTTTTTGACGAAACGGTCGCAGATATGTCGGCGCAGTTCGGCAAGATCGTTCTTTTTCGCGCCCTTGTCGGGAATAAACAGGACGTCCGCCCGGTTCAGGCCATCAATCGCCTGCACGGTCATATGATCGGGATTGCCGGCGCCGATGCCGATGACGAGAAGCTTGCGCATGAGGCGAACTCCTGCCCGATCGAAACCTGTTAGTCCAGACCGTCGTGATGCCGGTGCTGCAGCGGAAGGGCTTTGAAACGCCACATTGAAACGGCTAGGGTCGCCCATTCTTGGCGAGGGGCTTCGATGTTGCAATATGTTCTGACTGTAGCGCTGGCGCTTTCAGCCGCGCCTGCACTGGCCAATGATTCGACCGCCGAACTCGGCACCGGTGGCCTGATACTGTCACGCAGCGATGCGGTGGCGATGCAAAGCGAGGATCTGTTCATCTCGCCGGAAAAGGTGACGGTCGACTACGTCTTCCACAACAACACCGACAAGGATGTCGATGCCATCGTCGCCTTCCCGTTGCCCGACATCGAAGGCGACCCTGAGGAAATGCCGGCCATCCCGGAAAACCAGAGCGACAATTTCCTTGGTTTCGAGGTGACGATCGATGGCGCGCCGGTGAAGCCGCAGCTGGAGCAGAAAGTGTTCGCTGTCGGCATCGATATCGGCGCCGATCTGAAGGCGCAGAACGTGCCGTTCAATCCATTCGGCGATGCGGCCAAGGCGGCCCTGGCGAAGCTGCCGAAGGCGGTGGCCGAGGATTGGGAGAACCGCGGCATCATCATCGAGGATACGGGCAGCGACGGTACTGAGGCGAACAAAGTCTATACACCGTGGTGGCAGTTGCGCTCGACCTATTGGTGGCGTTCGACATTTCCGGCCAACAAGGATGTCCATGTCTCGCACCGCTACAAGCCCAGCGTCGGCGGGACGTCATCGGTCAGCTTCTTCTATGACGGCAAGTTCCAGGGTAGCCAGTATGCTGCCTACAAGACCCGCTACTGCATGGACAACAATTTCGAGAATGCGGTGAGCAAGGCGGCCAAGGACGATCCGGACGGTTATCCCAAATTTTACGAGAAACGCATCGCCTATATCCTGACCACCGGCGGTAACTGGGCGAACGGCAGCATCGGCAAGTTCAAGTTGACCGTCGACAAGGGCAATCCGAAAGCGCTGATTTCGTTCTGCGGCGACAATGTCAAAAAGGTCGGGCCGACGACCTTCGAGACGACGGCGCAGGATTTCTATCCCGAGCACAACGTCGACATATTGCTTTTGGAACCGTCTGATGACGGCGCCGGGGAAGCCAACTGATGGACGTCGCGATCTATGTCGCCATCGCCGAGAACGGCGTCATCGGGCGCGAGGGCGGCCTGCCGTGGCGGCTGTCCACCGATCTCAAGCGCTTCAAGGCCGATACGATGGGCAAGCCCGTCATCATGGGCCGCAAGACCTATGAAGGCATCGGCCGGCCGCTGCCGGGCAGGTTGAACATCGTGGTGACCCGCGACAAGGCCTGGCGCGCCGAGGGCATCGAGGTAGCGCACTCGCTGGAAGCCGCGATCCAGCTGGCCACGGTGCGCGGGCGTTGCATGAGCGGCGTCGACGAAATCTGCATCATCGGCGGCGGCGAGATCTATGCGCAGGCGCTGCCGCTCGCCGACCGCCTGCATGTCACCCATGTGCTGGCCAAGGTCGACGGTGATGCGCATTTCCCTGACATCGATCCGGCCAGCTGGCGAATTGTCCGTTCGCAGGATATTCCGGCTGGTGAAAAGGACAGCCACGCAACGCGCTATACCGTTTACGAGCGCAGCCGGCCGATGACCCAGGTATCTCCGTGACAGCCAACAAGCATCAGCCGATCGACACTTTCATGGATTTGCTCGGTACAGAAATACGCTCGCGTATGGGAAATGAACCCGCGCGTGAAGCTGCGCACCAGCGGATTTTCGGTAACACCGCGCTCGAGGCGCCGCAGGCAAGCCGTGAGAGACCCCAGCGCCAGCCGGCTTGTCGCCACCTCGCGGAATGCTTCGCGGAGCTTGAAAAGATCGGCGGCAATCTCGGCAAGCTCGCCGCCGCGCTGCGCGAGATCGAGCCGCATCTCAGCTGGAACAATCAAAGCGAGCGCCGCAAGTCGGCGGTGCTGGCCGATAACTACGCCGATTCGTTCATTGTCGGCCCGGGCGGGTTCGTCCAAGGCAGTGCAATCGAGATCGGAGTCTCGGTCATGGCGCCGCATACGACCTATCCTGATCATTGGCATCCGCCGGAAGAGCTTTATCTTGTCCTGTCTCAAGGGGAATGGCGGCAGAATGCCGAGGCGTGGCATGAACCCGGGGTTGGCGGGGTCGTCTACAATCCACCTGACATCGTTCATGCCATGCGCGCGGATGCCAAGCCGCTTTTTGCCATTTGGTGCCTTCCCCTCGACAATACGCCGCATTCATAAGGCGACTTATTGGAATTTGCTGCTTGCAGCGGTCCAAATCGGACGGTGCAGTGTCGGATCGCGTTGAAAGCGCATCGCTGCGTCCCTATAGAAGAACAACTGGATTTTGCGCCGCAAGGCCGGCGCTGAGGGAATTCCAAGCGAAAGGACATTCATGCCCTGGAACGACAAGAGCGGTGGCGGCGGCGGCCCATGGGGCGGCGGCGGTGGCAATCAGGGACCCTGGGGGCAGGGACCAAAGGGGCCTGGCGGCCCGCAAGGGTCACCTCCCGATCTCGAGGACATCATCCGCCGCGGCCAGGACCGGCTGCGGCGCGCGCTGCCCGGTGGCGGCGGCGCCAGCCCGGCCGTTTTTGCGTTGATCGCAGCGGCACTGGTCGTGCTGTGGGCGTTCAAGGCGGTCTATACCGTGCAGCCTGACGAGGTTGCGGTCGAGTTGCGCTTCGGCAAGCCGAAGCCGGAGCTGTCGCAGCCGGGTCTGCATTTCCATTGGTGGCCCGTTGAAACCGTCGAGACGGCCAACATCGCCGAGCAGCTCGTCGATATCGGTGGTGGCGGCGCGACGAGTGGCAACACGTCCGGGCTGATGCTGACCGGCGACCAGAATATCGTCAACGTCCAGTTTTCGGTGGCCTACCAGGTCTCCGATCCAAGGGCCTATCTGTTCGACGTCTCCGATCCCGAAGGCATGCTGCAGCAGGTCGCTGAAAGCGCAATGCGTGAAGCCGTCGGCCGGCGACCGGCCCAGGACATTTTCCGCGACGATCGCCAGGGCATCGCCGCGTCGGTGCGTGAAATCATCCAGACGACGCTCGACGGCTACAAGGCCGGCCTGAACGTCAACGCGGTTTCGATCGAGGATGCGGCGCCACCGCGTGAAGTGGCGGACGCGTTCGACGAAGTGCAGCGCGCCGAACAGGACGAGGACAAGTTCGTCGAACAGGCCAACCAGTATTCCAACCAGAAGCTCGGTCAGGCGCGCGGCGAGGCGGCACAGGTCCGTGAAGACGCGGCCGCCTACAAGAACCGTGTCGTGCAGGAGGCCGAAGGCGAAGCGCAGCGCTTCATCTCGGTCTATGACGAATATGCCAAGGCCCCCGATGTGACGCGCAAGCGCCTTTATCTGGAAACGATGGAGAAGGTCCTGAAAGACTCCAGCAAGGTCATCGTCGAACAGGGCAACGGGCAGGGGGTCGTCCCCTATTTGCCGCTGCCGGCACTGCAGCCGAAGGCCCCGGCACCCGTGCCCCTTGGCGCCACGACCGGAGGAGCCCAGTGATGGCCAATCGTCTTCCCATCCTCGCCGTCATCGCGGCCGTGCTTCTGTTCCTGATCTACTCCTCGGTCTTCGTGGTCAACGCGCGCCAGCAGGCGCTCGTGCTGCGGTTCGGCGAGATCGTCGATGTCAAGAATGAGCCCGGCATCTATTTCAAGGCGCCTTTCGCCTTCTTCGACGCCGACAGCGTGCAATTGATCGAAAACAGGGTGCTGCGCTTCGATCTCGACAACATCCGCGTCCAGGTTTCGGGCGGCAAGTTCTACGAGGTCGATGCTTTCATCGCTTACCGCATCTCGGATCCGCGCGTGTTCCGCTCCGCCGTGTCCGGTCAGATCACACTGGCCGAAGCGCGACTGCGGACGCGTCTCGATGCGGCGCTGCGCCGTGTCTACGGTCTGCGCGACTTCGAAGCGGCGCTCTCGGAAGAGCGGGCCGTGATGATGCGCGAAGTGCGCGATCAGCTTCGGCCGGACGCGACGTCGCTCGGCCTGCAGATCGAGGATGTGCGCATCCGCCGGACCGACCTGACGGCTGAGGTTTCGCAGCAGACCTTCGACCGCATGAAGGCCGAACGTCTGGCCGAGGCCGAACGGCTGAGAGCGCGCGGCAAAGAGGCCGCGCAGCGCATCACCGCACGCGCCGACCGCGAGGTGGTGGAAATCGTCGCCGAAGCGCGCAAGGAATCGGAAATCCTGCGCGGTGAGGGCGAGGCCCAGCGCAGCGCTACCTTCGCCGATGCCTACAAACGCGATCCGGCGTTCTTCGACTTCTACCGGTCGATGAATGCCTACGGCACGGCGCTGGACAACTCCGGGACGACGATGGTGCTGTCGCCGAACTCGGAGTTTTTCCGCTTCTTCCGCAATCCGGATGGCACGGACGCGAAGCCTGCGGCCCCGGCGGCACCTGCCGCGCCGGCAGCGCAACCTGCACCCGCCCAGTAGGGCGGTGCAGGATTTTCTTGCGGCCATAGGCCTGGTCCTCGTCGTCGAGGGCCTGGTCTATGGCGGTTTCCCCGGCCTTGCCAAACGCCTTGCTGGGGAAGTGCTGTCGATGCCTGAAAATGCGCTGCGCATCGTCGGGCTGGCGGCGATCGCCATCGGCGTCGGCATTGTCTGGCTGGTGCGTGGCTGAGGATCGCTGATATCAGGTGTAACGGAGGATTTATCCTCCTGATGTGGCTATAGCCGCAGATGTGCCGTATTTCTTGCCAACATGACGCGACGCGGCGTTTTGCCGAAGCGCTTTTTCTTTTCGCAATTCCGGGAGGCTCTCGATGACATCCAACACCCTTCTGCGCGCGGCGCGGCGGACGTTCATCGCAGGTGCTGCGGCACTTATGGTCGGCGCGCTTGCCGTTCCGGCTTTCGTGACGCCGACGGTGGCTGCGGACGGACCGGCTTCGGTCGCCGACCTCGCCGAAGGCCTGCTAGGCGCGGTGGTCAACATCTCGACCTCGCAGACCGTGAAGGGCACGGAAGGTCCGGGCGCGGTGCCGATGCCGCAACTGCCGGAGGGCTCGCCGTTCCAGGATTTCTTCGACGATTTCTTCAAGAACCGTGGCGGCGACAAGGATGGCGGCTCGCAAAAGGTGCAGTCGCTGGGCTCCGGCTTCGTCGTCGATGCCGAGCAGGGCATTGTCGTGACCAATAATCACGTGATTGCCGATGCCGACGACATCGAGGTGAATTTCTCCGACGGCGTGACGTTGAAGGCGACGCTGGTCGGCACCGACACCAAGACCGACGTCGCGGTGCTCAAGGTCGACCCGAAGGGCCACAAGCTGACGGCGGTGAAGTTCGGCGATTCCAACAAGATGCGCGTCGGCGACTGGGTGATGGCGATTGGCAATCCGTTCGGCCTCGGCGGCACGGTCACGGTCGGCATCGTCTCGGCCCGCAACCGCGATATCAATTCCGGCCCCTATGACGACTTCATCCAGACCGACGCCGCCATCAACCGCGGCAATTCCGGCGGACCGCTGTTCAACAGCGTGGGCGAGGTCATCGGCATCAACACGGCGATTATCTCGCCGTCGGGCGGCTCGATCGGCATCGGCTTCTCCATCCCCTCGCAGCTCGCCTCGGGCGTTGTCGACCAGTTGCGCCAGTTCGGCGAAACCCGCCGCGGCTGGCTCGGCGTACGCATCCAGCCGGTGACCGACGACATCGCCGAGAGCCTCGGCATGGCGACCGCCAAGGGCGCGCTGGTTGCCGGTGTCATCAAGGGCGGACCGGTCGACAACGGCACAATTCTCGCCGGCGATGTCATCATCAAGTTCGACGGCAAGGACATTCATGAAATGCGCGACCTGCCGCGCGTCGTGGCGGAAAGCCCGGTCGGCAAGGCGGTCGACGTGATCATCGTGCGCAAGGGCGTCGAGCAGACGGTGAAGGTGACGCTCGGCCGGCTCGAGGACGGCGAGAAGCTCGCCAGCGGCGAAGACGGCACTACCGAGGAGGACAAGGGCGGTGACAAGGCGCCGGCGGTGTCGACGGCTTCGGTGCTCGGCATGACCGTCGGCGAACTCAATGACGAGACGCGGACCAAGTTCGGCATCGCGGCTGATGTCTCGGGCGTCGTCATCACCGACGTCACCAAGGATTCCGCCGCCGCCGAGCGCGGTATCCAGGCCGGCGAGGTGATCACCGAGATTGCCCAGGAATCGGTCGCGACCCCGAAGGACGTGATGGACCGGATCGGCGCGCTGAAGGAGCAGGGGCGCAAGAATGCGCTCTTGATGCTGGCGTCGAAGACCGGCGAGTTGCGGTTTGTTACGATCCGGATGGATTGAGTCCGGTCAGGCCTGCAACGATCTGATTTCGAAATGAAAAGGGCGGCTAGCGAGCCGCCCTTTTTCGTGCCTGCCAGTCCTTGCGCGATAGGGCGTAGAGGACATGCCGCTTGAGATGCGGGTGGCTGTCAGGGATGGATGGGTGGTCGAAATCGCGAGCCGGGTCAGGGCTCATGCCAAGACGCTCCATGACGGCCGTCGAGCGGCGGTTGGCCGCGACGGCGAAAGAGACGATTTCGTCGCGGTCAAGCGTTTCGAAGCCAAAGGCGAGCCAGGCTTCGGAGGCCTCGGTGACATAGCCCTTGCCCCAGAATTCCGGCGCCAGTCGCCAGCCGATCTCGATCGTATCGGAAGGCATGGACGGCACGTGATCGGTCTCCAAGAGGCCGACAAAGCCAATGCATTCGCCCGTCGCGGCAATCTCGGCGGCGGCAAAACCAAAGCCGTCCTCGGCGATCCAGCCCCGAAATTCGTCCATCTTGGCATCCGTCTCGGCACGGTCGCGGCGGAACGGAAAGAATTCCATCACCCGCTCGTCCGAATTGATGCGATGGAAGAGCTCGCGGTCGCGGTCTTCCCAATTGCGCAGGATCAGGCGTTCGGTGCGCATCGGTTTCATACGACGAATTCCTCCTGCCGGTAGCCCTGCACATAAAGCAGCGCGGTGAGATCGCCATGGTCGATGCGGACTTTGGCTTCGGCGGCGACGGTGGGTTTGGCGTGGAGCGCAACACCGGTGCCGGCAAGCCGGATCATGTCGAGGTCGTTGGCGCCGTCGCCGACGGCAATGGCGTCGGCCGGCGTCAGGCCCAGGCGGGCCGAGATTTCGATAAGCGCATCGGCCTTGGCCGCGCGGCCGAGGATCGGCTCGGCGACCAGTCCGGCAAAGCGCCCGTTTTCCTCGATCAGGCGGTTGGCGCGGTTTTCCTGGAAGCCGAGCATGCCCGCGATGCGGCTGGTAAACACGTCGAAGCCGCCGGAGACAAGTGCCGTCCAGGCGCCATTGGCCCGCATCGTCTGCACCAGAGCGCGACCGCCCGACGCCAGTGTCAGGCGGTTGGCGATGATGCGGTCGACAACGGCGGTATCGAGGCCTTTCAGCAGCACCACGCGTTCCCGTAAGGCGGGCTCGAAGGCGATCTCGCCATTCATCGAGCGCGCCGTGATGGCGGCGACGCGATCTTTGACGCCGATCTCGTCGGCCAGTTCGTCGATGCATTCCTGGTCGATCATGGTCGAATCCATGTCGGCGAGCAGTATTGTCTTGCGGCGCGTGTCAGCCTGCTGGACGATCACGTCGACAGGCTCGGAGGCAAGCGAGGCGCGCAAGGCGGCAATCGTCTCAGTGGTTTCAGCCCCTTCGGCCAACACCAGATCGCACGCAACGCCTTCACCCAGCCAGCGAACAGCGCTTGCGCCGACCGAGCGTGAGGCCATATTCGCAAGCGAGGCCGAGACATTGCGGCGGACCGGATGGGACACAAGCGTGGCAATCAGCGGCATCGAAAATTCCAGGCAGGCGGGCGAGGGCCGCGTGAAGAACGCGATCCTGATAGCCGGGCCGACCGCAAGCGGCAAGTCGGCGCTGGCGCTCGATCTCGCCGAACGCAAGGGCGGTGTCATCGTCAACACCGATTCCATGCAGGGCTATTCGGTGCTCGATGTGCTGACGGCGCGACCGAACGCGGCCGAACTCGGCCGCGCGCCGCACTTTCTCTACGGCCACGTGCATCCCTCCACCGCCTATTCCACCGGTGCCTGGCTGCGCGACGTGATGAAGCTGATCGATGACGGTACGCTTGCCCGGCGGCCCGATGGCCCTCCCTTTGAGCGACCGGTGATTTTCGTCGGCGGCACCGGGCTTTATTTTCGCGCCCTTGCCGAGGGCATTTCGGAGATGCCGGACATTCCGCAGCAGGTGCGCGACCGCTGGCGCTACGAGTTGAAGGAGCAAGGCGCGGCCAAGCTGCATCGCCTCCTGATGCACGAGGATTCGGCGGTTGCTATGCAGCTGAAGCCGACCGACGGCCAGCGCATCGTGCGGGCGCTGGAGGTGCTTGACGCCTCCGGCCGCTCCATTCTCGAATGGCAAGCGGCGCGTGGCCGGCCGCTGATCGACCGCGACAGCGCTCAGTTCTTCGTCATCGAACCGGACCGCGCGGCCCTTGTCGAGCGGATTGAGAGCCGGTTCGATCGTATGCTCGATCTTGGCGCTCTCGATGAAGTCAAACGCCTTGTGGCGCTTGGCCTCGATCCTGATTTGCCGGCGATGAAGGCGATCGGCGTTCGCGAGCTCTCGGCCGCGATGGCTGATGACATCAGTTTCCCCCAGGCCATCGAGCGCTGCAAGGCCGCGACGCGGCAATATGCCAAACGGCAAACGACGTGGTTTCGCCATCAGTTGGGGCCGGAATGGCTAAGATTGCAGCCTGGTGACGACCTGCAAACGGCGATTTGATTCTCCTGCTGCTAATACAATTAAAGAAACAGGATCCGGAATGAACATTCCCGTTCCGGTTGTCTGGATTAACTGTCCGTAAGGCGCCGTCATGCCATAAATCAGGCGGGTACTTTTCCAACGGGGAGCAGATGCGTTTCCATAAGGCGGAATCCGCATTTTTCGTCTTTATTTTCGTGATCCTCGCCGCAGGCCTGGTGACACTTCATGCCTATGGTCTTTTGCAGGGCATCGCCGCCGACATGGATGCGGCGTCCCGCATCGAGAGGATCGTCTACCTCAACAGGCTGCTGTTCATCACCGGTGTGCTTCTGGCGACGGCGCTGTTCTTCGGTGTGTTCTTCATCTACCCGCTGATCCGCAGACAGGCGACGGAAGAGGGCAAGCTGCGGGCGATGACGGTGTCGCTCAGCGCCCGTTCGGAAACGCTGCAGCATGCGGCGCTGACCGACGGTCTCACCGGCATGCAGAACCGGCGCTATTTCGACGATGCGCTGAAGGAATATCTCGAAGAATTCCGCCGTATCGAGAAGCCCGTTGGGCTGATGATCCTCGACCTCGACCATTTCAAGCAGGTCAATGACACGCATGGCCACGATGTCGGCGACGAGGTGCTGAGGGCAGTCGCCAATTGCCTCAAAGGCATGACTAGATATCACGACGTGGTGGCGCGGCTCGGCGGCGAGGAGTTTGCCGTGGTCACGCCCAACATGGATGCGGAGTTGCTGGGGAAATTCGCCGAACGCATCCGCAAGGCGATCGCCAACATGTCGGTGCTGTCGGGCAATGTCCGCCTCAAGATCACCACCAGCGTCGGACTTGCTGTGTGGGACCGGAAGGAAACGGCCGAGGAATTTTACCGCCGCGCCGACCGCCAGCTCTATGAGGCGAAGAGGCAGGGCCGCAATCGCGTTTGCGCCTAAAATCCCGGCATTAAATTCGTGAGGCTGGCCGCCTGGTGCCGCCCTCTGCGCTTCCGGCCTTCGCCGGCCGAAGCACTCATGAGTGGTTTGGCAGTTAAGGCTACGGCCGGCGTAGGCCGGTGCTCACGGACTGTATGTCCGCTCCGCTCCGATTCTCGAAGACAGCACCAGTCGACGCAGCCTGACGAATTTTCTGACGGGATTTGCCCAAGCCGGTCAACGAAGCCGGCGCTGGGACGCCGACGCGGCTTTTCAATTGTTCGGCAGAAGGACGTTACGCTGAAGCTCAATCGTTCTGCGAGCGCATGCCGAAGGTGGCGGGCTTGAGGCCGTAGCGCATGTCGAAATCGTCGTCTGGCTGGACGCGCGGCGCTGGCGGCTTGCGATAATCTGGATCGCCGGCCTGGCGGCCGGTATCCACGACCTCGGCGAAGGCCATCGCCTGTTGCGGCTTCGGCACGTTGCGCAGCCGCTCCACGATGGCCGCGAGATCGACGTCGTTGCCGTCCTGTGAGAACTCGTCCTGCTCTCGCTTGGCGGTGCCGGGGATCAGATTCTCCGCCAGCTTTTCGAATTTCAGCCGCATGGTCGTCGCCACGCCTTCGCCGAAGGCGATGGCTTCGCGCTGACCCATGGAGGACAGGAAGGCCAGCGTCGAGGCGGAGGAATCGGCGATCGCCGAGCGGATGATTGCCTGGTCCTGCTCGTTGGCCAGGCGCATGGCAAAGAAGGTCGAGCATTGCGACAGGATGGTCGGATCAAGTTCGCCCGGACGCTGGGTGACGACGCCGAGATAGCAGCCATATTTGCGGCCTTCCTTGGCGATGCGCGACAACGCATGCCTTGTCGGCGCGAAGCCGAGTCGCGGATCGGCCGGCATGTAGCGATGCGCTTCCTCGCACAGCAGCAAAAGTTTCAGCCGGCCTTCGCTCCACAGAGCGAGGTCGAAGGCGAGGCGCGCCAGCACCGAACAGACGGAGTTGACCACTTCGGACGGCATGCCGGCCATCTCGAAGCAGGTCACCGGGCGGCCATGATGCGGCACCCGGAAAATGTTGCCGATCGTCTCGTGGATCGTGTCCTCGATCAGCCGCGAATTGAACATGAAGCGATAGCGCGGGTCGGATGCCGCCGACTCGATGCGCGTCTTCAGCGATTTCAACGTCGGGCGGTCGTTCTTGCTTTCCAGGAGGCCCATGCGCTCGTCGATCTGCTTGATGAGATCGACCATGCGGTAGGGCACCGGCGTGTCGGCGGTCAGCGCATCGCTGCCGCGCCGCACATAGGAGCCGGAACTGGGGTTGCGATAGAGGTTCTTGGCGGCGGGGATCAGATCGCGCAGGACATCGACTTCTTCCGGCACGACCTCCCGGCCGCGAAACAGCACTTCGGCGAACTCCTCCAGCCTGAACATCCAGAACGGCAGATCAAGCGTCTTGGAATCGACCCGGACGCAGAACTCCGGCAGCGACGCGGCGAATTCATTGTGCGGATCGAGGATGAGGATGCGCAGATCGGGCCGGGCGGCGATCGACTTGCGTAAGAGCAGCGAGACCGCCGTGGATTTGCCGACGCCCGTCGTGCCGACAATGGCGAAGTGGCGCGCCAGCGTGTCGTCGATGGCGATGTTGGCGTCGATCGCCTCGTCCTGCGACAGCGTGCCGATGGTGATCGAATGACGCCCGGCGAGATCGTAGACTGCCTGCAGGTCGCGGCTGCGGATGCGGTGGGCAATGGCGCCGATATGGGGATAGGTGGTGATGCCGCGGTCGAAGATCGGACGGTCGCCGGGCTCGGCGCCGTCGCGCACCTCGCCGATCAGTTCGACGCTGACCTCGATCGGGTTCTGCCCCTCACTGCTCCAGGCGCGATCCGATTTACCGATCTCATAGACCAGGCCAACGGTGCGCGATGTGCCGAGGTTGATGGAGATCATCTTGCCGACCGTCCACAGGCCGGTGACCGCGCCTTCGAGGTCGTCGGCATAGGCACTGATGGTGGCACGCGCACCGTCGCACTGCACGACATTGCCCAGAATGCGCTTGTCGTTCTGCTCGGCGCGGCGGCGCTCCTGCGAGGTCGGTTCGCCGACGGAGGCTTCGCGCTCGACAAACATACGGTCCGATCCCCATTTCCGTGGAGCGTTGACCCTACGCAAATGGGGTTAAGGTGGCGTGATGCGGGATGGTGTAGCAGGCGTTAACCCGTTAGCGAAAATTCAACCGACCAGCCTCTTTCCCAGTGCAGAAATTTCGATATATTGGACGAATGACTGATATAGCGAATGACGTATCCGCCACGATCGGCAAAAGAATCCATGCCGAAAGAACCTTGCGCAACTGGTCGCTGGCAGAGCTGGCGGACCGCTCCGGCGTCTCCAAAGCCATGCTCAGCACCATCGAGCGGGGCATGACCAGCCCGACCGCGGCTCTCCTGGTGCGCATCGCCGCCGCCTTCGGCATGACGCTGTCGACGCTGATTGCGCGCGCCGAGCAGCAAGGCGGCGGCCTGCTGCGCGAAAGCGAGCAGCCGGTGTGGCGAGATCCCGGCACCGGCTATGTCAGGCGGCATTTGTCGCCGATCTCCGACATGCCGCTTGAACTGATCCGGGTGCAATTGCCGGCGGGCGCCAAGGTAAGCTTCCCGGCAGCGTCCTATGCCTTCATCAAGCAGCAGATGTGGCTGATCTCCGGACGGCTCGAATTCACCGAGGGCGATGTCGTGTACAGTCTCGAGCCCGGCGACTGCCTGGCGCTCGGCGCGCCGTCGGACTGCACGTTCCACGCCGTGGGGCCGCAGCCCGCCGACTATCTGGTCGCGCTGGTCAGGGGCTGAGGCCGTGGCAAGACGTCCCAAGCGCTCCGACAATGGCGGACCGCCGCTCGATGATTACAAAGGACCGCCCTGGGGCAAGGGCGATCCATACATCTTCCTCGCCTGGCAGGCAGCGCACGCCAAGGCGTGGAAGGCGCCGAGCCGTGACGTGATGCTGATGCGCATGGAAAAGGCCGAACGGCTCGGCCTGACCTATGAGGAATACACGCTCGAAATCCTCGAACGCGGGCTGCACCTGCAGCCGAAAGACGCCGATCGCATCGCCGCGATCAAGGCGGGACGAAAACGGCGCCGCGTCGCGCGTCTGGATTAGCAAGGGACATCACGCATGAGTTCCATCGAAATCAAGGTCCTGACCCGTGACGCCGCAACGCTAACCGCGCTGGTCGACATGCTGATCGAGACGGTCGCGGCCGGCGGCTCGGTCAGCTTCATGCATCCCTTGTCCCGGCAGGCGGCGGAAGGCTTCTGGGACCAGTCGCTGACGGCTGCGGAGAGAGGTGAAAGGGTGGTGCTGGGCGCCTGGGACGGTGATGCTCTCGTCGGCACCGTGACCTTGCTGCTCGACTTTCCGGTCAACCAGCCGCACCGCGCCGAGATCGCCAAATTGATGACCCGGCTCGCACATCGCGGCAAGGGCATAGCGAGCCGGCTGATGCGCGCCGCGGAGGCTCTCGCCGTCGAGAGAGGCCGCACGTTGCTGGTGCTGGATACTGCGACCGAGGAGGGCGCTTCGGGCCTTTACGAAAAACTCGGCTTCACGCTCACCGGCGAAATACCGGACTTTGCCTTGAAGCCGCGTGGTGGACTGACCGGCACGCTCATCTACTGGAAGCGCATCGGCCAGCCTCGGTAACTATCCTTCGCTAACCTTTGTGATGCACCTGTTGCAGCCCGTAGACCGGCGTTGCAATGTCTTCCATCCGCGCCTTCAACTGCAGTGACAGGAACTGCGAATAGTGGCGTGACTGATGCAGGTTGCCGCCATGGAACCACAGCGCCTCCTGCTGCGTCGGCTTCCACATGTTGCGCAATTCGCCCTCCCACGGGCCGGGGTCCTTGGTGGTGTTGGAGCCAAGGCCCCAGCATTTGCCGACCTTGTCTGCGACCTCCCGTGAGATCAGGTCGGCCGCCCAGCCGTTCATCGAGCCGTAGCCGGTGGCGTAGACGATGAGATCGGCCGGCAATTCGGATCCGTCGCTGAGCAGCACCGAGTGCTCCTTGACCTCCTTCACCTCGACGCCGCTCTTCAGCTTGATCGAGCCATCGATGATCAGGTCGGAGGCGCCGACATCGATGTAGTAGCCGGAGCCGCGCCTGAGATACTTCATGAACAGGCCGGAGGCGTCATCGCCCCAGTCGAGCATGAAGCCGGCCTTCTCAAGGCCTTTGTAGAAGCCGGCGTCGCGTTTCTTCATCTCGGCATAGGCCGGGATCTGAAACTCGTGCAGGATCTTGTAGGGCAGGGAGGCGAAGACGAGGTCGGCCTTGGCGGTGGTCATACCGCTCTCGACCGCCTTTTCCGAATAGAGCGAGCCCAGCCCGATCTCCATCAGCGTGTCCGACTTGACGATATGGGTGGTGGAGCGCTGCACCATGGTGACGTCGGCGCCGGCTTCCCAAAGGGCTGCCGCGATGTCGTGGGCGGAGTTGTTCGAGCCGACGATGACAGCCTTTTTGCCGACATAAGCGTCGGGACCGGGGTGCTTCGAGGAGTGATGCTGGTCGCCCTTGAAGCTTTCCATACCCTTGAAGTTTGGCATGTTGGCCTTGCCGGACTGGCCGGTGGCCAGCACCAGCTGCTTCGGCTTCAGCGTGATGTCCTTGCCGTCGCGGCGCACGACGACCGTCCATTCCTTTTTCTTGTCGTCATAGACAGCGCTCTTGGCCTCGGTCGAGGACCAGTAGTTCAGCTCCATCACCTTGGCGTACATTTCCAGCCAGTCGCCGATCTTGTCCTTGGGCGCGAAGACCGGCCAGTTCCGGGGAAAATCGATATAGGGCAGATGGTCGTACCAGACCGGATCATGCAGGCAGAGCGACTTGTAGCGCTTGCGCCAGCTGTCGCCGGCCCGCTCGTTCTTTTCGACGATGATGGTCGGCACGCCGAGTTGCCGCAGTCGCGCGCCGAGCGCGATGCCGCCCTGGCCGCCGCCGATGATGAGCGTGTAGGGCTGCGTCTTGAAGCCGAGTTCGGCGGCTTCCTTCTCGCGCTCTTCCTTCCAGGTCGGCCGGTTCTTGCCGTGGCCATGCTTGGCGCCGAGCGGGCGGTCGAAGCCGGCCGGCTCCTCGTGGCCCTTGAGCTCGACCATGGTGGTGAGCAGCGTCCAGATCTTGCCGTCCTTCAGCCTGATGTGACCGAAGCCGCGCGCCACTGAAGTCTCGAAGCTGATCCAGCCGTCGAGCACGCCATCGTTTTCCGTGGCGTCCTCGCCCTTGGCGATCGCCCAGTTCGACGGCTTGGTCTTCGCCAGCTGGCTGACCAGCATGTCGCGCACCTGGTCGCGCCCTTCCATCGTCTTGATGTTCCAGGTGAAGGTGACGAGATCGCGCCAGTAACAATCCTCCTGAAAGCAGGCGACTGCCTTGTCGATATCGCCGGCTGTGAGTGCCGCGCCGAAGCGATCGAGCAGGTCGGACAGCTTCTTGTTGGGGGCCTTGTCGAGCATCGAATTTCCTCCGCGATTTTTTCCTGGCCGCCTGTAGCGGGCGGAACCTGCCGAAGCTTGACGTCCGGCTTCGCGCAGTATCGCGGCAAATTATGCGCCCCGTCACGTCGTCCAATAGTTTGGCGCGTATTCAGGGACTTATCGGGAAATCGGGGCGCCGAAGGCTGTTGCGAACCAGCGGCGGACTGCATCCTCGGCCGGGCTCAGATGAGCGCCCGAGGGCGCTGTCAGATAGTGGCCGGCGCCGCTCGACAGCGTGAAACCGGACAGGGTGACAAGGGATCCGTCGCGCAGCGCCGCATCGGCCAGCGGGCGTGATCCCAGCACCATACCGGCGCCGTGCTTGGCCGCCTCCAGTGCAGTGACGAAACTGTCGAATTTGTGCGTCGGCCCGATCGTCGGTTTCATCCGAGCGACGGCGAACCACTCGCCCCACATTTCCCGCGCGCCGACGACCGTAAGTCGCGGCAATGCCGTCCAATCGGGGATCCTGGCGAGGTCGGGCGCCGCCATCGGCGTCAAGGCTTCGCGGGTCAGGCGGTCGGCCTGCCGTCCGGGGAAGGAGCCGGAGCCGGCGCCGAAACGAATGTCGAGCCCACCGGAGCGCTCACTATAGTCAGCCGGGGTGTGGATGGTCTCGACCTGCAGCTGGACGAAGGGCAGATCACTCGCCATCTGCGGCAGCTTCGGCGCGATCATCAGCACCGCGAAAGAAATCGGCGAGCGGATCGTGACGCTCTGGATCGTCCTCGGTTCGAACAGCTCGCGCGTGCTGTTGGCGATCACGGCAAAGGCCGATTGCAGATGCGGCAGATAGGCAGCGCCCTGCGGCGTCAGTTCGACGCCGCGCGCCAGGCGGATGAACAGCGGCTGCTTCAAGCGCTCTTCAAGCGCGCGGATGTGCTGGCTGACGGCAGCCTGGGTCAGGCCAAGCTCGGCCGCTGCGGCGGTGAAATTCGACAGCCGCGCGGCGGCTTCGAAACTGCGCAGCCAGTCAAGCGGGGGCAAGGGCAGGGTGGTTTGAGGCATAAGCAGTTTGTGGCCTTTGGCTGCAAAATGATAATTTGAATTATGCCTGTCGTGCCATCACCATGCAATCGGAAACCCTGCGGAGTTGGCCGTGGGGCATTGCGGACAGGAACGGATCTTCATGCTCACCCACGCGCTGATCGGCGACGAAGGCAGAACAATCGAACTCAGCTGGAAGGATGGGACGCGCACCCGCTTCCACGCGATGTGGCTGCGCGACAATGCGCTGGACGACAAGACGCGCAGCGCCGGCAATGGCCAGCGGCTGATCACCATTCTCGACATTCCGGCGCAAACGCGGATCGGCACTGCGGCGATCAAGGGCGATGCTCTTGAGATCAGCTTCGTACCGGAACAGAAAACAGTCAGCTTTCCCGCGGCCTGGCTGAGTGCCAATGCCTATGATCGCGATGCCGCCCGCGAGCCCGGCTGGACCGGCGAGGCCATCGTGCGATGGACCAAGGCTTCGATGCAGCATTCGGTGCCGCGCGCCGGCTATGCAGCTGCCAGCCGCGACCGCGCGGTGCTCAGGCAATGGCTGTCGGCGGTGAAGACCTATGGCTTCGCGGTGATGGAGGGCCTGCCGACCGAATCCGGGGCGCTGTGCAAGGTCTCCGATCTGTTCGGCTATATCAGGGAGACCAATTACGGCCGCTGGTTCGAGGTCCGCGCGGAGGTCAATCCCAACAACCTCGCCTACACCAATCTCGGCCTGCAGGCGCACACCGACAATCCCTATCGCGATCCGGTGCCGACGCTGCAGATATTGTCCTGCATCGAGAACACGGTGGAGGGCGGCGAATCCAGCGTCGTCGACGGTTTTGCCGTCGCGGCCGCCCTGCAGGCTGAAAACCCCGAAGGCTTCCGTCTGTTGAGTTCATATCCGGCGCGTTTCGAATATGCCGGCTCATCCGGCGTGCGGCTGCAGGCGAAGCGGCCGATGATCGAGCTCGGCCCGGATGGCGAACTCATCGCCATCCGCTTCAACAACCGCTCACTGGCGCCGACCGTCGATGTGCCATTCGCCGATATGGAAGCCTATTACGCCGCCTATCGCCGGTTCGCCGAACTGATCGAGGATCCGTCCTTCGAAGTGACCTTCAAGCTCGAGGCAGGGCAGGCCTTCATCGTCGACAACACGCGCGTCATGCATGCCCGCAAGGCGTTTTCCGGGACCGGCAAGCGCTGGCTGCAGGGCTGCTACGCTGACAAGGACGGCCTTTTGTCGACGCTTTCGGCGATCGAACACGAGTTCAAGGAGGCCGCGGAATGAGCGGCCAGGATTTGAACGCGCACAACATCGTCGAATTCATCGCCGACATTTTCGAGCGCCGGGGTGCGGAATCCTATCTCGGTGAACCCGTCACCATGTCGGAACACATGTTGCAGGGCGCATGGTTTGCCGAACAGGACGGCGCGCCGGATGTGCTGGTGGCGGCGGCACTGCTGCACGATATCGGCCACTACACCAGCGAGTTCGGCACCTATTCGCCCGATGATGTCGAGGACAAGCATCATGACGAGGCCGGCGGCGAGGTGCTGGCGCCGTTCTTTCCGCCCGTCATCGTCGAATGCGTCAGGCTGCATGTCGCCGCCAAGCGCTTTCTCTGCGCCACCGACCCGACCTACTTCGGCCGGCTTTCGCCGGCCTCGGTGCACACGCTGTCGCTGCAGGGTGGGCCTATGAATGCCGAGGAAGTGGCCGCGTTCCGCAAGAACCCGTTTCACGAAGAAGCTGTGCGGGTCCGCATCTGGGACGAGGCCGGCAAGATCGCCAACATGAAGACGCGGGCGTTTCGCGACTACGTGCCGCTGCTGCAGCGGGTTGTTAGCGACTTCGCCAGTCGCGCCTGATGGCAGGCGGGAGGAGACAGCGATGTGTTTCTGCTTCGACGGCGAAGGCGCGGTGGCTGCATACCGGCCGCCAGCCTGTGAGCGACGGCCTGTCGCAAGCGCTCCTGCTTTATTGCCGGCGATCATCAACGACGCGTACAGCCGGTTTGCCACTGCCGGTTTGTCCGGGCCGGGCGACCTGGCTGTTCGCCTTCTTGCCGTTGCACCCGTTCCGTTGTATTAGCCGCGCCCAGTCAGCGGCACCCTTTCATCGTGCCGCACCCGTACCAACCACGCTTTTGAAGGAGGCGACGATGAGATCACGTTCACGCATTTTGCGCCTCCGCCGGCGGCGGACGGGCTGAGCCGCTTCACGGCTGATACCCAATTCCTGACGACCTGAACCAGCGCGCCGTGAGGCGTGGCGGCGGTCGCTGATCGAAGGCGCTCACATCGAAATCAAATGCCCGGTCAGAGCCGTGGCAAACCGGTTAAAGCCGAACGCTTCCGCCGAGGATGGCGGCTGTCTGGAGGTCTGAGATGCACCTTTGCAACAGACGGACAGGCCTTTGTAAACATTGAAAGAATGGCTCTTGCGTCTGGAGTTTTGCAGGCGTAGTGACCCCGCCCATTCGCAACCGTCATCCCCAAGAGGAGACCTGTTCATGTCACGCCTATCCAGTTCGACACATTCCGTGCCGGCGCTGGAATTGCGCGCGGCTGACAGGGTTCCAATCGGGAAGAACGGCCATGGCCAGGTCCATGATACAGCTCAGGCAGGACGCCGAGCGCCAACGCATTGAAGCATACCAGGCATCGTTGCAGCGGGTTTCCGCCGCGCCGCGTCCCGCTCCGGATTTCGAGCGGGCGCTCGACGAGGTGCGCCGGGGCTATGCCGGCGTAGCGATCCGCGACGGGGCGCTGTGGCGCCCGAAGCTGAAAACGCGCGATCCTGCGCGTCTGCGGCTGGCTGCTGCCCGTTATCTTTATGCGCGCTATCCGGTTTCGGCCGCGCTCGAAGCCATCTGGCTGGACCGGTCGGGACTGGACGGCCCGGAGATCGCGCTGCGCCTGGCTTGGTACGTCGCGGCCGCGGGTGGCCAGTCGCTTTACAAAGCGGGCGCCAATGAATGGCTGTCTCGCAAGGAGGTGCATTGCTTCCTCAACGTGTCGAGCGAGCTTGGCTTCTGCGAGGCGTTCTGGTTCGCGATCGTTCGGTCCTACGCCGGGGATAATGGACTGGCGGCACGGCTTGCGCGCACCAAGATTGCGCGCACGCCGCGTGGCGAGCTCACCTTCTGGCGTGAAGTGGCGCGCTTCTTCTGCGAGCAACCCACGTCGAAGGAGGAGATCGACGACCTCTGCGACTATATCGCCGCCATGCACCGGCGCGACAAGGCGTATAGCCTGAAGGGCCGCACGCTCGCTTCGTTGCGCCGGCAGATGTCGCAATGGCATCGCGACATTGCCGCCATCGAGCGCATCGAGGCCATGCGCCGCCGCGCAGCCGGTCGGGCTGCATTGGCGCCGGGCAGCGCCTGGGAGGGCTCGCGCCTTGAGGACTGGGAATGGGAGCCTCCGGCCAAGGAGGCGAAGGCGCATGGCGAGCGCTTCTTCGTCCGCCAGCTGAAGACGGCCGAGGATCTGGTTGCCGAGTCCAGGGCGATGCATCACTGCGTTTCGACCTACGCGGTCAAGTGCATTGCCGGCAACGCCTCGATCTGGACGCTGCGGCGCAAAGCGCTTGGCAAGGCCGAGCGGTTGCTGACGATCGAGCTCGACCCGCAACACCGCGCGGTGCAGGTGCGCGGTTTCGGCAATCGTCTGGCTACGCTTGAGGAACAAAAGATCCTCAAGCGTTGGGCCAAGGCGAAGGGCGTGGCGCTCTGGGCCTGAAAACAGAAGATCCGCGCGGCGTGAATGCCGCGCGAATTGCCCGTTGACATCGGCGCAAAACCAATTCTATTGTCCGCCACCATGAAAAAGGCACTCATTCTCGTAGGAAGGCGCGTGGGCAAGGCGGTGTAACCGCCGGGCGAAAACCTCCCATGCGCAACATACAGGCTCCCTCGGGGGCCTTTTTTATTGCCCGAAACACGACTAAACGACCAGCAATCGCCCAATGGCGGACAGTACGGGACCAGACCGATGAGCAACGGACAGAGTGAGCGGCGTGAAATGACAGGCGCCGAAATGGTGGTGCAGGCGCTGAAGGACAATGGCGTCAAGCATGTCTTCGGCTATCCCGGCGGCGCGGTGCTTCCGATCTACGACGAAATCTTCCAGCAGGACGAGGTCGAGCACATTCTGGTCCGCCACGAGCAGGGCGCCGGTCATGCGGCTGAAGGCTATGCGCGCTCCACCGGCAAGGCCGGTGTGCTCCTGGTAACCTCTGGCCCGGGCGCCACCAATGCGGTGACGCCGCTGCAGGATGCGCTGATGGATTCGATCCCGCTGGTCTGCCTGACCGGGCAGGTGCCGACCTCGCTGATCGGCTCCGACGCCTTCCAGGAGTGCGACACGGTCGGCATCACGCGGCCCTGCACCAAGCACAACTGGCTGGTGAAGGATGTCAACGAACTGGCCGCCACCATCCATGAAGCTTTCCATGTCGCCACGACCGGCCGTCCCGGCCCGGTGGTGGTCGACATCCCGAAGGACGTGCAGTTCGCCAAGGGCATCTATGTGCCGCCGCAGACGGCGCCGCGCACCAGCTACCAGCCGAAGGTCCAGGGCGATCTGGACAAGATCAAGGCTGCGGTCGATCTGATGGCGAGCGCCAAAAAGCCGATCATCTATTCGGGCGGCGGCGTGATCAATTCCGGCCCGGAAGCCAGCCATCTGCTGCGCGAACTGGTCGATCTCACCGGTTTCCCCATCACCTCGACGCTGATGGGGCTCGGCGCCTATCCGGCATCGGGCAAGAACTGGATGGGCATGCTGGGCATGCACGGCACCTATGAAGCCAATATGGCGATGCACGATTGCGACGTGATGATCTGCATCGGAGCGCGCTTCGACGACCGTATCACCGGACGGCTGACCGCGTTCTCGCCGAACTCGAAGAAGATCCACATCGACATCGATCCGTCCTCGATCAACAAGAACGTCCACACCGACGTGCCGATCATCGGCGATGTCGGCCGCGTGCTGGAGGATATGGTTCGGCTGTGGCGGGCAAGCGCCAAGGCCGACAAGAAGGCGCTCTATCCCTGGTGGGAGCAGATCGCCAAATGGCGCGCGCGCGATTCACTCGCCTACAAGATGAACAACGACGTGATCATGCCGCAATACGCCATCCAGCGGCTCTACGCGCTGACCAAGGACATGGACACCTACATCACCACCGAAGTCGGCCAGCACCAGATGTGGGCAGCACAGCACTATCATTTCGAGAAGCCGAACCGCTGGATGACATCCGGTGGCCTGGGCACCATGGGCTACGGCCTGCCGGCGGCACTCGGCGTGCAGATCGCGCATCCCGATGCCCTTGTCATCGACATTGCCGGCGACGCCTCGGTGCAGATGACGATGCAGGAGATGAGTGCGGCGGTGCAGCACGATGCGCCGATCAAGATCTTCATCCTCAACAACCAGTATATGGGCATGGTGCGGCAGTGGCAGCAGCTGCTGCACGGCAACCGTCTGTCGCATTCCTACACCGAGGCGATGCCCGACTTCGTCAAGCTGGCCGACGCCTATGGCGGCCATGGCATTCGCTGCGAGAAGCCGGACGAGCTCGACGACGCGATCAAGGAGATGATCTCGGTCAAGAAGCCGGTGCTGTTCGACTGCCGCGTGGCGACGCTCGCCAACTGCTTCCCGATGATCCCGTCGGGCAAGGCGCATAATGAAATGCTCCTGCCGGACGAGGCGACCGACGAAGCCGTGGCCAACGCCATCGACGCCAAGGGCAGGGAACTGGTCTAGGACAAGCCGAGGCAGGGCTTGTCGAAAGAAGCCGTGCGCAAACAGAGAATTAGCTCAAAAGTCTGAAATCGAGATTCACGTCATGAACGCACAGCTTCAACCGACCGGCTCCGCCTATTTCATCGCCAAGGAAACCGAGAAGCCGGAGAACCATACGCTCTCCGTGCTGGTCGACAACGAGCCGGGCGTGCTTGCCCGGGTCATCGGCCTGTTTTCCGGCCGCGGCTACAACATCGAGAGCCTGACCGTCTCCGAGACCGAACATGAAAAGCATCTGTCGCGCATCACCATCGTGACGCGCGGCACGCCGCATGTGCTGGAGCAGATCAAGCACCAGCTCGAGCGCATCGTGCCGGTGCACCGTGTCGTCGATCTGACCGTGCGCTCGCACGAATTCGGTCAGGAGCGGCCGCTGGAGCGCGAACTGGCACTGGTCAAGGTCGCCGGCACCGGCGAGGCCCGCGTCGAGGCGCTGCGGCTGGCCGACGCTTTTCGCGCTTCGGTCATCGACGCCAACACCGAGCATTTCATTTTCGAAATCACCGGCAAGGGCTCCAAGCTCGACCAGTTCATCGCCATCATGAAGCCGCTTGGCCTGGTCGAGATTTGCCGCACCGGCGTGGCAGCGATGAACCGCGGCCCGCAAGGCATGTAGGATTTTCAGTTTTTTGGTTTTGCTGGCTCGGCCTTGCTGCCGGCCAGTTTCCTGGCTCTCCCGCTTGATGGAGCGCGACCGTTTATAGCTACGTCTTCTTAAGTACTGAGTGTATGCGATCGAGAGCAATCTGCGCTCCCTCAAAACCTTGTGCTGCAGAGCGCGTAAACCACTGTGTCGCAAGGGTCAGGTCGCTCCCGACACCGATGCCTTTCAAGTACATCAAGCCGATATTGTATTGCGCTTTGGCATCATTCTGCATTGCCGCCTTTTCGTACCAATGAAAGGCAATTTCTGGATTTCTCTCGACATTCGTCCCGGTTAGATATGCCGCACCTAGGTTGACTTGAGCGTCGACATTTCCCTGATCTGCAGCTCTGGTGAACCAAAGAATGGCGTCCTGGCCGCTTTGAGGTACCCCTTTGCCAACGAGATACGCGTTCCCAAGGTATTGCTGGGCTTCAGGCAAACCTTGCGTCGCAGCACTGCGCCAAAGCTTGGCCGCCTCTGCATCATCTTGCTGAACGCCTTTACCCCAAGAGTACAAAAGACCGAGGTTCAGCTCAGCCACCGCCATATTTTGCGTTGCTGCTTTTGCCCACCACTCAGCTGCCTTCGAGTAATCTTGCGGCACTCCAAATCCTCTGGAGTAAAGAAATCCGACGTTAAATTCAGCGGTAGCGTCCCCTGTTCTAGCGACCGCTTCCCATTCTTTATACGCAACTTCATAATTATTCGCCTTGAAGGCGGCCTCTGCTTCCAGCGCCCCTGAAAAAGCTGCGGAGGAAGGAAGAAATGCAATGATAAACGACAGGATCATGAACCAAGAGCTAGTACGCCGCGCTGAATTCGTCATTCTACCTCCTCTTGGTCGTAGCGTCCGTGACCATGTTCGCTTTGACGGCCTAACTGAGACAGAGCAAATTTAATAGTCGTGGATGACGATAGCCATATTCATACTCTGTTCTTTATCTCTCGTGAAACGCCTCGTCAGCGGGTCGAGCAGGTACAAGTTCATCGCCATCATGAGGGCCGCTCGGCCTGGTCGAAATCTGCCGCACCGGCGTGGCGGCAATGAACCGCGGCCCGCAGGCATGTAGGCATTCATGCGAAATTAAAGTTCAGCAATCACGGTTGGCAAGGCAGTCGGACAGCAGGCTTGAGAATTGGTGACGCATGACTCCGCGCAAAGAGCTGATCATACATGTGATGATGTACGCTCTGATCGCGTACTCGGTCTGGGTTCTTGCCCATGCCTGGGTAACGATGACGGTCCCTGTCGGACGAACCTATAGCCTGGTTGCGTATGCGGACAGTCCAACCAGATTCTGGGATGGGATCCTGTTCCACGTTGGATCCATAGTCATCTTAAGTTGGTTTCTCTGGGCGCTGAAGTATCGTCGCCGGAACTGATGCGGCGGGGGCTTCCTCGCAGATGCAATCGGGATATCAGCCGGCGGATTTTGTCAGCTTGGCATCGACCTTGCCGCTCGCCAGCTCCTTGCTCTCCCTTTTGATCGGGCGCGCCACCGGGCAGACGTCCTGGACGAAGCCGTTCAGTGTGTTGACCAGATTGTTCTGGACCAGCGAGTAGTGGATGAACTGTCCCTGCCGCTCCCTGGCGATGAGGCCGGCCGTCTCCAGGATGTTGAGATGCTGCGAGATCGACGGTTTCGACATGTCGAAGCGCGCGGCGATCTCGCCCGCGGTCAGCGACGAGTGCGCGAGATAGGCGAGGATCTTGCGCCGGGGCTGCGACGACAGCGCCTCGAACACACGTTGTATGGCGCCGCTGCCGCCAGCAGCTGTTTCAGCATCGGATATTTTGTCTTCGATCACTGCCGCCTCGTAGGTCGCGAAGGCCTGTGCCTTCGGTCTGCATTTCTCCGGCATTTAGACTATTGCCTAAATACCTAATCCGAGATAGTAGATAATTAGCTTACTGCCTAAATAAGCGCCGACGCGGCGAAAGGCAAGGCTCTTGGTTCGGAAATGTTTCCTGCAGAGGAGGGGGGTACCGATGAAAACCATATCCACAGGCAGAATGATCTCGCAGCCCTTGAGCGACGCCGAAGACGGCGAGGTGGTCTGGATGCCGGCCAAGTCGATCTGGGTCGGCGCAATGACGCTGATCGCGTTGGTGTTTGGGCCGCTGACCTTCAGCTGGAGCGCCTTGGCTTTGTTCGTGGCGACAACGGCGGTGACGATCTGCGCCGGGCATTCGGTCGGCATGCATCGCCTGCTCATCCACCGCTCGTTCAAGGTGCATATCTTCATCGAGCATGCGCTGGTCTATCTCGGCACGCTCGTCGGCATGGCCGGCCCTTTCGGCATGGTCTATGCGCATGACATCAGAGACTGGGCGCAGCGCCAGACGGCCTGCCACGATCTGCACGCGCACCGCCGGCCTTTCTTCACCGACGCTTTCTGGCAGATGCATTGCGCCGTCGCGTTGCGCAATCCGCCCGATTTCGTCATCGAGCCGTCGATCCGCAACGATCGCTTCTTCAAGTTCGTCGAGCGCACCTGGATGCTGCAGCAATTGCCGTGGGCGATCCTTTTCTTTCTGCTTGGCGGCTGGAGCTGGGTGGTCTGGGGCATCGCGGTGCGGGTCTCGGTGTCGCTCACCGGGCATTGGCTGGTCGGGCATTTCGCGCATCGCAGCGGCCAGCAGGGCTGGCGCGTCGATGGCGTCGCCGTGCAGGGCTACAATCTGCCGCGCTTCGGCCTGGTGACCTTCGGCGAAAGCTTTCACGGCAACCATCACGCATTTCCCGAATCCGCCAGGCTCGGGCTTGAGCGCGGGCAAATCGATCTCGGCTGGGTCTTTATCCGCATCCTTGCCGCCCTTGGCCTCGCGCATGGGGTGAAGCTTCCGGAGAACACGCCGAGACGCAAAGGATTGCGCCGCCTGGCTGGCCATCAGGAGACTGCTGCCGCTCCCGGCCTGTTGTCGGCACGATCTGGGCGGGTTTCGGCACTGCGCTGCGCGGTTTCCTGTCGGTTCCGGTACGGCTGAAATGGTTCAACATCGCCATGGGCGTGCTTTTGGCGGCGACGCTTTGGCCGATGCTGAAATAGGATATGCTTGATGTTCAGGCGAGGCTCGCTGGACCTGACTCTCAACCACATCCTGGCTGGCTTTCCGACTCCTGAGCCGGCTGCCCATTCATTGTGCAGTGCACATTAAATCTTCGTAATGCCGTGCTTTGGCCCTTTTCCGACAAAGGCGTGTCCTATCTACTTCGGCAAAATCGCGGCAAGGCGCCGTGTTTTGCAGTAGAATGAGACCACCGGGTTCGGCGTGTCGGATCATAGGGCTTGTTAGTCGATGCGCGGGAAAGTCGTTCTGGCGGTGGTGGTGGCAGCGGCCTGTGTCGCCGCTGCATGGGTGTATTTTTCGCCAGCGGCGATGAGCAGTCTTAAGCAGATGCTGCCGGGCGCCAGGCAGACAGCGGCGGCGGACAAGACTTCGGCTGACAAGGCTGGGAGCAAATCCGGCGCCGGCGCCGCCCGTTCGGCCTCGATCGTTTCAGCCACCGCGACTACAGCCGATTTCCCGATCCGCCGCTACGCCATCGGCTTCGTCTCGTCGCCGGCCGTGGTCAACATCAATGCGCGAGTGTCGAGCCAGATCGTGTCGATCGACGTCAAGGACGGCCAGATGGTGAAGACCGGCGATCTCTTGTTCTCGCTCGACGACCGTGCGCTGAAGGCGCAACTCGCCAAGGACCAGGCGACGCTCGCCAAGGACCAGGCGCTGCTTGCAAGTTCGGTGTCCGATTTCCAGCGCGCCAAGGACCTTGTCGCCAAGCAGGCAGGCACGCAGCAGACCTATGACCAGGCGGTTGCGGCGCAGAAGGCGGCTGCGGCGACCGTCGATGCCGACCAGGCGACGATCGATGCCGACAATGTCCAGCTCGGCTTTGCCACGATCACGGCACCGATTGCCGGGCGGCTGGGCGCTGTGAATGTTTCGGTCGGCGACCTCGTTACCGTGAGCAACGGCAACTCGAGCACGGCGACGCCGCTGGTGACGATCACGCAGATCGATCCGCTGCAGGTCAACTTCAACCTGCCGGAAAGCAATCTGGCGCTGCTGCACAAGGCGCTGGCCAACCCGCAGCAGGGCGCGGTCACGCTGACCAAGGACGGCGACCCGACGCCGATCGGCAAGGGCACGCTCGACTTCGTCGATTCCAGCGTCGACACCGCGTCCGGAACCATTGCGACGCGGGCAAGCATACCCAATGCCGATCTATCGCTATGGCCCGGACAGTATGTGAACGTCATCCTTGACGCCGGCATCATGCCGCAGATGACCTCGGTTCCGACGGTCGCGGTCCAGCCCAGCCAGAAGGGCCCCTTCGTCTATGTCGTCAAACCGGACAACACGGTCGAGATGCGGCCGGTGCAAGTGGCGCTGACCGAAGGCGAAAACAGCGCCATCAGCGAGGGCGTCAAGTCGGGCGAGAAGGTGGTCGTCGAGGGCCAGACCAGGCTGAAGGACGGCGCTGCCGTGCATGAGGGCAAGGCGGCTGGCGGGGATCAGGCTGCGCCAAAGGTCGCGCAAGCCGAGAAGGCTGGCGCCCAATGATTTCCGAATTCTGCATACGCAGGCCCGTCGCCACGCTGCTGATGTCGTTCGCCCTCGTGCTGGGCGGGCTGTTTGCCTACAAGTTCCTGCCGGTGGCGGCGCTGCCAAGTGCTGAATTTCCGGTCGTCAACGTCTCGGCGTCGCTGCCCGGCGCTTCGCCCGAAACCATGGCGACCTCGGTGGCGACGCCGCTGATCAAGCAGTTCGCGACGATCGCGGGCATCGATTCGATCTCGACCACCAACTCGCTCGGCCAGACTTCGATCGCCATCCAGTTCGTACTCAACCGCGACATCGACGCGGCCGCCGCCGACGTGCAAGCGGCGATCGCGCGTACGCAGAAGTCGCTGCCGCCGGAAATGACGTCGCCGCCGAGCTATCGCAAGGTCAATCCGGCCGACGCGCCGATCCTCTTGATGTCGCTGGTCAGCGATACGGTTCCGTTGACCGATCTCGATGCGTTCGCCGAAAATGTCATCTCGCCCTCGCTGTCGACCATCGACGGCGTCGCGCAGGTTTCCATCTACGGCCAGCAGAAATACGCCGTGCGCATCCAGATCGATCCGACCGCGCTTGCCGCGCGCGGCATTTCGATCGACCAGCTGCAGACGGCGATCGCGTCGGCCAACAGCAACACGCCGCTCGGCGTCTTACAGAACGACAAGCAGCAGCTGACCATCACCGCCAACACGCAGCTCACCAACGCCGCAGGCTTCGCCAACCTCATCATCGCCACCAAGGATGGCCACCCGGTGCGACTGGGCGAAGTGACCCGCGTCGTCGATTCGGTGCAGACCACGACGACGGCGAGCTGGTACGATGGTACGCGCGCGATCATCATGGCCGTGCAGCGCCAGCCCGACGCCAACACGGTCGACGTCGTCGACAAGGTGAAGGCGATGCTGCCGTCCTTCCAGGACCAGATGCCAGCCGCCGCCCAGATCAAGCTGCTCAACGACCGCTCGACCTCGATCCGCCAGGCCGTCGACGATGTGCAGTTCACGCTGCTTCTGACCATCGCTTTGGTGGTGATGGTGATCTTCGTCTTCCTGCGCCGGGTGACGGCAACCATCATCCCGGCCGTGGCGGTGCCGATCTCGCTGATCGCCACGCTGGGCGCGATGTTCCTGTTCGGCTTTTCCATCGACAACATATCGCTGATGGGCCTGACGCTTGCCGTTGGCCTCGTCGTCGACGATGCCATCGTGATGCTGGAGAACATCTTCCGCCACATGGAGGAGGATGGGCTGTCGGCCTTCGACGCATCGCTGAAAGGCGCGCGCGAAATCGGCTTCACCATCATCTCGATCTCGATCTCGCTGGTGGCGGTGTTCATCCCGGTGCTTTTGATGGGTGGCGTCATCGGCCGCATCTTCAACGAGTTCGCGGTGGTGGTGACGGTTGCCATCCTGGCGTCGATGTTCGTGTCGCTGACGCTGACGCCGATGCTGTGCTCGCGGCTGCTGTCGGTGACGAAAGCCGATCGCGACAAGCATGGCCATGGCCACAAGCAGGACTTGGTCACACGCGGCTATGACCGGCTCCTCACCTTCTGCCTGCGCCACACTTTCCTGGTGTTCCTCGTCTTCATCGGAACCGCGGCAGGCTCGGTGTGGCTGATCCAGGTGTCGCCGAAGGGCTTCTTCCCGCAGGAGGATATCGGCCAAATATCGGTGACGACGATTGCGCGCCAGGACATCTCGTTCGACGCCATGTCGAAGCTGCAGGGGCAGGTGGCCAGTGTCTTTTCGCATTCGCCCTATGTCGATCATGTGGCATGGTCGGCGGGCAGCGGCAGCAATGCGCTCAACCAGGGACAGCTTTTCGTCCAGCTCAAGGGCAAGGACCAGCGCCCCGACATCGAGAAGGTGCTTGCGGATCTAAGGCGGCAACTGGCTGGTGTGGCGGGTATCGAGACCTACATGCAGCCGGTGCAGAACCTGCGGCTCGGTTCGCGCTCGTCAGCCAGCGCCTACCAGCTGGTCGTGCAAGGCCTCGATACCGGCCAGACCGACATCTGGGCGCAGAAGCTGAATGACGCGATGGCGGCCGACCATGCGAATTTCACCGACGTCACCAGCGACTTGCAGAACAATGCCCTGCAGGCATCCCTGGTGGTCGACCGCGACAAGGCCGCCCAGCTCGGCATCGACACCGACACGCTGCGCTCCGCCCTCTATGGCGGATTCGGCACCGACCAGGTTTCGACGATCTTCGGTTCGGCCGACAGCTATGAAGTCATCACCGAGCTCGATCCCGACATCGAATGGACGCCGGAGCGCATGCTCGCCATCCAGATGAGGACGGCGAGCGGCAGCCTGGTGCCGCTTGGCGCCTTTGCCCGCGTCGACCGCACGGCCGGCGCCCTGACGGTCAACCAGCTCGGCCAGCTTCCGGCGGTGACCATCTCCTACAATCTGCCGCAAGGCGTGGCGCTCGGCGACAGTACGGCCCGCATCGACGCGCTGAAGGAGCAGATCGGCATGCCGAAGGAGATCTCGACCAGCTTCGCCGGCACCGCCAAGACCTTCCAGGATTCGCTGGCCAATCAGGGTCTGCTGATCGGCGGCGCCATCCTGACCATCTATATCGTGCTCGGCATCCTCTATGAGAGCTTCATCCATCCGTTGACCATTTTGACCGGCCTGCCTTCGGCGGTGCTGGGCGCAGTGGTGGCGCTGCGCTTTGCCGGCATGGACCTGTCGGTGATCGCGGTGATCGGCATCCTGATGCTGATCGGCATCGTCAAGAAGAACGGCATCATGATGGTCGACGTCGCGCTGGAACTGCGACGAGAAGGCATGTCGGCCAAGGAGTCCATCCACAAGGCGTGCCTGATGCGTTTCCGGCCGATCATGATGACGACGCTGGCAGCATTGATGGGCACGTTCCCGATCGCGCTCGGCACCGGCGCCAGCGCCGAGTTGCGCCAGCCGCTCGGCGTCGCCGTTGTCGGCGGTCTGCTCGCTTCGCAGGCGCTGACGTTGTTCGTCACGCCGGTGATCTACGTCTATTTCGAGAATTTCTCCGGCTGGCTGATGAGCGTCTTCTCCTCGAAAAAGAGCCGGCCGGCGCTGCATGCTGTCGAGAGCGGCGAGCAGGGCTCACTGTTCGGCCCCGAGGACCGGCTCATGGAACCGCAGAAGGCCGCCGCCGAATAGGCAGCGGCCCGTGGCCCAAGCTGTCATGCTTGCGGCGTCGTTCCGGCAATCCTAATCTGCGGTCATGTCCCACGATCATGACCACGACAACGAGCTCGACCCCTTTGCAGCGCGGGTGCGCGCGCTGGAAACCATCCTCACTGAAAAAGGCCTGATCGATCCGGCGGCGATCGACGTCATCGTCGACACCTATGAGACCAAGATCGGGCCGCGTAATGGCGCCAGGGTTGTGGCGAAAGCCTGGAGCGATCCGGCCTATGCCGACTGGCTGAAGCGCGATGCGACGGCGGCGATCGAATCGCTGAGCTATACCGGCAGGCAAGGCGAGCACATGCAGGCCGTGTTCAATACGGACGAGACGCACAACCTCGTCGTCTGCACGCTGTGCTCCTGCTATCCGTGGTCGGTGCTTGGCCTGCCGCCGGTCTGGTACAAGGCGCCGCCTTACCGCTCGCGCGCTGTGATCGATCCGCGCGGCGTGCTGGAGGAGTTCGGACTGACCTTGCCGGCGGAGAAAAAGATCCGCGTCTGGGATTCGACCGCCGAGCTGCGCTATCTCGTTGTGCCGATGCGGCCTGAAAATACCGAAGGTTGGAGCGAGGAGCAACTCGCAGAACTGGTCAGCCGCGACGCGATGATCGGCACGGCGGTGGCGAAGGTACCGGCATGAACGGGCCGCAGGATCTCGGCGGGCAGATGGGGTTCGGCGCGGTCGCACCGGAGAAGGACGAGCCGTACTTTCATGCCGAATGGGAGAGGCGGGCGCTCGGCGTGACGCTGACTGCCGGCGCCATGGGCGCCTGGAACATCGACGAGAGCCGGCACGCCAGGGAATCGCTGCATCCGGCGGTCTACTATGCATCGAGCTACTATCAGATCTGGATCAAGGCGCTGGAGGTGCTGTTGAAGCGCCACGGCTTCGTCACCGAGCGCGATCTGGCCGAGGGCCGGGCAATCGATCCGGCGGCGACGCCCAAAAGGGTGCTGAAAGCGGAAAACGTGCCGGCGGTGCTGGCCAAGGGCGGACCTTGCGACCGGCCGGTTGCGAAGGCGGCGCGGTTCAAGGCCGGGCAGGCCGTGCGGACGAAGAACTTCAACCCGACCGGCCACACAAGGCTGCCGCGCTATGCGCGCGACAAGCAGGGTGTGATCGAGGCTGTGCACGATGGCTTCGTTTTCCCGGACAGCAACGCGCATGGAAAGGGCGAAAACCCGCAATGGGTCTATACCGTCGTCTTCGATGGCACGGAGATCTGGGGCGAGGGCGCCGACCCGACGCTGAGCGTCTCGATCGATGCCTGGGAGAGTTATCTTGAGCCGGCATGAAGGCGCATTGCCTGGAGGTTTCGACGAGCCGGTGTTTTCAGAGCCGTGGCAGGCCGAAGCTTTCGCCATGACGGTGGCGCTGCATGACAAAGGCCTGTTTTCGTGGAGCGAATGGGCGGACGCCTTGTCCACTGAGGTAAAGAAGCCGGGTGCGGCGAGCGACGGCCACGATTACTACGAGCATTGGCTGGCAGCACTGGAAAAGCTGCTGGCGGCCAAGGGCGTCGCGGGAAAAAGCGATGTCGACACGCTCGCCGCCGCCTGGGAACGCGCCGCGCACGCCACACCGCACGGGAAGCCGATTTTGTTGGAGAACGATCCGGGACAACTCGGTTAGGCTCGTCTTTCGACAAGGGATGAAGTCCTTGCGGCGTTTGCGCTGCCCCTCACCTGCCTGCCGGCATCCTCTCCCCGTATAGTGACGGGGAGAGGGGTGCTGTCATCGCCGGTTTCGCCAATCACCAAGGTTGCGAGAAGGAGGGCGCCGAGGCTGGCAGGGCAATGAGGGGCAGCGCTGACGGTATGTCCTTTATCTGAGGCGATTGCCCGGCTCGTCTATGTTTGTTCCCTTTACGTTCCAATTCAGCCCTGTTAGCCTTAGCGCCTAAAGGCATTGATGGTGACGGCTTGTCTTTCCCTTGCGAATCCGGTCTCTCCAGCTGATGGAATTCTCCCCCCAACAGGACGAGGCGCTCAAGGCGGTGGCGCGCTGGCTCAAGGAGGGCCGGCCGCAGATCTTCCGGCTGTTCGGCTATGCCGGCACCGGCAAGACGACGCTGGCGCGGTATTTTGCCGAACATGTCGACGGGCAGGTGCAGTTCGCCGCCTTCACCGGCAAGGCGGCGCAGGTGCTGCGCTCGAAAGGGGCGGTCAATGCCCGTACCATCCATTCGCTGATCTACCGACCCAAGGGCGAGGAATCGGTTGCCGACGAGGTGACCGGCAAGACCTCGATGTCGCCGACCTTTTCGCTCAACCGGCAAAGCCCGATCTCGCGCGCCAAGCTGGTCGTCATCGACGAATGCTCGATGGTCGACGAGCAGCTTGGCCGCGACCTCCTGAGTTTCGGCACGCCGATCCTGGTGCTCGGCGATCCGGCGCAGCTGCCGCCGATCTCGGGCGGCGGCTTCTTCACCGAACACGAGCCCGATGTGCTGCTCACCGAAATCCATCGCCAGGCGCGCGACAATCCGATCATCCAGCTGGCGCTCGACGTGCGCGAGGGCCGCGAGTTCATGCGTGGCGACTACGGGACCGCGCAGGTGATCGGTAAGGAAGACGTCACCCAGGAGCTGGTGCTGAAGGCAGATCAGGTGCTGGTCGGCACCAACCGCACGCGCCGCCGCTACAATCAGCGCCTGCGCGAGCTGAAGGGGTTCAATGCCGATTATCCGCAAGCCGGCGACAAGCTGGTCTGCCTGCGCAACGACCCGGCCAAAGGCCTGCTCAACGGCTCGCTGTGGAAGGTGATGACCTCGTCGCGCGAGACGGTGAAGCCCGGCATCAACCTGCTGGTCTCGCCCGAAGAGGACGATCCCGACCGCGGCGTCGCCAAGATCAAGCTGCTGAAGTCGGCGTTTGAGGATCCGGACGCCGATATCCCCTGGCAGCAGAAGAAGCGCTTTGACGATTTCGACTATGGCTATGCGCTGACCGTGCACAAGGCGCAGGGTTCGCAGTGGAACGACGTCGTGCTGTTCGACGAGAGCTGGGCGTTCAAGGAAACCCGCCAGCGCTGGCTTTACACCGCCATCACCCGCGCCGCCGAGCGGCTGACCATCGTTAGATAGCTGGCGTCAGGTAGCAGCTGGCGTAGCAGGGCTGAGTGGCGTCGCGCCCAGCCAGGCCCAAGCGTCTGCTTCATCGTCGGCCTTGAAATGCCTGAACTCGATGGGTGACGAAGCCGAAAGGAAGCTTTGCGCATCCGCTATCCAGTTCGGCTCGCCGATCGTCGCGCAGCGGGCGACATGCTGCAGGGCGTGCACCGTGCCCTGTTTCAGCGTCTCGTCGGCGACATCCGCCCAGTCGACGCCCTCGTGATCGACCAGCCGCATCAACACGTCGATTCGCGGGTGAAGCGCGTAGGCGGCCTCCAGCAATCCAAAAAGATTTTCACCGTCTGCCGCAGAGATATGGCCGACAACGTCGATGGCGAAAAGATCCTCACGGTCGGTTTCGATACGGCGGATCGCCGGCACGGATTGGAGAAAATTCATTGGCTGGGCCTCCCTCTGCGAGCAGATGTCATCACTGGAACACCCGAAACCCCCTGTCTGTTCCCGTCAAAGGCAGTATAGATGCGCTGCCAATCATTTTTGTTTCCATGCATCTCGTTGTCCCAAAACCGCTGCGCACTTTTGGGCGACATGCACTAAGCCGGACCTCACGCCATGCCCGCAAAACTTTCCGTCAATCTCAACGCCATCGCCATGCTGCGCAACCGCCGCGACCTGCCATGGCCGAGCGTCACCGGGCTCGGCCGTCTGGCGCTGGCCGCCGGCGCGCACGGGCTGACCGTGCATCCGCGGCCCGACGAGCGCCACACCAGGCATTCCGACCTGCCGGAGATCCGGGCGCTGATAGATGACGAGTTCCCCAAGGCGGAATTCAACATCGAGGGCTACCCTACGGAAGATTTTCTGGCGCTTGTGGAAAAGCACCAGCCCGAACAGGTGACCCTGGTGCCCGACGATCCGGCGCAGGCAACGTCCGACCACGGCTGGAATTTTGCCGCCGAGGCGGCGTTCCTCAACCCGATCGTCAAGCGCCTGAAGAAGGGGGGCTTTCGGGTGTCGCTGTTTTCCGATCCGGATCCCGCCGGCGTCAATGCCGCCCGCGACACCGGCGCCGACCGCATCGAGCTCTATACCGGGCCTTACGGCAGCTACCATTCCGATTCCGCCAAGGCGCAGAAGGAATTGGAAAGATTGGGAAAAACCGCGGATGCCGCACTCGCGGCCGGGCTCCAGGTTAATGCCGGGCACGATCTCGTGGTGAACAATCTGCCGGCATTGGCAAAGCGCATCCCGGCATTGGCCGAAGTGTCTATCGGACATGGGTTGACAGCCGATGCGTTGGAGTATGGCATGGCCGGTACGGTGGGGCGGTTCCTTAGGGCATGCGGATGGTAAAGGGCAGATGGCTGGCATTACCGCATATCAGCCATTACGTGAGGGCTCTTGATATTGCATCGCAGCAAGCGTAGAGCACCGCGCGCTTATCGGAGTGTCGTCCATGGCCCTTACCAATACTGGTAGTGAGGCAGAACCCGTCGAACAATCGAGCCATCCCGAAATCGAACAGCATAGCACCAAGGTGCTGATGCTGGGCGCGCTCGGCGTGGTCTATGGCGACATCGGGACCAGCCCGATCTACGCGTTCCGCGAGGCGCTTGTGGCGTCGTCCGGCGGCGAAGTTGCGGACCGCGGCGATATTCTGGGCGTGCTGTCGCTGATTATCTGGTCGCTGACGATCATCGTCACCATCAAATACATCATGTTCGTGCTGAGGGCCGACAACCGCGGCGAGGGTGGCGTGCTGTCGCTGATGGCGCTGGCACGCGGCAGTTTCCCGACGCGTTCGGCGCTGATCCTGGCCATCGGCATTGTCGGCGCGTCGCTGTTCTTTGGCGATGCGGTCATTACGCCGGCGATCTCGGTGCTGTCGGCGGTCGAAGGCATGAATGTCGTCACGCCGGCCTTCCAGCCCTATGTCGTGCCGTTGACGCTGGTTATCCTGGCGATCCTGTTTTCGGTGCAGCGATTCGGTACCGGCGGCGTGGCGCTGATCTTCGGCCCGATTACCGCGGTCTGGTTCCTGGCCATCGGCCTTTCCGGCCTGAACCACATCATCGCCGATCCGGAAATCCTGTGGGCGGTCAGCCCGCACTATATCGTCGCCTTCCTGATCAATTCGCCCGATGTCGCCTTCGTCACCATCGGCGCCATCTTCCTCGCCGTCACCGGCGCCGAAGCGCTCTATGCCGATCTCGGCCATTTCGGCCGCAAGCCGATCGTGCTCGCCTGGCTGGCCGTCGTCTTCCCCTGCCTGCTGCTCAACTATGCCGGGCAGGGCGCTTTCGTGCTGGCCAAGAACGGCGTGGTCGGCCATCCGTTCTTCGAGATGAACGAAGGCTGGACACTGATCCCCATGGTCGTATTGGCGACGGCGGCGACGGTTATCGCCAGCCAGGCGGTCATATCAGGCGCTTTCTCGCTGACCCGACAGGCGGTGCAGCTCAACATGCTGCCGCGGCTGGAAATCCTGCACACGTCGGAACGGCAGTCCGGCCAGATCTATATGCCCCGCGTCAACCTGTTGCTGGCGCTGGTGGTGATGCTCCTGGTGGTCGGCTTCGGCGAATCGAGCAAGCTGGCGTCGGCCTACGGTATCTCGGTCACCGGCAACATGCTGGTGACGACGGTGCTGCTGTTCGTCGTCATGACGCGCATCTGGAAATGGCGGCTGTGGGTAGCGGTCGCAATGACGGCGGTGTTCGCTTTCATCGACGTCGGCTTCTTTGCTTCCAACATCGTCAAGGTGTTCGAGGGTGGCTGGGCGTCGCTGGCGGTGGCCTTCACCATCGTGCTTGCGATGTGGACCTGGGTGCGCGGCAGCCGCTATCTGTTCGACAAGACCCGCCGCAACGAAATCCCGCTCGACTTCCTCGCCGGCAATCTGTTGAAGAAGAAACCGCAGCTGGTGTCCGGCACCGCCGTGTTCCTCACCAGCGATCCGCAAAGCGCGCCGACCGCGCTGATGCACAGCCTGAAGCACTACAAGGTGCTGCACGAGCAGAACGTCATTCTCTCGGTGGTGACGGCGCCGCAGCCGCTGGTGCCCGACAGCGAGCGCGTCAAGATGGAGACGGTCAACGATCTGTTCATGCGGGTGACGCTGACCTTCGGCTATATGGAACAGCCCAACATTCCGCGCGCGCTGGCGATCTGCCGCAAGCAGGGCTGGAAGTTCGACATCATGACGACCTCGTTTTTCCTGTCGCGGCGCTCGCTCAAGGCCTCGCCCAATTCCGGCATGCCGGTGTGGCAGGACAAGCTGTTCATCGGGCTCGCCCGCACGGCGGCCGACGCGACGGAATATTTCCAGATCCCCACGGGGCGCGTGGTCGAGATCGGCACGCAGGTCGCGATCTGACAGAAAGGCCGTGCCCGAAGGCACGGCCTTTGACGTTTTGCGCTATGGCGCAGTTCTACCCAGCCAGTGCAGTCTTGTTCGCTTCGAGAAACTGCTTCAACGTTTGCGGCTTGCGGCCTGACAGCGTCTCGATCGCGTCGGTCACCATGGCGATGCGGCCGGAGCGCGTGTTGACGTCGAAGGACACGACGACGTCAGCGAAATCCTCGGGAACGCCGGCTGCCTTTACACCTTCGGTCAGCGCCTCATCCGGAACCTGAATGACTTCCAGCGGCTTGCCGGTAACCTCGCTTACCAGCGCGGCAATCTCGGCCGTGGTGTAGGCATGCGGACCGGTCAAGGTGTAGGTCATGCTGTCGGTCGAGCCGGAAGCAAGGCCGGCGGCGATCGCTGCTGCCATGTCGTCGCGTGCGCCGTGGGCGATGCGGCCTTCGCCGGCGGACGTATACCAGCGTCCCGAGGCGATCGCGTGCGGCAGCGACAGGAACAGGTTCTCCTGGTACCAGCCGTTGCGGAAGATCGTATAGGGAATCCCGCTCCCCTTGATGGCCTGCTCGGTGCTGTAGTGGTCATCGGCAAACAGGACCGGCGATACCGGCTCCGGATTGGGCATCGAGGTGTAGAGCAAATGCGAAACGCCGGCGTTTCTGGCCGCGGCGACGGCATTTTCGTGCTGCTTCAGGCGCCTGCCGCTTTTGAGGTCGAGATCGCCCGTCGAAATGATCAGCACCTTGTCGGCGCCCTTGAATGCGGTTTCCAGCGAGGCCGCGTCGTTGAAGTCGGCGGCCCTGACGGCAACGCCGCTCGCCGCCAGATCAGCCAGGCTTTCGGGATTACGCGTGGTGGCGATGATCCGCGCCGGTGGAATTTTATGCGTGTCCAGGAGATAGCGGATGACGCCGCGGCCAAGCTGGCCGGAGGCGCCGGTGACGAGAAGGGTTTCGGTCATCGGAGATCCTGATTTTGCGCCGATGTGGCGGGTGCCTTTGGTGGTCTCAAAAAGAGACCAGCACTAAAATAGGAATTGACCCGGTGCCGTAAAGAAGGCAGTTTTTCGGGAGGTAGGCACGCGCAGGGAACCAGCCATGGACGGCAAGGTCATCAATCTGAAATCGAAGATGGAGATCTACAAAGCGATCAGCGACGGCGGCAATATTGCCAATTGTCCGGTTCGTGATGTCATCCAGGGCGTCAGCGGCAAATGGAGATCGCTGCTGATGATGGCATTGGCTGAACAACCCTATCGCTTCGGCGAGTTGCGGCGCCTTGTGCCCGACATTTCGCAGCGCATGCTGACCCAGACGCTGCATGATTTGCAGCGCGATGGCTACGTGCATCGTGAGGTGTTCCCGACCAAGCCACCGGGCGTCGAGTACAGCCTGACCGATCTCGGACGCTCGATGTTCGGCGCCTATCATCAATTGATCTTGTGGGCCGAGCTCAACCACGATGCGGTGCGCGAGGCACGTGCTGCCTTCGACGCCGGTGGTTGATATTTTGGTCCGTGCCGCAATGGCTTGATTTGGCAGGGTCGCTGAAGGATTGTCCGGCCATTGGTTGGGCGGGCAATGGAAAAATCTCTCGACATCGCGATTGCCGGCGCCGGCCCGGCGGGGCTGGCCACGGCGCTCTATCTCAAGCGCGCCGGGCATAACGTCACTATCTTCGAACGTTTCGAGGAGCCGAAGCCGGTCGGCTCCGGCCTGATCCTGCAACCGACCGGCTTGAGCGTGCTCGCCGATCTTGGCCTGCTCGACGACATCTTGGCGCTGGGCAGCCGCATCGAGCGTTTGCATGGCGCCGATGCCAGCACTGGCCGCACCGTGCTCGCCGTGCGCTACGATGCGCAGCCCGGCGGTCGCTTCGGGCTGGCGGTGCACCGGGCGGCGCTGTTCAACGTGTTGTTCCACGCCGCGCAACGCCAGGGCATCGCCATCGAAACCGGCGTCGAGATCGAGACGCTGGACGTCGGCGAGCGGGCGAACCTGGTCTTCAATAAGGGCCGAAGGGCAGGGCCGTTCGACCTCGTCGTCGACGCCAGCGGCTCGCGCTCGAAATTGCGCCAGAGCCTCAACGATCCGGCCGAGCCGCGGTCGCTTGCCTATGGCGCGTTCTGGGCATCGCTCGGCTGGCGCGAAGGGTTCGATGAAAATGCGCTGCTGCAGCGCTACGACAAGGCCAGCGTGATGATCGGCGTGCTGCCGATCGGCAGGCCGCAGCCGGGCGCGGAAAAGATGGCGGCGTTCTTCTGGAGCCTCAAGCCGACAGATGTCGAAAGCGTGCGTGCCGCGGGCCTCGACGCCTGGAAGGAGAGGCTGATCTCGCTATGGCCGGCGTGCGAGGCATTCACCAGCCAGATCGACAGTTTCGACCAGCTGTCGCTGGCCCGCTACGGCCATCACACGATGAAGCTGCCGGCGGGACGGCGTCTGGCAGTGATCGGCGACGCCGCCCATTCGACCAGCCCGCAGCTCGGGCAAGGGGCGAACATGGCGCTGCTCGATGCGGCAGCACTCGGCCATGCGGTGGCACAGACGGGCAGCGTCGAGACGGCGCTGGAGACCTACGCCCGGGCGCGGCGCTGGCATGTGCGGGTCTTCCAATTGCTGTCGCTGGCGCTGACGCCCTTCTACCAGTCGGACGGCACGATGCTGCCCTTCTTCCGCGACAGGCTGGTGGCGACCATCGCAAAAATCCCGCCAGTGCCAAGCGTGCTTGCCTCGATGGTGGCCGGCACGCTGATCGATCCGTTCAGGCGGATCGGGCTAAAGGAGGCGCGCTGGCGAGATCATCTGGAGCAATCAGGGTCGAGAGAAACGAATTTCTCGCCCGCAGGAATTGACGCAGCCGTTGCGGATAGTCTGGCGTCACGGCGGCCTTGACCGAGGCGCGTTCGCTCAACGCCTTGCGCCAGGCCTGGACCAGCGGCTTGCCATCGAGGAGGCCGAAATTGCCGATCCGGTCGAAGGCGTCGAGATAGCGGAAGACAGGGCCATAGACGGCATCGACGAGGCTAAAGCGCTCGCCGTTGAACCACGGTCCGGCCTGGTCGGCCAATTCGTTCTCCAGACGATCGAACATAGCCGACAATGCCGAGGATTCCGTCAGGAAGGCGGCCTCGGTGGACGCCGAGTAGAAGCGGCCGATGGCGTTCAGTGTCGCCGAACCGAACTCGATCCAGGCACGGTGCCGGGCGCGGGCGTGAGCGTCGGCGGGGTGCAGCGGATTGGCTTGCGTCTCCTCCAGGAATTCGAGGATGACGGCGGATTCGAAGATCACCGTTTCCTTGCCATTTGCCCGCACGATGAGCAGCGGCACCTTGCCCAAAGGCGAGATCGCCTTGAACCAGTCCGGCTTGTCGGCGAGGTCGATGGTGACGCGCTCGAACGGCACGCGCTTCTCGGTCAGCGAAATCGCGGCGCGCTGGACATAGGGGCACAGATGGTGGCTGACGAGAATGAGCTTGTCGGTCATGTCACTCCCCCCAGACATAGTTCAATGCGCCGTCCTCGACGCGCGTCGACAGGAACATCAGGCGGGATGCTTTGGGCGCCAGACCTTCGAGCCGGTCTCCTGATGCCATGTCGAAGGCGGCGCCGTGCCATTGGCAGACGAATTTGCCGTCCTTGCAGTCGAGCGGCCCGCCGAAATGCAGGCAGACATTGGCAGCGGCGCGGATGCGCTCGCCACTGCGCCAGACATGGACTTCGCGGCCGAAGAACGGTGCGATCAGGCTGCCCGTCTTCGGGACGTCGGCGACTTTGCAGATTTCGTGTTTCATGGAATTCCTCGGGTGATTGATGCAATTGCATGAATATAGATGCGGATGCATCAATCGTCAAGCTTGATGCAATTGCATCTATCGTCTAGGATGAGCCATGATCAAAACAGCCACGCCTTCGCCCGAAGCCATCAAGGCCTGGGCGCGCCTGATGCGCGTTTCGCGCCAATTGATCGAACAGGCCGAACAGGCTTTGAAGGACAATGGCTTGCCGCCGCTCGACTGGTACGACGTGCTGCACGAGCTTGCCGAGGCGGGCGAGGGCGGGCTGCGGCCGTTCCAGCTGACCGAGCGCACTCTGTTTGCGCAGTACAACATCTCGCGGCTGCTGGCGCGGCTTGAGGCTGATGGACTGGTCGAGAGGCTGAAGGTCGCCGATGATGGCCGCGGCCAGACCATCCGTATTTCGGCCAAGGGCCGTGAGACGCGGCGGCGGATGTGGGTGGTCTATGGACGCTCGATCGCCGAACTGGTCGGCCACAAGCTCTCGGCGGATCAGTTGAGCACGGTGTCGGCATTGCTGGGGCGGCTGCGTCATCCGCCGGTTGCGGATTGATTCTTGCCGTCCGACAAGATCCGGCCGATGTCAGGCCAGATGGCTGCCCCAAAGAAAGGCCAGCGTCGCCAGCACGCCCAGTCCCGCGCGCACCAGGTGCAGGGTGCCCCACTTGACGATCAGGGCTCTGGCTTGCGGATTGTCGGCGCTTGCGTCCATCGCCTCCAGCACCTTGTTGGTCGGCAACATCACCATCAGCGTCCACGGCCAGGGCAGGATGATCAGAATTGCGCCGAGCAGAAAGGCGAAGCCACCGGTCTGCCACCAGGCGATCAGGCCAAGAAGGCAGGCGACAATGGCAATCGAGGCCTGCATGGCAGCGCCGCGCTTGTAAGAAGGCTGCCATTCCCTGAGCAGCGCCTTGTCATCGAGGCCAAGCCGCGCCGGCTGCTCTGCGACGCTGACATAGATGGCGGCGCCGGAGAACACGGCGGCGACCGTCAAGGCGAGCAATCCGACCAGCATCTTCTTCCCCCAGCAAACGGTCCAGCGGCGAACCGTTGAGACAGAAATAGGGCTTGCAAGGCTGAGTGCAATACGGCATAGAACGGCGAACCGTAACGTACGGTACGGCTTGCCGCTCTTGCTGGCTCGCCTGCCGCCGAGGAACGACCGTGTTGCAGGCAAGCGCCGACATCGACACCAGCGCGACGCTGACGGACCGGCAGAAGGCCGTTCTGGACGCGGCCTTGCGCCTGCTGGTCGAGGAGGGTGACAATCTGACCATGACCGCAGTTGCGCGCCGCGCCAGCTGCTCCAAGGAAACGCTCTACAAATGGTTCGGCGACCGCGACGGGCTGCTGACGGCGACGGTTCAGTGGCAGGCCTCGAAAGTGCGCGTGGTGCCGGTTGACGGTGAAAAACTCGATCTTGCCTCGCTGACGGCAAGCCTTGAAGGCTTCGCCGCGGACTGGCTGAAGGTGATTTCGAGCGACACGTCGATTGCCTTGAATCGTGTGGCCGTCGGCCACGCCGGGTCCGGCAAGGACGATCTCGGCGCCATTGTGCTTGAGAATGGCCGCTTTGCGCTGGCCAGACGGCTGAAGCCTGTGCTTCTGGCCGGCAAGCAGGCCGGGCTGCTCGACTTTACGGATGCCGAAACGGCATTCCGCAGCTTTTTCGGGCTGGTCGCCCGCGACGTGCAGATCCGCCTCTTGCTCGGCGACCGGCTGGAATTGACTGAAGCGGCGATCGGCGGCGATGCCGTGCGGGCAACGCAACAGTTTCTCGCTCTTTTCGGAGCAAAAACCGGCCGTGGGGCCACTGATCTATAAAACGGGAAGGAAGACCAAAATGCGTGTCTATTACGATCGCGACGCCGATCTCAACCTGATCAAGGGCAAGAAAGTCGCCATCATCGGCTATGGCAGCCAGGGCCGGGCGCATGCGCTCAACCTCAAGGATTCCGGCGCCAAGGACATCGCCATCGGCCTCAAGGCCGGCTCGGCGACCGCCAAGAAGGTTGAGGCCGACGGGCTCAAGGTGATGAGCGTGGCGGACGCCGCCAAATGGGCCGACCTGATGATGATGGCGACGCCCGACGAATTGCAGGCCGACATCTACAAGAACGAGATCGCCCCGAACATCCGCGACGGTGCCGCAATCGCCTTCGCGCACGGCCTCAACGTGCATTTCGGCCTGATCGAGCCCAAGTCGACCGTCGACGTCGTCATGATCGCGCCGAAGGGCCCCGGCCACACGGTGCGCGGCGAATACCAGAAGGGCGGCGGCGTGCCGTGTCTGGTCGCCGTCAACCAAGACGCTTCGGGCAATGCGCTCGATCTCGCTCTGTCCTACGCCTGCGGCGTCGGCGGCGGCCGTTCGGGCATCATCGAGACCAATTTCCGCGAGGAATGCGAGACCGATCTGTTCGGCGAGCAGGTGGTTCTGTGCGGCGGCCTGGTCGAGCTGATCCGCGCCGGTTTCGAGACGCTGGTCGAGGCCGGCTACGCGCCGGAAATGGCCTATTTCGAGTGCCTGCACGAGGTCAAGCTGATCGTCGACCTGATCTATGAAGGCGGCATCGCCAACATGAACTATTCGATCTCGAACACCGCCGAATGGGGCGAGTATGTCTCGGGCCCGCGCATCATCACCGCCGAGACCAAGGCCGAGATGAAGCGCGTGCTGAAGGACATCCAGACCGGCAAGTTTACCTCGGAATGGATGCAGGAATACCGCGCCGGCATGTCGCGCTTCAAGGGCATCCGCCGCATGAACGACAGCCACCAGATCGAGGAAGTCGGCGCCAAGCTGCGCGCCATGATGCCGTGGATCTCGAAGAACAAGCTGGTCGACAAGGCCAAGAATTAATCTGCGGCTTCAAGATTGCGAGAAGGGCCGGCGGAACGATCCGCCGGCTTTTTTATGCCGGTTTATTGATCAGCGTTGAGGACGCTCAGCCGTAGTGCCAGTGCGGCTTCGGCTCGGTGCCGGTGAACTCGACTCCGATGCGGTCGTCGCGGCGCCAGCGCACGATAGACTTGTAGCCGATGCCGTCGATCGGCACATAGAGCAGGAATTCGTCCGGCACGCGCGCGTCTATCGGTATCTTCAATTCGGCGCCGCCGGCGTGCATGTTGCGCACCGTGCATTTGACCTCGGAATTGGTGAGGCCGAGCAGAATCGTCGCGCCTTTCAGCACGCGCTGCCGGTGTTTGTTTCTCAGTTCGTTGTCGGCCATGACGGCACGTCCTTCGCGATCGGATCGACGCGATCGTCAGATGGGGCACCGTATCATGGATAGTCCGAGCCGATAAACATATGGTTAGCGGCGATCGTATCCAGCCGTCTCTCCCAAATGGAAACGGCGCCGCGATGGGCGGCGCCGTCATGCATTGTCGCTTATGGTTCAGCTGTAGGGCGACCAGCATTGCTGGCGCGGGCCATTGTAGGGCTGGAACGTGTTGTCCCAGGATCGATAAGACCGGTAGCGGTCGTAGCACCACTGGACATGGGCGCTGGAAAGACGCTGCGTGCGGTAATAGCGGCGGGGCGCGTAGTAGCCGTTATTGTAGTAACCGTTGTTATAATAGCCGTTGTTGTAGATGCTGCCGAGGCCGAGCCCCAGGCCGAGGCCGAGAACTGCGGCCGCGCCGGTATCAAAATCGCTGCCGTGATGATGGCGATGATGGCGCCAGCGCCAGTTGTCGCCGCCATTCCAGTTTCCGTTGCCGTTCCAGTTGTCGTTGTTCCAGTTGCCTGACCGGGCAAAGCGACGGCCGTCATGGCGGCGCCACTGCCAATCGTTAAAGGCGCGGCGGTCATTGCCGCCCGCCCAGTCGTCGCGAACCGGCGTGATCGTCGGGGCTGCCGTGCTTGACGGAATTAACAGGTTTGGCTGCAGGATCGGGCCGGCGGCGGACGGCGCCGTGAGACCCGAGACGAGACCGAGCGCTATCAGCCCGGATTTGACGGTGGACGAAAAGAGCGAGTTCATTGCACTCTCCAAGAGATACAGGCCCCACGCCCAGAATACCCCAGGGAAGAAGCCTGATGATGGGACTTTTCATCTGAACGGCGGATGAACGGAAAGGTTCCCTGCGAGCAAGGGCGAGGCCCTTGTTTTCGAGACCGCTTGCGGGCAAAGGTCACGGCCATGTCGCTGCGCCTCGCCACCTTCAACGTCGAAAACCTGATGAACAGGTTCGATTTCTCCGGCTACCGCAATCAGCTCAACGAAGACCGCACACTGGCGCTTTTCGACATCCAAAGCGAGGCCGAATACAAGATGCTGGAGCAGGCGCGTGCGATTGCGCAGTCCGACGACACGCGCCAGCTGACGGCGCTCGCCATCGCCGCCACGCGCGCGGACATCATCTGCATGCAGGAGGTCGACAATATCGAGGCGCTGAAGGCCTTCGAATATGGCTATCTCTTCAAGATGGTGGGTGAGGGCTACCGGCAGAAATACACCACCGCCGGCAATGATTCGCGCGGCATCGACGTTGCCGTGATGATGCGTAACGAGACCGCGCAAGGACAGCCCATCGAATTCGTGCGCATGACCAGCCATGCCTATGCCACCTTCGAGCAGTTCGGCCTGTTCACGCCGGAACTGGCCGAACTCGGACATCAGGCCAATGAGCGCATCTTCCGGCGTGATTGTCTTGAGGTCGACGTCAAGGTCGGCGGCGTGCCATTGACGCTCTATCTCGTGCATTTCAAATCGATGGGCTCGCCACGCAACGGGCTCGACGGGCGCGAAGCGACGATGCCGCTGCGCGTCGCCGAGGCGCAGGCCGTGCGCCGCATCATCGAGGACCGCTTCAGCAAGGACCATGCCGCCGACAAGCGCTGGGCGATCTGCGGCGACATGAATGACTACCGGCAGCGGGTGAAGATCGAGGGCGACGCTGTCGACGGCTACCGCTTCCAGGTAATCGACGAGAGCCAGTCCTGCCTCAGTGTGCTGACCGCTGGCGGCTTTTGCGAGAATGTCGTCGAGCGCCGGCCGGAGATGGACCGCTGGAGTTTCTACCACACGCGCGGGCCGCAGGAGCGGCATCTGTGCCAGCTCGACTACATTCTGCTGTCCAAGGGGCTGGCGGCGAAGAATGCGACGGCCGTTCCCGACATCATCCGCAACGGCCAGCCCTGGCGCACCATCTTTCCGGCGGGACAGGCGGTGGAGCGCTTTCCGCGCGCCGGCTGGGACCGGCCGAAGGCATCGGACCATTGTCCTGTGGCGATCACTTTGGACATGGCCTGAGTGGGGGCCTGAGCGTGAGTTTCGACCTGCCGCGCAATGTCATCCTGCCGGTCGATGAGGTCGACGTGCGGCTCGACCCCGGCCAGCATCCGTTCGAGCGCGACAACGCGCAGGCCATCACTGATAACTGGCGGCTCGAGACCGAAGCCAAACCGGCGCTGTTCGATGGCACCGTGGTGCTTTTGTCAGCACTCGCCTGGCGCGACAACCGTCTCGCCGGGCGCTGCCACGCGGTGAAGTACTCGACCTTCATGCTGTGGCGCAAGAACCGGCAAGGGACCGGCGCCGAGCACGCCTACGGCCACGCCATGCTGGTTGCCGGCGACAATGCGCTGGTGGCGATCCGCATGGGCTCGCACACGGTCATGGCCGGTCGCGTCTATTTCGCCGCCGGCTCGTTCGAGCCGATCGATTTTCGCGACGGCCGCGTCGACGTCGATTTCAACATGATCCGCGAGGTGCGCGAGGAAACCGGGCTTGACCTGACAGGTGCCGCGCGCGGCAGGCGCTACCACGCGCTGTCGACTTCGACCGGTACGGTTCTCTTCCGCCGCTACCACGTCGAGGAGCCAGCGGATGAGATTGCGCGGCGCATCAGCGCCTTCGTCGCCACCGAGGCGGAGCCGGAAATTGAGGGACCGGTCATCATCCGCCATGCCGCCGACCTGCCGGAGGGGCTGGCGCCGCATATGAAGCCGCTGGTCGAGTGGCATTTTGCCCGCAGCGGCGAGGATCCCTGATCAGGGAAAGAGTGGCGGCAGCGTCTCCGGCGCAGTGCCTTCCCGAGGGTCGGAACTCGCTGCCGGTTGCGGCCGGGTCGGGGCGCCATCGTCCTTGTAGTAGTAGCTGTAGCCGTTGATCGCCGGCGCGCCGCCGAGATGCGCGTAGAGAATTTTCGACCCTTCGGGAAAGAAGCCTTTGCGGGTCAGATCGATCAGGCCCTGCATCGACTTTCCCTCATAGACCGGATCGGTGATCATCGCCTCGGTGCGGGCCGCCAGCCGGATCGCGTCGTTGGTCTCATCGGAGGGAACACCGTAGGCGGGGTACGCATAGTCGGGGTTGATGATGATTTCGTCGTCGCGGACCGTGCGGCCGAGCCCGACAAGGGATGCGGTGTCGTCGACGATGCGGCGGACCTGCGCGCGGGTCTGGTCGAGCGTTCCGGAGGCGTCGATGCCGATCACCCGGTCGGCGCGGTCTTGCGCGGCGAAACCGACGATCATGCCGGCCTGCGTCGACCCGGTCACCACGCACACGATGATGTAGTCGAAGGTGAAGCCGAGCTCGGCTTCTTGGCTCGCCACCTCTTCGGCGAAGCCGACATAGCCGAGCCCGCCGAATTTGTGCACGGAGGCGCCGGCCGGAATCGGATAGGGCTTGCCGCCGGCGTCCTTCACCGACTGGATGGCGTCCTCCCAGCTCTTGCGGATCCCGATGTCGAAACCGTCATCGACAAGCCGGCTGTCGGCGCCCATCAGTCGCGTCAGCAGAATGTTGCCGACCCGGTCGTAGACGGCGTCGTAGTGCGGCACCCATTTTTCCTGGATCACCACGCACTTCATGCCGATCTTGGCGGCCGTCGCGGCGACCATGCGGGTATGGTTCGACTGGACGCCACCGATCGATACCAGCGTGTCGGCGCCCGAGGCTATGGCATCCGGAACGATGTATTCGAGCTTGCGCAATTTGTTGCCGCCCATGGCGAGCCCGGAATTGCAATCGTCGCGCTTGGCGTAGACCTGTACTTTCCCGCCCAGCGCCGCGCTCAGCCGCGGCAGATGCTCGATCGGCGTCGCGCCGAAGGTCAGGGGATAGCGTTCGAATTTTGCCAGAAGTGACACCGATTAGTCTCCGCCAGCGGTCGGTTTCGATAGGCAGAGGATAGGCGATCTCATGCGAAATGTGCTCTCAAACTTGCGCCGAGGATTTTTGCATGATTCACAAACGGGCGATATGATTGCTTATATCGTCCACAGAGGCCTATCAAAATGGAAGAATCTTCCACGCAAGCTCTTGACCGCATCGACGTGAAAATCCTGCGCGCACTCCAGGCCGAGGGACGGCTGACGAATGCGGAACTGGCGACCCGCGTCAATGTCAGCGCCGCCACCTGTCATCGGCGCACGCAGCGCCTGTTCGAAGAGGGATACATCACCGGGGTGAGGGCGGAGATCGCGCCGGTCGCGGTCGGCCTCGGCGCGCTGGTCATGGTCGGCGTCGTGCTCGACCGCTCGACACCGGAAAGCTTCGCCGCCTTCGAAGAGGCCGTGCTCGAGCTCAAGGAGGTGCTGGATTGCAATCTCGTCGCCGGCGACTTCGACTATCTCCTGAAGATCAGGGTCCGCGACATGGCGGATTTCAACAAGCTGCATGGGCAGAAGCTGATTGCGTTGCCGGGCGTTCGGCAAACAAGGACCTTCTTCGTCATGAAGGAGGTCAAGGAGAATGCGCGACTGCCGTTCTGACAGGCTGCAAGCGTAGGTCAGTGTCGCGCCTTTTGCTGCGCCGCCTTGCGGTCGTTGCGAGCGGCGACGACAAATAGGATGAGGCCAAGCCCAAGCAACCCACCCATCGCCGTGCCCATCGTCTGGCCGACGACGCCCTGGAAATCGGCTGTGACGCGATCAGGATTGGCCATGCCGTAGCTGGCGAGATACCACCAGATGCCGCCAAGGGCGCCTTCGATGATCACCATTGCCAGGATCAATCGCGCTTTCTTGCTCATTGCCACTTTCTCGACCAGTGATGCTTTGCCCTAGCATCGCTGACCTGACGATGACAGCGTTGCCGGCGTCGACAAAGCACCCAAGTTGTGGATAGCAATTATTCGTGCCGCAGTGCGTCGATCGGGTCGAGCCTGGCGCCACGCAGCGCCGGGAAGAAGCCGAACACCATGCCGATCAGGGCGGAAAAGCCTACCGCAAGCAGGATGACGGCCGGGCTCGGCGCAAACGGTATGGTCAGCGCCGCCGAGGCGAGGCCCGCCAGCGCCAGGCCGATCAGGATGCCGATGATGCCACCGAGCAGCGATAGCACCGTCGCCTCGACCAGGAACTGAATCAGTATGTGCTTTTCATGCGCGCCGATGGCAAGCCGGATGCCGATCTCGCGCGTGCGTTCGGTGACCGACACCAGCATGATGTTCATGATGCCGATGCCGCCGACCAGAAGGCTGACGCCGGCGACGGCGCCGAGCATGCCGGTCATGGTGGTGGTGGCGCTGGCCATGGCGTCTGCTATCTGGGTCATGTCGCGGATCGAGAAATCGTCTTCGCGGTCGGGCGTGATGCGGCGGGTGTCGCGCAAAATGTCCTCGACGCGCGGCTGCAATTCGGTGGTCGGCGTGCGGTCGTCGGCGGCGACATAAATGTTGTCGATGTCGCGGTTGCCGGCGATTCGGCGCTGGTAGGCGGCAAGCGGCATCAGGACGACATTGTCCTGGTCCTGGCCAAAGCCGGTATAGCCCTTGGGTTCGAGCAGGCCGATGATCTTGCACGAGGTGCGGTTGACGCGGATGATCTCGCCTTCAGGCTCGCCGGCGCCGAAGAATTGCTGGCGCACGGTCTCGCCGATGAGGCAGACGCCGGTGCCGGAACGGGTTTCGGAATCGCTGAACGGACGGCCGGAAACCAGCTTCCAGTCGCGGGCGTCGAGATAGGCGCTGTCGGTGCCGGTGACGCCCGACGTCAGGCTCTCGGTGCCGAAGATGACACGCACCTGTTTTTGCGAGGCCGGCGAAATGGCGCGTGCCCCGGTCAGATGCGCGACGAGGGCGGCAACATCCTTGTCGGCCAGCGGCCGCATCGCCTGGTCGAGCCCTCCCGGTCCGCCAGTGCCTGCCGGGCGGCCAGAGCGGACGACGAGCAGGTTCGAGCCGAGCTTGGCAATGTCGGACTTGACCTTGGCCGTGGTGCCGGAGCCGATGGTCAGCATGGCGATGACGGCGGCAACGCCGATGACGATGCCGAGCAGCGTCAGGAACGAGCGCAGCACATTGCGGCGGACGGAGCGCAGCGACAGGCGGACGGTTTCCCAGATCATGGTCAGGCCACTTCCAGTTTCGAGGAATCGGAAGCGACGTGGCCGTCGAGGAAGCGGATGGTGCGCTCGGCATATTCGGCGACGTCGGCCTCGTGGGTGACCATGGCGATGGTCAGGCCGAGCTCGCGGTTCAGCCGCGTCAACAGCTCCATGATCTCGTGCGTGCGGGCGGTGTCGAGATTGCCGGTCGGCTCGTCGGCGACGAGCAGCGTCGGCCTGGTGACGATGGCGCGGGCGATCGCCACACGCTGCTGCTGGCCGCCGGAGAGCTCGGCCGGCGTATGGTGCTCGCGCCCGACAAGCCCGACCTCGGCCAGCGCCTGCATGGCGAGTTCGCGGCGCTCGCGGGCCGGCGCGCCGCGATAGATCAGCGGCAGCTCGACGTTTTCTGCCGCCGTGGTGCGCGGCAACAGATTGTAGCCCTGGAAGACGAAGCCGATGTAGAGATTGCGCAGCAAAGCACGGCGGTTGCGGTCGAGCCGGCCGGCATCGATGCCCATGAAGGAGTAGGTGCCGGCGGTCGGCGTGTCGAGGCAGCCGATGATGTTCATCGCCGTCGACTTGCCCGAGCCCGACGGACCCATGATGGCGACGAATTCGCCGCGCTGGATGGCAAGGTCGACGCCGGCCAGCGCATGCACCTTGGCTTCGCCCTGGCCATAGCTCTTCCAGACCGTGTCGAAGCCGATGAGGGTCGCGGCCACGGCGTCAGCTCCGCAGCTGCGAGGCGGTGATGACTTGCGCGCCTTCGTCGAGGCCGGATGTGATCTCTGTGAGCTCACCGTCGGTGGAGCCGATCTTGACGTTGACGGGATGCGGGCGGCCGTTCTCCAGCACATAGAGCGTGCGTGAGCCGTCGGTGGGTGCCGCCACCTGCTGGCGGCGATTGCCGCCCGGACGGCCCATGCGGCCCGTAAACAGGTCGCTGAGGCTCCAAGCGCGCGCGGCCTGCTGGGCCGGGCGGTAGCGGAAGGCTGTGGACGGCACGGTGAGCACGCCCTTGGCCTGTTTGGTGACGACCGAAACGGTGGCGGTCATGCCGGGCCGCAGCAGCAGTTCGTTGTTGTTGACTTCCAACCGCGCATTGTAGGTGACGACGCCGTCGGTGGTCACCGAGGCGTAGGAGATGTCGCGGATTTCGGCATCGAACGGCCGCTCCGAAAAGGCGTCGACGGTGAAACGCGCATGCTGTCCGGGCCTGACCGCGCCAATATCGGCCTCGTCGACCGCCGCCACCAGCTCCATGTTGCGCAAATCGGCGGCGATGATGAACAGCACCGGCGCCTGCAGCGAGGAGGCGACCGTCTGGCCGGGATCGACCGAACGCGTCAGCACGATACCGTCGATCGGCGCGTAGATCGTGCTCTTGGCAAGGTCGGTCTGCTGCGCCTTGAGGTCGGCCTGGGCGATGGCGAGATTGGCCTCGGCACTATCGAGCGCTGCCTTGGAGCGGTCGCGCGTGGCGGTTGCGGCCTCAAGCGACTGGTCGGTTGCCATGCCGCGCTTGGTAAGCTCGGCAGCGCGCACCAGCGCCTTCTCGTTCTCGGCCAGCGTGACCGTGGCGTCCTCGACATTGGCGGCGGCGGCCTTGGCCGAAGCCTCGGCGCGTTCGATCTGGACCTCGAGTTTCACCGTGTCGAGCGTCGCCAGCACGTCGCCCTTCTTGACCTGCTGGTTCTCCTCGGCCGAGACGGAGCGTATGATGCCGGACAGTTCGCTTGAAATGTCGACCTGGGTGAGGGGCTGCAGCGTGCCGGTTGCCGACACTGCGACGGTGAGATCGGCAATCGTGGCCGGCGTGGTGGTGTAGTCGATCTTGGCGGGAGAGCCGGCATACCATTGGTAGCCGACGAGACCACCGGCAATGGCGATCAGCGCCAGCAGCGCGTAAAGCCAGCCGCGGCGGCGCTTCTTGCGCACGCCGTTGCGATCAAGTCCGAGCGCCGCCTCGATGGCGGAATCCGATTCCGTCTTTGGCAGATTGACAAGCTGGTCCACGCCGGACCCCTATGAAGCGTAATGTCCCTATAGGTGCACAGATCAGGCTTACTGGTTCGAATATCAAATTAAATTTCGGCCATGTTCGGATTGAGGCGGAAGGTTTTCCAAGATGCAGACCCGCAATTACTTGCTTTATGATGTGTTCACGACCGAACGGCTGGCCGGCAATCCGCTGGCTGTCGTGCTGGACAGCAAGGGGCTGGATACGGCAGCCATGCAGGCCATCGCGCGCGAGTTCAACCTGTCCGAATCGGTTTTCGTGCTGCCGCCGGACAATCCCAAGCACCGCAACCGCATTCGTATTTTCACGCCCGACTATGAAATGCCGTTTGCCGGCCACCCGACCGTCGGCGCGGCGATTGCGCTGGCCGAACTGGCAGGCGAGGGCGACGCCGGCATCTTCGTGCTGGAGGAGAACATCGGCCCGGTGCGCTGCGCCGTCAGCCGGCACGATGGCGCCACCTTTGCCGAGTTCGATCTGGCGAAGCTGCCGGAACCGTTGAAGCTCGAAGCCGATCCGCAAGCGATTGGTGCGGCCCTTGGCCTCGCGCCGCATGAGATCGGCTTCGAGAATCACCTGGTTTCGTTCTGGTCCGCCGGCGTGCCTTACGTCACCATTCCAGTCGCCAATCTGGAGGCGGCAGCCCGCATCAAGCTCGACAACCAGGCCTGGTCGGAACTGGCGCCGCGCAAGAGCGAATGGGCTTTCGCCAGCCCGTACGTCTACTGCCGCCAGACGGTGAACCATGACAGCGCCTTCCATGTCCGCATGATCGTGCCGGGCACGCCATCATACGAGGATCCAGCGACCGGGTCGGCCGCGGCGGCCTTTGCCGGCGCAATCATGCATTTCGACGCCCCCACCGACGGCATTTCGCAGCTGTGGATCGAGCAGGGGCTGGAGATGGGCCGACCGTCGCGCATCCGCCTCGAACTCACTGTCGAAGGCGGAAAACTGGCGTCGGCGCGCATTGGCGGCCACGCCATCAAGGTGGCGGAAGGCAGACTGTTCGTCTGACCGCCTGCGGCAGTTCAGCTATTTGTCGGGAAATGATTCCGGCAGGGCTGGACAGGACCGGTATCGGCGGCTATATGCCCGCCGACGCCGGTTTTACCGGTCGAGTGGGTGCGTAGCTCAGTTGGTAGAGCAGCTGACTCTTAATCAGCGGGTCCACAGTTCAATCCTGTGCGCACCCACCAAATTTTCAAGAAAATTGGTGGCAGACCTTGGAATCAGAGACGCGTTAACGCGTCTTCGGCATGCGTCGATGGTGGCACGAGCCTAGATTGGCGCGACTCCTACAAGCTAATCGGAACCGGTTCGCGACCGTGTCAGCGCTGCCGTTGGGCATGGGGGCGCAAGCGGGATCCAGCAGAGCAATTTTCTCAATTTGTGGCAGAAGGGTTACATGGTTTGTTGGAAAACCAAGCTAAACTTGACTTATCAATTTGGGGGACGCCCGATGCGCACGCTCAAGTTTGCCCTTCTTGCTTCGTTTGCGATTGCCACCCCCGCATTGGCGGCGGATCTTTCTCCCCAGCCGACCGAGCCTGTGGCTTATAACTGGACCGGCATCTATCTCGGTGCGCAGGCCGGGTACGTTTGGGGAAGTTCAACTTATGACGGCGCCGGGTCTCCGGCCGGCCCCCCCTTTATCAGCGCCTCCGTCGATCCCAAAGGCGGCTTTGGCGGTGCATATGTTGGCTATAACTACCAGTTCAATGGCAACTATGTCATAGGCGTCGAAGCGGATGCCAATTTCACCAACGCCAAAGGGGACGGTGGCTTTCCTGGGGCTCCTCCCGGTTTCTTCGCAAGCGGTGATTTAAAATGGTTCGGGTCGGCGCGCCTGCGTGTCGGCTACGCCTTCGATCGTTTCTTGCCATTTGTAACTGGCGGTCTTGCTATCGGTGATTACTCAGGCACTTTCAATTTTCCAGGTGGATCAATCGAAAACGGCGATACCATGGTTGGTTGGACGGCAGGCGCTGGACTTGAATACGCCATGACCGACAAACTGATCGCGCGGGTCGAATACCGTTATTCCGACTATGGCCGCAAATCGCAACCTGCGCCGTACAGCTTCCCTGGACAGCAAGCCAGACTTGATCTGACCACCAACGATGTTCGCGTTGGACTTAGCTACAAATTCTGATTTCGGGCTGCACCAGACCCTCCAATTAGACTTTAAAGGCTCGGCGGCCGGTAAGCCGGTGCGCTATTTGGCCCGAAAGGCAAGCTTACGAAGGAGGGAAGGCCGCGCTGGATAAAGAAAGGCCCGGAAGCCTAAGCCGCCATCAATTAAAGCCAGTCTGAAACCACGGACTGGTGTCATACCCTAAGCGCGGACTATAATGATCCAGGAAGTTTTCGGCCCTATTTGACGGCCGCGCAACAACGGTGCCTGTCGATTTGCAATTCGGTTTCGCGGTCGGCTTGCTGCCAGCCTTCTTATGAGCTGTAGAACACGAGGTTGTAGCCTGAGCGGTGGCCACCTTTTTCTTCTCTTTCGCAACAGCTGCTCCGGTGGCGGCCAATACTATTGCTACGCCAAAGACAACGAGTTTCATTGAAACGCCCTCACCCTGCACAATCGTAATGATTGCGCCTAGTCAACGTCACGTCAATCACATTTTGTCGGCAACGACGGCGACTAGAGCCAGTAAAAAGAGCCCACCACAGAAGCAGCGGGCCAATGTTCTCCAGGTAGGGAATCTTTCAGCGGCCTTGCCGTTCGAGCCACCAGCCCGGAATGCCAGTGACCGGCCCGACGATCGTCAGTGAAGGTTCGGGCCGGCGCTCTCCCGTCAAATCGCCCTAGCTACTTCTCCGACACACCGGCCTCGGCAAAGCTAGCCATCCTTACATGACACTCCAGCGCCGAGCGCACGATGTTGACGGCGAGGCAGGCGCCGGAGCCTTCGCCGAGCCGCATGCCGAGGTCGAGCAGCGGCGGCAGGCCGAGCGCTTCGAGCAGGCGGCGGTGACCGGATTCGGCCGAGACGTGGGCGGCGATGGTGTGGGCGAGGCCACTTGGGTGCAGCCGCGCCAAAGGTGCCGCTGCGGCCGTGCAGACGAAACCGTCGAGCAGCACCGGGACATTGTTGCGGCGCGCGGAAAGCGTGGCGCCGAAGATGGCGGCGAGTTCGCGCCCGCCCAAGGCAGCGGCGATCTTCAGCGGATCGGACAGCGCATCGGCGTGGCGCTTGAGGCCGGCTTCGATGGCCGTGACCTTGCGCTTCAGGCCGGCATCGTCGACGCCGGTGCCACGCCCGGTCCATTTTTCCGCGCCGCCGCCGAACAAGGCGGTCGAAATGGCGGCCGCCGGCGTGGTGTTGCCGATGCCCATCTCGCCGAAGCAGACGAGATCGAGGTCTTTCGTCACCGCGTCGTAGCCGGCGGAGACGGCGGCAAGAAAGGCCTTTTCGTCCATCGCCGGGGTTTGTGTGAAGTCACCGGTCGGGTGGTCGAGATCGAGCGGGATGACGTCGAGTTCGGCGCCGGCGATGCGGGCAAGCTGGTTGATGGCTGCACCGCCGCCGGCGAAATTCGCTACCATCTGCACGGTCACTTCCGAGGGGAAAGCCGACACGCCCTGCGCGGTCACACCGTGATTGCCGGCGAAGACGAAAACCTTCACACGGTCGAGCTTAGGCATGTCGCGGCCTTGCCAGCGCGCCAGCCAGGCGGTGATGGTCTCCAGCCGGCCAAGGCTGCCTTGCGGCTTGGTCAGCGTGTCTTGGCGGCGGGCGACGGCATTGGCCGCGGTGTCGCTGCCGGCAGGCAGGTCAAGGCAGGCGGCGCGCAGTTCATCACGTGATTTGAAGGGCATGGGGAAGCAATCTCCGGAAGTGATTCAGGTGAGGGAAACGGAAGCGACCAGCAGCACTATGATCTCGCCGAGCTGTTGCAGGGCGCCGATCGTGTCGCCGGTCTGGCCGCCAATCTGGTTGAGGCAGAGCGCGCGCAGGGCGCTGAACAGAAGCGCCAGCAGGACCAGCGCGGCAAACGCACCTCCCAGCCCCAGCGCCAGCAGTGCTGCGGCGCCGAGGACTGCGCCGAGAACAGCCGTTTGCGCCGACACGGTGCCAGCGCCTGCGGACAGACCGTCGCTGCGCGCCGGCGGCGACAGGTGCATGAAGGCGCCGAGCAGGCCGCGCGAAGCGGCATGGGCGGCGATCAGGGCGAAGAGAACGCTTGTCGGATTGGCGAGTTGCGACAGCGCGCTCCAGCGGATGAGCAGCGACAGGCCAAGCGCCGAAGCGCCATAGGCGCCGATTCGGCTGTCGCGCATGATCTCCAGTTTTTTATCGCGCGTCTTGCCGCCGCCAAAGCCATCGGCGACATCCGACAGCCCGTCCTCATGCAGGCAGCCGGTGGCGAGCAGCGTTGCGGCAAGGACAAGGGCGGCCGCCGGACCGGCGGCAAGACCGAGCTTTACACCGATGGCGTAGACGACGGCGCCAACCACGGCCACGGCGAGGCCGGCGATGGGTGCAGCCCAGATCGCATCGGCCAGGCTGCGGCCGCGAAACTCGAAGACCGGCAGCGGCAACCGGGTGAAGAAGACGAGGCAGAGCGCGATGTCGTCAAGCGCCTGCCGGGGCGAGGGAACGGCGGTCATGCGCCCCTCGCAATGGCATGGAAGAAGGTGCCGCTGACATGGCCGCGCCGGTAGCCGGAGGCGCCAAGCGGATTGCCCTGGCCGTCGGCGAGATCGGCCAGCGGCTCGTCATTGCCGGTCGCAATCATCTGCGCATAATGGAATTCGTGGCCGCGGATCAGCGCGCCCTGCGCGCCCAGCGGACACGCGGCGCGCAGCCGCGCTTCGCGGTAGCCGAGGTCCATCTTGCGCTTGGCGAAGCTGGTGGAATGGCCGAGCAGGCCGAGCATGGCGTGCGTGTCGCCGGCAGCATCCTCCAACGCTTCGCCCAGCACCATGAAGCCGCCGCACTCACCATGGACGGGTTTTGCCCCGGCGAAACGCGCCATGCCGGCGCGGAAATTCGTTGCCGCAGCAAGGCGGCCAGCGTGAAGCTCGGGATAGCCGCCGGGCAACCAGCAGACATCGCAATCCTGCGCCGGTGCTTCGTCGGCGAGCGGCGAGAACGGCACGATCTCCGCACCGGCCTTGCGCCAATAGGCTGCGACATGCGGATAGAGGAAGGTGAAGGCTGCGTCTTCGGCGAGCGCGATGCGCTGGCCGGGCGGCGGCAAGGCATTTTCGAAACTGCCCGGCGCCGGCGAAAAGGGTGCTGCCAGCGCCATGATGGCGTCGAGGTCGAGGGATTTCTCGACCATATCTGCCAAGCGGTCGAGATGCGCCATCAGGTCGGCATATTCGCCGGCCTGGACGAGGCCGAGATGGCGCTCCGGCAGGTTGAGCGAGGGATCGCGCAAGATAGCGCCGACGACCGGCAGGCCGAGCGCTTCGATGGCCTCGCTGCACAGCTTGCGGTGACGCTCGCTGCCGAGACGGTTGAGCACGACGCCGGCCATGCGCACATCCGGGTCATAGGTGGCAAAACCCTTGGCGACGGCGGCCGCCGTGGTCGATTGGCCGGAGACATCGAGCACCAAAAGCACCGGCAGGTGGTAGAGCCGCGCCAGATCGGCGGCCGAGCCGGTGCGGCCTTGCCCGGCAGGGATGCCGTCGAACAGGCCCATGGCGCTTTCGAGGAAGATGAAGTCGGCATCCTCGGTGGCGTTGCCGGCCAGCGCGTTGAGCAGGTCGGGCGACATCGCCCAGCTATCGAGATTGACGCCGGACAGGCCGGTCGCTGCCGTGTGAAAGCCGGGATCGATATAGTCGGGGCCGGATTTGGCGCCGCGCACCTTGATGCCGCGCCGGGCAAGCGCGCGCAAGATGCCGATGGTGACGCTGGTCTTGCCGGAGCCGGAGCGCGGTGCGCCGATGATGATGGCGCGGGTCATGCGTCGCCTGCCAGTGCCGCGCGCATGGCGACAATACCGCCGACGACAATCAATGCCGGTGAGGCGAGCCCGGCCGCTGCCGCGGCCTCGGCGATGGTGGCGAGCGTGGCAACGACGGTGCGCTCCTGCGGCGTCGTCGCCGAAACGATGACCGCCGCCGGCGTCGATGGCGCCAGCCCGCCTTCGAGCAGGGACGCGGCGATGATGGGCAGATTGGCCATGCCCATATAGATGACCACCGGCTGGCCGGTGCGGGCGATCGCTGCCCAGTCGAGATCGTCATCGGTGCCGGCGGCGTGGCCGGTTGCCAGGATCACCGCCTTGTTGATGCCACGCATGGTGGCCGGGATACCGGTGGCGGCCAACGCGCTGAGGCCAGATGTCAGGCCGGGCAGGACACGGAACGGGATATCTTCCCGCGCCAGCGCCAGTGCCTCTTCGCCGCCACGGCCGAAAATGTAGGGGTCGCCGCCCTTCAGCCGGACCACGCGGCGGCCGTCGCGCGCCAGCCGAACCAGCAAAGCGGTGATGTCACCCTGCTTCATCGATGGCTTGCCGCCGCGTTTTCCCGCAAAGAACAGCTCGGCCTTGTCCGCGACGGCGACAACATCGGGGGAGACGAGCGCGTCGTAGACCAGCGCATCGGCATCGGCCAAAGCCGCCAGCACTTCCAGCGTCAGGCAGCCTGGATCGCCAGGGCCGGCGCCGGCCAGCCAGACATGGCCCGGCTCAAGCGCGTGCGGCTTGAAGTTCAGCCGCGCAAGCGCCTGTTCGAGCGTGGCGTTTTCGCTTTTGGTCTTGCCGCTCACAATCCGTCCCGTCCGCGAAAACGCCGCTGGTAGTGGGCGTCGTACAATGAACTCTCGCCAAAACCTTCCGCCGCCAGCGAAGAGCCGACGAAGATGATCGCCGTGCGCTCTATCGGATCGGCGGCGAGTAGCGCCTCGATGGTCGCCAACGTGCCCGTCAGCACGCGCTCGTCCGGCCAGGAGGCGCGAAAGACGATCGCCACCGGGCAATCGCCGCCATAGTGCGGCGTCAATTCGGCGACGACGCGGTCGATGGCGTGGATGGCGAGATGAATGGCCAGCGTAGCGCCGGTGCGGCCGAAGCCGGCCAGCGTTTCGCCCGGCGGCATTTTGGAGGCACGGCCGGAGACCCGGGTCAGCACCAGGCTTTGCGCCACTTCGGGAATGGTCAGTTCGCGACGAAGGGCTGCGGCAGCGGCGGCGAAGGAGGGAACGCCCGGTGTCAGCGTGTAAGGGATACCGTGCTTTTCCAGCCGGCGGATTTGCTCGGCCACCGCGCTCCACACCGAGAGATCGCCGGAATGCAGGCGGGCGACGTCATAGCCTGCCTGGTGGGCAGCCACATACTCAGCCTCGATCTCGTCGAGCGACATCGGCGCGGTGTCGATCAGTTTCGTGCCTGGCGCGCAGTGCTGCAGCAATTCAGGCGCCACGATCGAGCCGGCATGCAGGCAGACCGGGCAGCTTGCGAGCAGCTTCGCGCCGCGCAGCGTGATGAGGTCGGCGGCACCGGGACCGGCGCCGATGAAATGGACGGTCATGGCGCATCTCCGCTGATGGCGATGGCGCAGGTGACCGAGCCGAGCACGGTGCGGGGACCGAGCAATCTTGCACCGGCGCCGGCGACGGCAAGGGCGGATGCTTCGGAGACCGATGGCGTGCCGGCGAGGTCTTGCGAAAGGCCGGAGTGGCTGAGTGTGTCTGGTGACGCGGCCTGAAGTTCTGCCTCATCGACGATGATAACGGGAAGGTTCAGCGCGCGGCCGGCGGCAGCGATCGCTTCCTCATCCTTCTTGAGCGTGGCGGTCGCCAGTGCCGAAATCGCCGTCATCGCCAGCCCGTGCGCTTCGAGCGCGGTTTCGATTGCCGCCAGCACGTCTTCGACGCTCACGCCCTTCCGGCTGCCGATGCCCGCGACCATCATGGTTTTGCCCAGCTCCATTGGGTGACCGGCATGGCCGGTCGCCAGGCCTGCATCAAGCCGACGGGGGACACACGGGAAATGGCGATGCGGGTGAGGTCGCCGCCGCGCTTCGTGTGTGAGGCAAGCAGCAGCGTTTCCATCTCCAGCGTAACGGCATTGGCGACCAGACGGCCGCCGGATGGCAGTGCCTTAATGGCGGCGTTCAACACGCCTGCATCGCTGCCCCCACCGCCGATGAAGATCGCATCCGGCGTGGCCAGGCCGTTGAGCGCCTTGGGTGCCTTGCCTTCTACCACGACAAGGCCAGGCACGCCGCAATGCGTGGCGTTGCGGGTAATGCGGGCCGCGCGGTCGCTGTTGGCCTCGATGGCGATGGCGCGCATCGAGGGGTGAGCGAGCATCCATTCGATACCGATCGAGCCGGAGCCGGCGCCGATGTCCCACAGCAATTCGCCACGCCTCGGCGCCAGTGCGGCAAGCGTGATGGCGCGGATATCGTGCTTGGTGATCTGGCCGTCATGGTCGAACAGATGATCGGCGCGGCCAACGGTCAGGGGCAGGATACGCGCTTCCGGTGTCGATTCAAGTTCGAGCGCCAGCACGTTCAGCGGATTGATATCCTTGAGATCGAAAGCGTCGGCTCGAGCGGAACGCTGTTTGTCGTTCGGTCCGCCCAGCGCTTCCAGGACCGTCAGCCGCGAAGCGCCGAAATCGAGCTCTGTGAGCAGGCGCGCGATCGCCGCCGGAGCATCGGCGTCCGATGTCAGCGCCAGGATGCGCGCATTCGGCTGCAGCAACGGCCGGATCAGGTCGAGCGGCCTCCCATGCAGCGAGATGGTCTCGATATCCTGCAGCGCCCAGCCAAGCTTCGCGGCGGCCAGCGAAATGGCCGAGGGTGCAGGGATGACATGCATCTCCTGTGGCTCGACCTTGCGGGCAAGAGTAGCGCCGACACCATGGAAGAACGGGTCGCCGGAGGCGAGCACGCAGACGCGCCGGCCGGCCAGCGCCAGCACATCGGCCATGCCGGCATCGAAGGGAATCGGCCAGGCGCGCGCTTCGCCTTTTGCCAGGGACGCGACCAGCGCCAGATGCCGCTTGCCGCCGAAGACGATTTCCGCTTCGGCGATCAGCCGCTTGGCCTCGTCGCCGAGACCCGCTAAACCGTCCTCGCCGATGCCGATCACCGTCAGCCATTTCGGTCTGGCGCCGCGCTTACCTTCAGCAGGCATGATGACCCACCGCGTTCTGATCCTCGGCGGCACCAGCGAAGCCCGGCAACTGGCGGGAAAGCTGGCCGCGCGCGCCGATCTGTCCGTCACCCTGTCGCTCGCCGGCCGCACCGAAAGCCCGGTCGCGCAAGGTGTGCCGGTGCGCCGCGGCGGCTTTGGCGGCGCCGATGGGCTGGCCGCCTATCTCAGGGAGACGGGCACTGACCTGCTGATCGATGCCACGCACCCCTATGCCGCGCGAATCTCTGCCAATGCCGCGCAAGCCGCGCGCCTGACCGGCGTGCCGATCATTGCTTTGCGCCGTCCCGGCTGGGAGCCACGCGAAGGCGACCGCTGGACGCTGGTGGATACGGTGGGCGATGCCGTGCAAGCGCTTGGACCGGCTCCGCGCCGCGCCTTCCTCGCGCTCGGCCGGCAAGAGGTCGCAGCTTTCGAGGCCGCGCCCCAGCACCATTATCTCATCCGCAGCGTCGACCCGGTCGAGCCGAAACTGGCGGTGCCGGATGCGGCTTACCTGCTGGCGCGCGGGCCGTTCCGCGAAGCGGACGAACGCGCGCTGCTCCTGGAGAATCACATCGATATCGTCGTGTCCAAGAACAGCGGCGGCGAGGCGACTTACGGCAAGATCGCGGCGGCGCGGGCGCTCGGCATCGAGGTGGTCATGGTGCGCAGGCCCGCCCTGCCGGACGTGCCCTCCGCCAAAACCGTCGATGAGCTTGCCGCGCTGGTTGGTCATTTGCTCGACCCTGTCGCGGTGCGCGGCGTATAGACCAGCGCCGGCTTGTCGCCGCGCTTGATGATCCTTGTTTCCGGCGAGCCGATGATGATGCAGGTCGCCATGTCGGCCTTTTCGGCGTCGACATCGGCCAGCAGAAACAGCTCGATGCGCTCGTCCGGGCGGCCGGCGGCGCGGCCGAAAATCACCGGCGTGGTGCCGGGCAGGATGGCGGTCAGGCATTCGAAGGCGCGGCCGAGCTGCCAGGGGCGCGCCTTGCTGATCGGATTGTAGAGCGCAATGACGAAGCCGGCGCCGGCCGCCGCCAAAAGACGCAGTTCGATCAGATCCCATGGCTTCAGATTGTCGGACAACGAGATGGCGCAGAAATCATGACCGAGCGGCGCGCCGATGCGGGCGGCGACGGCCAGCATGGCGGTGACGCCGGGCACGACGGCGACATCGACGGTGCGCCATTCAGCGGGACCGGCCTCGATCGCCTCGCAGACGGCCGCCGCCATGGCAAACACGCCGGGATCGCCGCCGGAGACGACGGCAACATCATGGCCCTCGGCGGCCTTGACCAGCGCGTCCTTGGAGCGAGCGAGTTCCTCGCGATTGTCGGAGGCGACGCGGGTCTGGTCAGGGCGCAAGTCGAGCCGATCGAGGTAAGGCTTGTAGCCATAGAAGAATTTTGCTTCCGCCACGGCGCGGCTGGCTTCCGGCGTAACCTGATCGGCATTGCCGGGTCCGAGGCCAATAACGGTGAGACGGCCGCTCATGGCTTGGCACCCATTCCCATAGCACCAGGCCGGCCGGACCAGCCGGCGACCAGCACAATGGCGAAGTAGGGCGCCTTGTCGTCCGGCTTGTCGGCGAGCCGCATCGAGACGCTGCCGGCCATGGTGCCGCGCTCGACATAGACAGCGCGGGTCAATTTGCCTGTCGCCTCCAGCGCCCGCCTGATCTTGGGCAGGTTGCGGCCGACCTTCATGATCACGGCGGCGTCGGTGTCGGCCAGCCGGCGAGTGAGTTCGAACTCGCTCATCGTTCCGGGCAAAACCGTCAGCACATCGTCGCCCTGGACGATCGGCACACCGGTCTGCGACCAGCATCCGGACATCGCGGTAACGCCGGGGATGACTTCGGTCGGGAAGCGGTGGGCAAGCCGCACATGCAGGTGCATGTAGGAGCCGTAGAACAGCGGATCGCCTTCGGAGAGCACGGCGACCATGCGGCCGGCCTCGAGGTGTTCGGCAACCTTCTCGGCCGACTCCTCGTAGAAGCCCGTAATCTGCGAGCGGTAGTCGTCGTCGTCCTTGTCGATCTCGGTGGTGACGGGGTAGAGCAGCGGCAGTTCGAGCATGTCCGGGCGGAAGCGCGCCTCGACGATGGCGCGCGCATTGCTGTTGTTGCCGCGCTTGGCGAAATAGGCGACGACATCGGCTTCGGCCAGGACGTGGGCGGCTTTCAGCGTCAGCAGTTCGGGATCGCCGGGACCGGTGCCGACGCCGACAAGCCTGCCTTTGGGAAGCGCGTTCACAGGCCGGGCCTCGCCAGCGAATTGAGGGCGGCAGCGGTCATCGCGCTGCCGCCAAGCCTGCCGCGCACGATGGCATAAGGCACGCCATAAGAATTCTCGGCCAGCGCATCCTTGGATTCGGCCGCACCGACGAAGCCAACCGGCATGCCGATGATTGCCGCCGGTTTCGGTGCACCATCGCGCAGTTTTTCCAGCAGATAGAACAGCGCCGTCGGCGCGTTGCCGATGGCCACAACCGAACCGGCCATGCGTTCGCCCCACAGGTCGATCGCAGCGGCCGAACGAGTGTTCCCGATGTCTTTGGCAATGTCGTGCGTGCGCGGGTCGCGCAGCGTGCAGATCACCTCGTTGCCGGCGGGCAGCCGGGCGCGGGTGACGCCATGCGAGACCATTTCCGCATCGCAGAAGATCGGTGCGCCGGCAGCGAGGGCGGTGCGGGCGGCCGCGACGAAGTCGGGTGAGAAAACAAAATGACTTGATGCCTCGACCTGGCCGCAGGCATGGATCATGCGGATGGCGACTTCGGCCTCGGCTTCGGAAAAGCGCGACAGGTTGGCCTCGGCGCGGATGATGGCGAAGGAGCGCTCGTAGATCGCGTTGCCGTCATGGATGTAGTCGTAGGCGGCCATGCTCATTTCCGTTGTTTGGTTTGGGCCTGTCGGTAAGTCCCGGCGACTGCCGCCGGCCCCAGCCTTGTGAGGCAAGCGGCGGCGGTTTCGCCTGGATATCGTGCGCTACGGATCGCTGCCGCGACGTGACTGATGCCGCGCGCGGCGTCATAGCCCGGCCTGTAGCCCGCAGGAAGGGCCTTTGCCGTCGCGTTCACGACAAGTCCGGCTCCGTTTTCGCCGCCGACCAATGTTAGCGCCGCCGGGCCGGGGTGTGCACAGCCCTTGGCACAACCGGAAATGTGCAGGGTGAAGTCGAGGATATCGGCGTTTTCGGCGGCGATGGTTTCGGCGATGTCGCGCGTGGCGATCTGGCCGGAGGCGCAGGCCGGCGCGCCGGGGCAGGCGGCAATGCGGATGCGCGGGTCGGTGGCGGAGGTGACGAAGCCGAGGGCGGTGGCTGTGTGCTGGAGGGGGTCGTTGGCGGCAGCCGGCTGGCCGAGGAAGAGGAGCGCACGGCCTGGGGCGAGGCGGATTTCGGTGGCGCCGAGGGTGATGGCGCTTTGGGTGAGGGCGATGAGCTTGTTGGCCGGCATGCTGCCATAGGGGAGGGCTATGCCGAGGGCGTGGCCGGTCGATAAGGAGAAAAGACCGATGGGTCGGCGATCCTGCACACCCCCCTCTGTCCTGCCGGACATCTCCCCCTCAAGGGGGGAGATTGACGCGTCGCCGCTGGCTTCGCCAATCGCAAACGCCGCATCAGTTTCGAACAAATGGGGAGCGCCGACGGCAGAGCTGCTGATCTCCCCCCTTGAGGGGGAGATGGCCGGCAGGCCAGAGGGGGGTGTGACGGAGTGCCAAGCTGCGAGAGATATCAGCTGCCTTTCGGACAAATCTCTCGCATGGGCGTCACGCCCTTTCTCGGCAACCATCCTGAGCACCGCAACGGCGATGTCCCGCGCCGCATCTTCATCGACCGTTGCAAGCGGCCTTGCGCTTTGGCTGTCACCGGCAACCGACACAGCCCACAGCACGCCAGCGCCGGCCGACACCGCCTTCAGCCTGACATCGGCCGTCACCCCATCCATCGTCAGCTGCCCGCCACCATCGACAACCACCGAAACCTTCGGCCCAAGCCGTTGCGTCAGCCCGGCATCCTCAACCGCCACCCTGATCCGCTCAGCCAGCGGTCTCGGATCAGTGATCTCCTGCGGATCGATACCCGCCAGCGGCCCGGTCTCGATCGGGACGCCGGTGCGCACCACAATGCCCAGCGCGTCCACCTCCGCCGCCAGCAGGGCTGCGCTTTCCGCCGTCAGCCCGCGGATCTGCAGGCTGCCGCGCGCCGTCACCTCCATGATGCCGTTGCCGTGCCGCAGGGCGGATTCGCAGAGTCCGATCAGAAGTTTCGGCGATAATCCTCCAGCAACGGGGTTGAGCCTGACCAGCAGGCCGTCGCCAGTCTGCATCGGCGCTGACAGGGCCGGGCAGGCGCCGCGCCTTGAAAAGGCGTTCATGCCGCGACCCCGAGCGCCTCGGCCTCGGCAATCAGCGCGGCGAGATCGTCGTCGATCGAGTTGCGCAAGGGATGCCAGAGGCCGCGCCGGCGCGCCGACAGGAAGCGTTCGGCGATCACTTTGGCGGCAGCGGGGTTTTCGCGCAGGATGAAGGCGCGCACGTCGGGATCACCGACATAAGCGTCATGCACGGCCTCGATCAGCGCGCCCGAAATGGCGTGGGTGGTTTCCGCAAAGCCGATGAGGCGGTCGACCGTCTCGGCGAATTCGGAAGCGCCGCGCGGGCCGTGGCGCATCTGGCCCGATATAAACCGCGCGTTGACCGCTCGTGCTCGCACCACCCGCGATACGGCTTCGCTCACCGAACGCGGCTTTGGTTTTTGCGGATCCGTCGTGTCGAGCACGATGACGTCGGCGTTTCGGCCCAGCGCGGCCAGGGCCGCCGAAAAGCCGCCGATGAAGGCGACATCGGCGGAGCCTTCGAGAATGTCGCGGCCGGGGTCGTCGCCGGTGTGGACGAGAAGATCGGCCTCGGCGATGCGGGTTTCGAAAGCGCCGGGGGAGGCGATGCCGTCGCCCTCGGCGCCGCCATAGGCATGCGATGTGGCATTGAGATAGGCGCGGCCGATCTCTTCGCGCACGCCCCAATCACCACTCGACAACAGGTCCTCGATGCCGGCGCCATAGGTGCCGGGCGAGGTGCCGAAGATGCGCGGGCTGATCTTGCCGTCGGTGCGGGTTTTGGCGGCGAGCGGATTTTCCGAATCGTCCTCGTCGCGCGCGGCAACGGCGTTGGCGGCGGCATCGATCAGCGCGATCTGGGTCGGGAACATGTCGCGGAACAGGCCCGATATACGCCAGGTGACATCGACGCGCGGGCGGCCGAGGATGGCCGGTGGCAGCACTTCGATGCCGGTGATGCGGCCGGTAGCCGTGTCCCATTGCGGCCGGCAGCCCATCAGCGCCAGGCCTTGCGCGATCTCCTCGCCGCCGGTGCGCAGCGAGGCCGAACCCCAGAGATCGATGACCAGCGAGCGCGGCCAGTCGCCATGCGACTGCATATAGCCTCGCACCACCTCTTCCGCCGCCACCTTGCCAAGATCGTAGGCGGTCGGCGTCGGCATGGTGCGCGGGTCGGAGGTGAAGAGGTTGCGGCCGGTGGGCAGCACATCGGAGCGGCCACGCGCCGGCGCACCTGCCGGACCGGCCTTGACGTGGCGGCCGTCGAGCGCTGTGAGCAGCGCTGTCTTTTCGGCAGCAGCGCTTTGCAGCCGCATGGCATCAGCTTCGTCCTCGGGGGCGCGGCCGTAGATGTGCAGGCCGTCCTTGATGGCGACATCCTTGAGGTCGCAAAGCCAGGCATCGATACGGCGCAGCGCTTCATCGGGCGCGTCGGTTTTGGCGACGCCGGCTTCGGAGGCAAGGCCGGTCTTTCGCGCGGTGTCGACGATCAGTTTTGCCAGGCGGTCGCGGCGGCGGCGGTCGAGACCGTCGGCCTGGGCGTATTCGTCGACCAGCCGCTCAAGTTTGTGCTGTTCCTCGTCAAGGCCGGCGCCGGCCAGCGGCGGCGGCAGATGGCCAAGCGTGACGGCGGCAATGCGCCGCTTGGCTTGTGCTGCCTCACCCGGGTTAGAGACGATGAAGGGGTAGATGACGGGCAATCCACCGGTGACGATCTCGGGAAAGCAGGCTTGCGACAGCGCGACTGTCTTGCCGGGTAGCCATTCCAGCGTGCCATGGGCGCCGACGTGGATCAGCGCATGGATACCGAGCGACTTGCGCAGCCACAGGCCGAAGGCGATGAGGTCGTGGCGGGGAGGGAGCGTCGGGTCGTGGTAATCGGCGCGGCGGTCGGCCGAGCGGCCGCGATCGGGGGCCAGTGCCACGATGATGTTGCCGAAGGTGGCGGCGCGGAAGGGGAAGCCGCTCTTACCCTCCCCCTTATCGGAAGGGTGGCCCGCAGGGCCGGGTGGGGGTGGTGCGCCGCTACCCCCACCCCGTTTCGCGCCATCCGCTTCGCGCATGTCGCGAACCGACCCTCCCCACAAGGGGGAGGGTGAAGGAGCGCCCCATGCCGCCTCGACCGCAGTCAGTGCCTCAGCCGGCAGGGCCTTCGAGAAACCCAGATAGTCGTCCAGCCCCAACCCATCGCCACCCCGCTCCAGCGCATCAAGCAGCGCGCGCGGCGTTTGTGGAATCCCTTCAACCGCATAGCCCTGCTCCTTCAGGTCATGCAGCATCGCCAGCACGCTGGACGGGACGTCGAGGCCAACCGCATAGCCGGTGCGGCCGGGGGCGCTCGGATAGTCGGGAATCAATATCGCCAGCTTGCGCGCCGCGCGAGCCGTCTCCTGTAGGCGAATAAACGCCGCTACCCTATCCGTCACCTGCGCCACGCGGTCCGGTTCCGGCCGGTTGGCGAAGGCGCGATGGCCGAGTGCGGGGTCGGTTTCGCTTTCGCCCTTGAAGGAGATCGCGCCGGCAAGGATGCGGCCGTCGAGTTCAGGCAGCACGACATGCATGGCGAGGTCGGCGGGTGCGAGCCCGCGCTGGTTGTTTTCCCAGACGTCGCGGCGGGTGGTGGCGACGATGACCTGGAAGACGGGCACGCCGGCGCGATCGAACAGGGTTTCGACGCCGGGTTCAGCGCCGGAAGCGAAGGCGGTCGCGGTGATGATGGCGGCGGGGTTCAGCGTGGCCAGCGCGGTTTCGACGAAGGCGAGGGAGGTGGCGTCTTTCAGGCTGGAGACGAAGATCGGGACCGGCGCGATGCAGCGCTGGCGAAGTGCTTCGACGAGTGCGTCGATAGGCGCCACGTCTGCGGCGAGCAGCATCGAACGGTAGAAGAGGATGGGCACGACCTTTCCCTCCCCCTCGAGGGGAGGGTGGCCCGAAGGGCCGGGTGGGGTCGGTACGACTGGATGCGGCGTTTCTTTGAGCCGCCGCGCTTCAGAAAGTCGGCGCACTTCACCGGCGACCCCACCCCCGGCCTGCGGCCGGACCCTCCCCTCGAGGGGGAGGGGGATGACGCCGCGGCCTGGCTCGTAGTAGCCGGCTTTCGGCACCGCGACCGGCTCAGCCGCCACCACATTGGACCCAGCCAGCCCCGCCAGCCGCTGCATCAGCGCTGTCATATTCTCTGGGCCGCCTTCGCGGAAATAACCAAGCAAGGCGTCCAATTCCGCGCGCGGCAGTGTCGAGGCTTCGATCAGCCTGAGATCCTCGTCGTGGCTTTCGCCCGGCAGCAGCGCGAGCTTTATGCCGCGTTCGCGGGCAGTGGCGGCGAGTTGGTCGCAGCCATAGCGCCACCAGTCATAGCCGCCGAGGATGCGAACCAAGATGATCTTGGCGTGGCGGGCGACGCTATCGACCCAGAGGTCGACGGACATGGGATGGCGCAAATCACGCAACGCCGCCAGCCGCATCGAGGGCAGGCGGGCGGCATCAGCCTTCCATGCGGCCGCCAGCCCGGCGAGGTCGCTGTCGGTGAAGGACAGGGCCACGATATCCGCCGGCGTCTGCCTGAGATCAACTGGCTCGGCGAGATCGTCGAGCGAGGCGGAGGTCGTGGTGAGTATGTGCATTGCGGCTCGTGATTTGGGGTCAGCCGGCGAGTATACGCTCGATCGCCGGGCGGTTCAGCCCCTTGAGGCCAATGACGACGAGGCGCGAGCGGCGGTCGTCCTCGACCGTCCAGGCGCGGTCATAGTAATGGTTGACGCGCGGGCCGACCGCCTGCAGCAGAAGCCGCATCGGCTTGCCGCCGACATCGACGAAGCCTTTCACGCGCAGCACATTCTCTTCTTCGGCGACGGTGGCGACGCGCTTTGCCAGTTCATCCGGATTGGCGATCGAGGGGATATCGACGATGAAGGTGTCGAAGTCGTCATGCTCGTGGTCGAAGGCGCCGTCATGGTGCGACTTGCGGTTCTCGATGTCGTCCTCGACGGCAAGGCCGAGTCCGAGCAGCACGGAGGGATCGACCTTGCCATGCGCGGTCGGCACGATTTTTACGGCGCGGGCGGAGTGTTCGCCGATGATGGCGTTGGCGCGGGCCGACCCGGCTGAATCCATCAAATCGCTCTTCGACAGGATGACCAGGTCGGCGCAGGCGATCTGGTCCTCGAACACTTCTTCGACCGGGTCGTCATGGTCCAGCGTCTCGTCCTGGACACGCTGCGCCTGCAGGGCGTCCATGTCGTTGGCGACGCGGCCTTCGGCCAGCGCCGGACCGTCGACCACGGCGATGACGCCATCAACCGTGACACGACTTTTCACGCTCGGCCACTGAAACGCCTGGACCAGCGGCTTGGGCAGAGCGAGGCCGGATGTTTCGATCAGGATATGGTCGACTTTCGGCGTCAGCGCCAGGATCTGGTCAAGCGCCGGCACGAAATCGTCGGCAACGGTGCAGCAGATGCAGCCATTGGCCAGTTCGACGATGTTTTCCTCGGGACAGGTGTCGATGCCACAACCTTTCAGGATTTCGCCGTCAATGCCGATGTCGCCGAACTCGTTGACGATGATGGCAATGCGCTTGCCGCCGGCGTTTTCCAGGAGATGGCGGACCAGCGTCGTCTTGCCGGCGCCGAGGAAGCCGGTGACGACGGTGCAGGGAACACGGGAAACGGAAGCGGTCATATCAAGTCCTTCAGCATGTCGAGGGGCGGGATGCGGGCAACAAGGCCCCGCTTGAGGGAATCGGGCCGGCCGCGCCAGGGGATGAGGCCGTCGGTCGAGGTCGCGAAGAGCTTTGCCCCGGTGACGAGATCGGCGCCGCTGGTCGCGGTCAGGTCGCCGAAGACATAGCTCCAGCAGCCGTCGCGCAGGATGGCGGCGCTGAGGCGGCGCTTGCAGTTGCCGAGGCATTCGACCGTGCGGACACGGACGTTGTCATCGGCTGCGGCGCGGCGCGTGTCGTCGGCCAGCAGTTCGCCGGCGCGGGGGTGAGCGTCCGAGCCGGCCTCGTCGCGGCAGGAGGCGCAGACAATGACGGTCACGCCAGTCAACGCGTCACCATCGGCGGACGAAACATCCGCTGTGCCAGCCGAAAAACTGCTGTTCTGGTCCAAAAACCGGGCTCCTTGCCCGGAAACCCGCCAGGCGATCGGATTCTTCTGTCGCAGACGGCAGGTCTCCTGGCTCGCGGGTCATCGCCTTGGTAGCCGCCTTCCCGGTGTTACCCAGTGGCTTTCGGCCTTGGCTCTTCGCTTACAGTTGCGGGGACAGCCGCGGATTTGAGATCGAAATCCCGCACCGCATTCCCTCTTAGCCCCTGCCGTTGCGGGCAAGGGACCGTCTGCAGCGGATTTAGGCTTTTGCGAGCGGCGGTGTCAACGCACGGCTACGACATGGCGATGTCGGCCAAAGGCTGCCCCAAATCGCCGGCCGGCGTCACTTCGATGCGCTCGAGCTCAAGCCAGCCCTGCATCTGCTTCAATTCCTCGAAGAGTTGTGCAGCAGACTCCGGCGGCGCCCCCGGCTCGGCATAGGCGGCGTGGACGCGCAGCACGCTGGCGGGACGGTCGGCTTTGAGGTCGACGCGCCCCACGATCCGGTCGCCGAGCAGGAATGGCAGCACGTAATAGCCATATTGCCGCTTTTCGGCCGGGGTGTAGATCTCGATGCGGTAGTGGAAATCGAACAGCCGCTCGCTGCGCGAGCGTTCGAAGACGACGGGATCGAACGGCGCCAGCAGCGCGCGCGCCTCGATTTTTCGCGGCAGGCGGGCGTTCTTGTGGAGGTAAGCCGGTTTGTCCCAGCCTTCGACGCGCACCGGCAGCAATTCGCCCAACTCGACGAGTTCCTCCAGCCGTCCCTTCATGTCGGCCGGCGACAGGCGGAAATAGTCGCGCAAATCGCCTGATGTGGCGATGCCGTGGGCGCGGGCGGAAATGCGCAGCAACTCGCGATGCGCGTCCTCGGCGGCCGGCACCGGCAGATCGAGGATCGCCTGAGGCAGCACGCGCTCGGGCAGATCGTAGAAACGCTCGAAGCCGCGGCGGTGCGCTGTGGTGATGCGGCCGGCCCAGAACAGCCATTCGAAGGCATGCTTGGCATGGCTCCAGCCCCACCAGCCGCCCGAGCCCTTCTGGCCTTCGAGCGCCGAAGCGGCAATCGGGCCGCGCTCGGCGACCGCGCGGTAGATCTCTTCGATATAGCCGGCGTGTTCGCGGCCCCATTTGGCGAGGCCGAGATACATTTCGTCGCCCTGCTCGGCGCGCTGCATGCGCCAGCGCATCAGCGGCCAGGTCTCGACCGGCAGGAAAGAGGCCTCATGCGCCCAGTATTCGAACACCGTGCGCTTGCGGGTGAGGGCGGCATTGTCGAGCAAGGCGAGCGGGTAGGGGCCAAGGCGGGAGTAGAGCGGCATATAATGGGCGCGCACCACGGCGCTGACGGAATCGATCTGCAGCAGGCCGGTGCGCGAGAGCACGCGGGCGAGGTGGCGGCGGTCGGGCGTGCCGCCCGGCCGGGGATCGAGAAACCCTTGCGCTGCGAGTGCGATCCGCCTGGCCGTCGCGAGTGAAATTTTGTCCTTCGTCAAAGTGCCTTGCCTCGATCCATTTGCCCGATTTTTAGCCGGTGATTCCGACCATGCTAACAGGCAAATGGCGGGAGACATGTCAGGAGACAAAAGTGGAGTAAAAAGTGAAGGAAATCAAACAGGAGCGGATCGGACCAGTTTTTCCCGACCTGCCGTCCAGCACTGCGTTTTGAACAAGGTTTGACTTGCTTCGCTCAAAGCCCTGCGCTAACCCTCGCCGCGTTGCAGCATAGGCACCTAAAACGGTTCAGCGGTTAATCTGTCACGCTTCCGCATTAGGGTTGGTTGCTGTAATCAACGTGGATTGGCCGCCAACGGAAAGCCGCAGCATGAACGCATTGCTCAGTTCGTACCTGCCCATCGTCCTCTTCATCGCCGTGGCGGCGGTCGTCGGCTTGGCGCTTATCATAGCGCCGTTCCTGGTGGCCTACCGTAGTCCCGACCCGGAAAAGCTTTCCGCTTATGAGTGCGGCTTCAACTCCTTTGATGATGCCCGCATGAAATTCGACATCCGCTTCTACCTGGTGTCGATCCTGTTCATCATCTTCGACCTGGAAGTGGCCTTCCTGTTCCCGTGGGCGGTGTCGTTCTCGAAGATCGGCATGCTCGGTTTCTGGTCGATGATGGTGTTTTTGGCGGTGCTGACTATCGGCTTTGCCTATGAATGGAAAAAAGGAGCGCTGGAATGGGATTGAACGACAGTTCCGGTACGCTCGTCGCGCCGAAGCCCAAGGGCCTGATCGACCCCAATACCGGACGTCCGGTCGGTTCTGACGACCCGTTCTTCCTCGAGATCAACAATGAACTGGCCGACAAGGGATTTCTCGTCACCTCGACCGAGGCGCTGATCACCTGGGCACGCAGCGGCTCGCTGATGTTCATGACCTTCGGTCTGGCCTGCTGCGCCGTCGAGATGATCCACACCTCGATGCCGCGCTATGATTCGGAGCGGTTTGGTGTTGCGCCGCGCGCCTCGCCGCGCCAGTCCGACATCATGATCGTGGCGGGAACGCTGACCAACAAGATGGCCCCGGCGCTGCGCAAGGTCTACGACCAGATGCCGGAGCCGCGCTACGTCATCTCGATGGGCTCCTGCGCCAATGGCGGCGGCTACTACCACTATTCCTATTCGGTGGTGCGCGGCTGCGACCGCATCGTGCCGGTCGACATCTATGTGCCCGGCTGCCCGCCGAGCGCCGAAGCGCTGCTCTACGGCATTCTTCTCTTGCAGAAGAAGATCCGCCGCACCGGCACGATCGAACGGTAAATCCATGGCCGCATCCCTGAGCGAACTGTCGACCTATCTCGGCGAAAAGCTGCCGGGCCGCGTCAAAGACGCGGTGCTGGCCTATGGCGAGCTTGGCATTTCCGTAGAGCCCGGCGACCTGATCGACGTGGTGACCTTCCTGCGTGACGATGCGGGCTGCCAGTTCATCTCGATCATCGACGTCTGCGGTGCCGACTATCCGTCGCGGGTCAAGCGCTTCGACGTCGTCTATCATCTGTTGTCGCCGAAGCAGAATTTGCGCATCCGCATCAAGGTCCAGACCGACGAAGAGACGCTGGTGCCGTCGTTGACAGCTGTCTATCCCGGCGCCGACTGGTATGAGCGCGAGACCTACGATCTCTATGGCGTGCTGTTCTCGGGCCATCCGGATCTGCGCCGCATCCTCACCGACTACGGTTTCGAGGGCCATCCGCTGCGCAAGGATTTCCCGCTGACCGGTTTCGTCGAAGTGCGTTACGACGACGAAGCCAAGCGCGTGATCTACGAGCCGGTCGAGCTCAAGCAGGAATTCCGCAATTTCGATTTTCTTTCCCCGTGGGAAGGCACCGACTACGTGCTGCCCGGGGACGAAAAAGCCAAGACGAATTGAGGCGCCAGAATGGCCGAAACCTCCGTCCGCAATTTTAACATCAACTTTGGACCTCAACACCCTGCAGCGCATGGTGTTTTGAGGTTGGTGCTTGAGCTGGACGGCGAGGTTGTGGATCGCGTCGATCCGCATATTGGGCTGTTGCATCGCGGCACGGAAAAGCTGATCGAGCACAAGACCTATCTGCAGGCGGTGCCCTATCTCGACCGGCTCGACTATTGCGCGCCGATGAACCAGGAGCATGCCTTCGCGCTCGCCGCAGAGCGGCTGCTCGGCATCGAGGTGCCGAAGCGCGGGCAGCTCATCCGCGTGCTCTATTGCGAGATCGGCCGCATCATGTCGCACATCCTCAATGTGACGACACAGGCGCTCGACATCGGCGCGCTGACGCCGCCGCTGTGGGGCTTCGTCGAGCGCGAAAAGCTGATGGTGTTCTATGAGCGCGCCTCGGGTTCGCGCATGCATGCCGCCTATTTCCGTCCGGGCGGCGTCCATCAGGACCTGCCGCAGAAGCTGGTCGAAGACATCGGCAAGTGGATCGACCCGTTCCTGAAGTCGCTCGACGATCTCGATAAGCTGCTCACCGGCAACCGCATCTTCAAGCAGCGCAATGTCGATATCGGCACGGTGTCGCTGGCCGATGCCTGGGCCTGGGGTTTTTCCGGCGTCATGGTGCGCGGCTCGGGTGCCGCCTGGGATTTGCGCAAGTCGCAGCCCTATGAATGCTATTCCGAGATGGATTTCGACATCCCGATCGGCAAGAACGGCGACTGCTACGACCGTTACCTCGTGCGCATGGAAGAAATGCGCCAGTCGGCCAAGATCATGCGCCAGTGCGTCGACCTCTTGCTCGGCAAGGAAAGCACCGGCCCGGTGTCGAATCTCGACGGCAAGGTGGTGCCGCCCAAGCGCCAGGCGATGAAGCGCTCAATGGAAGCGCTGATCCACCACTTCAAATTGTACACCGAAGGCTATCGCGTGCCGGCCGGCGAGGTCTATGCGGCCGTCGAGGCGCCGAAGGGCGAGTTCGGCGTCTATCTCGTCTCCGACGGCACCAACAAGCCCTACCGCTGCAAGCTGCGCGCCCCCGGTTTCGCGCATCTGCAAGCCATGGATTTCCTCTGCCGCGGCCACATGCTGGCCGACGTTACCGCCGTTCTCGGCTCCCTCGACATCGTGTTTGGTGAGGTCGATCGCTAAATGTCAGTCCGCCGTCTCGCAGAAGCCAGCGTCCAGCCAGCCTCCTTCGCCTTCAACCGGGCGAATGCGGCGGCGGCCAAGCAATGGATCAAGAAATATCCGAAGGGCCGCGAGCAATCGGCGATCATTCCCTTGCTGATGATCGCGCAGGAGCAGGAAGGCTGGGTCACCAAGGCGGCGATCGAGACGATTTCCGACATGCTCGGCATGCCGCGCATCCGCGGGCTCGAGGTCGCGACCTTCTACACGCAATACCAGCTGAGCCCGGTCGGCACTCGTGCCCATATCCAGGTCTGCGGCACCACGCCCTGCATGCTGCGCGGCTCGGAAGCGCTGATGGATGTGTGCCGCTCCAAAATCCACCACGACCAGTTCCACACCAACGACAAGGGCACGCTGTCGTGGGAAGAGGTCGAATGTCTCGGCGCCTGCGTCAACGCGCCGATGGTCATGGTGTTCAAGGACACGTTCGAGGATCTGACGCCGGAACGGCTGGCCGAAATCATCGATCTTTACGATGCGGGCAAGGGTGCCACGGTTCCCACGGGACCGCAGAATGGCCGTACCGGCTCGGAGCCGGCCCCCGGCCTGACGACGCTGAAGAGCGAAAAGGCGATCCTCAAGGCGACGCGCGACAAGGAAGCCAAAGCGGCGACCAAGGCTGCCAAAGCGGCGCCAGCCGCAGTTGCGCCGGCCGCTACGGTTTCGCAGGCGCCGGCCGCAGCGCCGGTTGCGCCGTCCAAGGCCGGCAAGCCAAAGACCGATGCTCCGGAGACCAGTCCGGCTCTGAAGTCGCCATCGCCGGTCAAGGTCGCGCCCGAGGTGGAAAAAGCAGCGAGCGTTGCCGCACCGTTGCATTCGGCTGCCAATGCCAATCTGGCTGCGCCGGAAGTCGAGGATGTCTCGAAACAGCGTAGCGGCCCCAGGAACAAAGCCGAGCCGGCGGCTGCCTTCAAGGCGCCGGAAGTCAAGATTCCAGCAGCCAGGCCGGCAAAGCCGTCGCTTGAGGACAAGAACCGTCCAGCCGGCATCGACAGGCCGGCTGCGGTCGACGATCTCAAGCTGATCTCGGGTGTCGGCCCGAAGATCGAAGGCATCCTGCACACGCTGGGCATCTTCACCTTCGCGCAGGTCGCTTCCTGGAAGAAGGCAGAGCGCGAGTGGGTGGACGGCTATCTCTCCTTCCACGGCCGCATCGACCGCGACGACTGGGTCAGCCAAGCCAAGGCGCTCGCCAAGGGCGGCGTCGCCGAATACATCCGCGTCTTCGGCAAGAAGCCGGTCTGAGGGACGAAAAATGCTTCAGGATAAAGACCGCATCTTCAACAACATCTACGGCCTCTTCGACAAGTCGCTGGCCGGCGCCATGGCGCGCGGCGCCTGGGACAACACGCCCGGCATCATCGCCAAGGGCCGCGAGTGGATCGTCAACGAGATGAAGGCGTCGGGCCTGCGCGGCCGTGGCGGCGCCGGTTTCCCGACCGGGCTGAAATGGTCGTTCATGCCCAAGCAGAGCGACGGAAGACCGAGCTATCTCGTTGTCAATGCCGACGAATCCGAGCCCGGCACGTGCAAGGACCGCGACATATTGCGCAACGATCCGCACACGCTGGTCGAGGGCTCGTTCATCGCCGGCTTCGCCATGGGCGCGGTCGCCGCCTACATCTATGTGCGCGGCGAGTTCGTCAGGGAGCGCGAGGCGCTGCAGCGCGCCATCGACGAGGCCTATGAGGCCAAGCTGATCGGCAAAAACAACACGTCCGGCTACGACTTCGACATCTACATGCATCACGGCGCCGGCGCCTATATTTGTGGCGAGGAAACCGCACTTCTGGAAAGCCTCGAAGGCAAAAAAGGCCAGCCGCGGCTGAAGCCGCCATTCCCGGCCAATGTCGGCTTGTACGGTTGTCCGACAACCGTGAACAATGTCGAGTCCATTGCGGTCGCGCCGACCATTTTGCGCCGAGGTGCTGCCTGGTTCTCGTCCTTCGGCCGGCCCAACAATGTCGGCACCAAGCTGTTTTGCATCTCGGGCCACGTCAACAATCCGTGCACCGTCGAAGAGGCGATGTCGATTCCGTTCCGCGAGCTGATCGAGACGCATTGCGGCGGCATTCGCGGCGGTTGGGACAATCTGCTTGCGGTCATTCCGGGCGGCGCTTCGGTGCCGCTCGTGCCGGCCGAGCAGATCATCGATGCGCCGATGGATTTCGACGCGCTGCGCGATCTCAAATCCGGCCTTGGCACGGCGGCTGTCATCGTCATGGACAAGTCGACCGATATCGTGAAGGCGATCGCCAGGCTGTCCTATTTCTACAAGCACGAGAGCTGCGGCCAGTGCACGCCGTGCCGCGAAGGCACCGGCTGGATGTGGCGGGTGATGGAGCGGCTGGTGCGCGGCGAGGCGCAGAAGCGCGAGATCGACATGCTGCTTGACGTCACCAAGCAGGTGGAAGGCCATACGATCTGCGCGCTGGGCGATGCGGCGGCATGGCCGATCCAGGGCCTGATGCGGCATTTCCGCGGCGAGGTGGAGCGGCGCATCGACGAGTTTTCGCGCAACGCGCACCGGGCCGAGCCGGTGATGGTGGCAGCGGAATAGATTTGAAATACGGGCGTGAAGCCCGGGACTGACATATCGGGGCGGGGCAGACGAAGAAACGACCAGGAGATTTCTATGGCGCCGTATTCGAACCCTTTGATGCCCAAATTGGATGAACTTGAGAAAATGAACCGCGACCTGACCAGAATGATGCCGAAGGAGATGGCCAGCGCCGTCAACCTTCTCGCGCATCCTGTGGCCGGTGCCGCTGCCATGTCGGCGCTTGGCTTCGGCCTTGCCAACCATGCCTTTGGCGTCTGGCTCGGCGCATGGTCGGGTGCTGTCGAGACATCACAGCGGATTTTCCAGCCGATCATCGACGATTTCGAGCAGCGCGCCGAGCGTTATACGGAGACCGTCCCCGCCACCAAGGCGCGCGCGGCGACCAAGACCCTGATCGCCGAGGCGCAGACTTTTGCCCAGGACGTGACCGATATTGCCGCCAGCACCGTCGATGCCGAGCCGGAGAAGGCGGATCCGGTCGCCGAAGGCGCGACGGCCGGATTGATGCCGGAGGATTTCCGGCAGCCCAAGACCATTGCGCGCCCGTCCAAGCCGTCTGATCTCAAGGCCATAGCGGGCGTCGGGCCGAAGCTGGAAAAGGTGCTGAACGGCCTCGGCATCTGGACCTTTGCCCAGATCGCCGCATGGACGCCGGAAGAGATCGCCTGGATCGAGGATTACCTGTCGCTCAAGGGCCGCGTCGGCCGCGACGAGTGGACCCGCCAAGCGGCGGCGCTGACGCTCGCCGCCAAGGCGAAGAGGTAGGGGGCAGGCATGGATGTCCACGACAGGAGCGATGTTCTCGATGTGCGCAATGCCATCGTCAGCAACTCCAGATTTGACGATGTGAACCTGTCGAACACGCAGTTTCACAACGTCAACCTGTCGGCCGTCCTGGTGGAAGACGCGAACCTCTCGAACGCGTTTTTCACCAATGTGAATATGAGCAATTTGAAGATAGAAAACGCTGAACTCGCCGGCATGATGATCAATGGCATCAAGTTGAGCGATCTGTTTCAGGCATATGAGACGGCGAAGACCGCCGGGGGCAATTGATGGCAAAGCTCAAGGTCGACGGGAAAGAGATCACTGTACCCGACCACTACACGCTGCTGCAGGCGGCCGAGGACGCCGGCGCGGAAGTGCCGCGCTTCTGCTTCCATGAGCGGCTGTCGATCGCCGGCAATTGCCGCATGTGTCTGATCGAGGTGAAGGGCGGGCCGCCCAAGCCGCAGGCTTCCTGCGCCATGGGCGTGCGCGACCTGCGCCCCGGCCCGAACGGCGAGCCGCCGGAAATCTTCACCAACACGCCGATGGTCAAGAAGGCCCGGGAAGGCGTGATGGAGTTCCTCCTGATCAACCATCCGCTGGACTGCCCGATCTGCGACCAGGGCGGCGAGTGCGACCTGCAGGACCAGGCAATGGCCTTCGGCGTCGACTCCTCGCGCTATCACGAGAACAAGCGCGCGGTCGAAGACAAGTATATCGGGCCGTTGGTCAAGACGGTGATGAACCGCTGCATCCACTGCACGCGATGCGTCCGCTTCACCACGGAAGTCGCCGGCATTTCCGAGCTCGGCCTGATCGGCCGCGGCGAGGATGCCGAGATCACCACCTATCTCGAAAGCGCGATGACCTCGGAGCTGCAGGGCAATGTCATCGACCTGTGCCCGGTCGGCGCGCTGACCTCGAAGCCCTTCGCCTTCCAGGCGCGGCCGTGGGAGCTGACCAAGACCGAATCCATCGACGTGATGGACGCCGTCGGCTCGGCAATCCGCGTCGATAGCCGCGGCCGCGAAGTGATGCGCATCCTGCCGCGCGTCAACGAAGCGGTGAACGAGGAGTGGATTTCCGACAAGACCCGTTTCATCTGGGATGGGCTGCGCACGCAGCGCCTCGACCGCCCCTATGTGCGCAAGGACGGCAAGTTGGCGCCCGCCAGCTGGGCCGAGGCCTTCGCGGCGATCAAGGATGCGGTGTCGAAGGCTGCGCCGGAGAAGATCGGCGCCATTGCCGGCGATCTCGCGGCGGTTGAGGAAATCTACGCGCTGAAGCAGCTGATGGCTGCGCTGGGCTCCAAGAACATCGACTGCCGCCAGGATGGCGCCGCACTTGATCCGGCGCTTGGCCGCGCCAGCTATATCTTCAATCCGACCATCGAGGGCATCGAGCAGGCCGACGCGGTGCTGATCATCGGCGCCAATCCGCGCTTCGAAGCCTCGGTGCTCAACGCCCGCATCCGCAAGCGCTGGCGCATCGGCAATCTGCCGGTCGGCGTCATCGGCGAGGTCGGCGACACACGCTACGATTACGAACAGCTCGGCGCCGGTCCGGAATCGCTGAAGGATTTGGCCGACGGCAATGGCAAGTTCTTCCAGCTGCTGAAGAAGGCGACGCATCCGCTGATCATTGTCGGCCAGGGCGCACTCGCGCGCGCCGATGGCGCGGCGGTGCTCGGCCAGGCGGCGAAGCTCGCCGCTGCCGTCAACGCTGCCCGCGCCGACTGGAACGGCTTTGCCGTGCTGCACAATGCGGCCGCCCGCGTCGGCGGCCTCGATGTCGGCTTCGTGCCGGGCGAGGGCGGCAAGAATGTCGCCGGCATGCTCGGCGAGAGCGATGTGCTGTTCCTGCTCGGCGCCGACGAGATCGACATGGGCAAGACCAGCGGGGCCTTCGTCGTCTATGTCGGCACCCATGGCGACGCCGGCGCGCACCGCGCCAATGTCATCCTGCCGGGCGCCGCCTACACCGAAAAGTCGGGCACCTATGTCAACACCGAGGGACGCGTGCAGCAGACCAACCGCGCCGGCTTCGCGCCGGGCGATGCGCGCGAGGACTGGGCGATTCTCAGGGCGCTGTCGGATGTGCTCGGCAAGAAGCTGCCGTTTGATTCGCTGCAGCAGCTGCGCGCCAAGCTCTATGGCGAATACCCGCATCTCGCCCGCATCGATCATGTCGAGGCCGGCAACGCCGACGACATCGCCGAGGTCGCGAAGCTCGGCGGGCGGCTGAACAAGGGCACTTTCACCTCGCCGGTCACGGACTTCTATCTGACCAACCCGATCGCGCGGGCGTCGGCCGTCATGGCTGAGTGCTCGGCGCTGGCGAAAAACGGCTTCAGGCAGGCGGCAGAGTAGACATGGACACTTTCTTCTCCTTCTACGTGCTGCCGACGCTGATCATCCTCTTGAAGTCGGTCGTGCTGATCGTCGTTTTGCTGATCGGGGTCGCCTACCTGCTTTACGCCGACCGCAAGATCTGGGCGGCGGTGCAGTTGCGCCGCGGCCCGAACGTCGTCGGCCCTTGGGGCACGCTGCAGGCCTTCGCCGACCTGTTGAAATTCGTCTTCAAGGAACCGGTCATTCCGTCCGGCGCCAACAAGGGCGTGTTCCTGCTGGCGCCGCTGGTGTCGGCGGTGCTGGCGATCTCGGCCTGGGCGGTCATTCCCGTCAACGCCGGCTGGGCGATCGCCAACGTCAATGTCGGCATCCTCTACGTCTTCGCCATCTCCTCGCTCGAGGTCTATGGCGTGATCATGGGCGGCTGGGCATCGAACTCGAAATACCCGTTCCTCGGCGCGCTGCGCTCGGCGGCGCAGATGGTGTCCTACGAAGTCTCGATCGGCTTCGTCATCGTCACCGTGCTGCTTTGCGTCGGCTCGCTCAACCTGTCGGACATCGTGATGTCGCAGCAGGACGGGCTGGGCACCAAGCTTGGCCTGCCCAACAGCTTCCTCGACTGGCACTGGCTGGCGCTGTTCCCGATGTTCGTCATCTTTTTCATCTCGGCGCTGGCCGAGACGAACCGCCCGCCCTTCGATCTGGTGGAAGCCGAGTCCGAACTCGTCGCCGGCCATATGGTCGAATATTCCTCGACGCCGTTCCTTTTGTTCTTCCTCGGCGAATATGTCGCCGTGGTGCTGATGTGCGCGCTGGCCACCATCCTGTTCCTCGGCGGCTGGCTGCCACCCTTCGACTTCGCACCCTTCACCTGGGTGCCCGGCGTGATCTGGTTCGTGCTCAAGATCTGCCTGATGTTCTTCATGTTCTCGATGGTGAAGGCTTTCGTGCCGCGCTACCGCTACGACCAGCTGATGCGGCTCGGCTGGAAAGTCTTCCTGCCGATTTCGCTGGCGATGGTGGTGATTGTCGCCGCCTTTCTCAAGATCACGGGGTTTGCGTGATGTCCGCTCTCGGTCAAGCCGCCAAATCGCTGCTGCTGCAGGATTTCGTCAGCGCCTTCTTCCTGTCGATGCGCCAGTTCTTCGCGCCGAAGGAGACGATCAACTATCCGCACGAGAAGGGGCCGGTGAGCCCGCGCTTCCGGGGCGAGCATGCGCTGCGCCGCTATCCCAATGGCGAGGAACGCTGCATTGCCTGCAAGCTGTGCGAAGCGATCTGCCCGGCGCAGGCGATCACCATCGAGGCCGGCCCGCGCCGCAATGACGGCACGCGCCGCACCGTGCGCTACGACATCGACATGGTGAAGTGCATCTATTGCGGCTTCTGCCAGGAAGCCTGCCCGGTCGACGCCATCGTAGAGGGACCGAATTTCGAATTCGCGACGGAGACGCGCGAGGAGCTTTACTACGACAAGGACAGGCTGTTGGCGAATGGCGACCGGTGGGAGCGCGAACTGGCGCGCAACATCTCGCTGGACTCGCCCTACCGCTGACATTTGACGCATGGACGGGGCGAGGGGCCTCGTCTAAGGACAACGCAACTTGCCGGCCGGAGGCGGTCGCAAACATCGAACAGGACGGATGTCCTGTTTCGGACAGAAACCCGGGGGATCCCCAATGCTGAGTGGACTAGAGGCGGCCTTTTTCTACCTCTTCGCCTTTGTCGCGGTGGCGTCGGCCTTCATGGTCATTTCGTCGCGTAACCCCGTGCATTCCGTGCTGTTCCTGATCCTGACCTTCTTCAACGCCGCCGGCCTGTTCATGCTGACCGGCGCCGAGTTCCTGGCGATGATCCTGCTCGTCGTCTATGTCGGCGCGGTCATGGTGCTGTTCCTGTTCGTCGTCATGATGCTCGATGTCGACTTCGCCGAGATGAAGGAGGGCGCTCTGCAATATGCGCCGATCGGCGCGATGGTCGGGCTGATCCTGGCGGCGGAGCTGATCGTGGTGCTCGGCGGTTACACATTCGCGCCGCAGCTGGCGTCGACGGTGTCAATGCCGACCCCGGATCTTGCTGCGCGGACCAACACGGCCGCGCTCGGCGACATCCTCTATACCGACTACCTCTACTACTTCCAGATTTCGGGCCTCATCCTGCTGGTCGCCATGATCGGCGCGATCGTCTTGACGCTGCGCCACAAGGAAGGGATCAAGCGGCAGTCGATCGCAGCCCAGGTTGGCCGCACGCCGGCGACGGGCATGGAAATCCGCAAGGTCAAGTCGGGCGAGGGGCTCTGAGATGGTCGTCGGCATCGCACATTACCTCACCGTATCGGCGATCCTGTTCACGCTCGGCGTGTTCGGCATCTTCCTGAACCGCCGCAACATCATCGTCATCCTGATGTCGATCGAGCTGATCCTTTTGGCCGTCAACATCAATTTCGTCGCCTTCTCGGCCGCACTCGGCGATCTCGTCGGACAGGTGTTTGCGCTGTTCGTGCTGACGGTCGCGGCCGCTGAAGCGGCCATCGGTCTTGCCATTCTTGTCGTCTTCTTCCGCAACCGCGGCTCGATCGCGGTCGAAGACGTGAACCAGATGAAGGGTTGACGAGGCAGTTATGTATCAAGCGATCGTCTTCCTTCCGCTGCTGGGTTTCCTGATTGTCGGCCTGTTCGGCAATTCGCTCGGCGCCAAGGCATCGGAATACATCACCTCTGGCTTCCTGGTGATTTCGGCCGTGCTGTCCTGGGTCGCCTTCTTCTCCGTCGGCTTCGGCGAGGGCGAGGTGTTCACTGTGCCGGTGCTGCGCTGGATCCAGTCGGGCGGGCTCGACGCGTCATGGGCGCTCAGGATCGACACGCTGACGGTGGTCATGCTGGTGGTGGTCAACACCGTGTCGGCGCTGGTTCACATCTATTCGATCGGCTACATGCACCACGACCCGGACCGGCCGCGCTTCTTTGCCTATCTGTCGCTGTTTACCTTCGCCATGCTGATGCTGGTGACGGCCGACAATCTGGTGCAGATGTTCTTTGGCTGGGAGGGTGTCGGTCTCGCCTCCTATCTGCTGATCGGCTTCTGGTACAAGAAGCCGTCGGCCAATGCCGCGGCCATCAAGGCCTTCGTCGTCAACCGCGTCGGCGATTTCGGCTTCGCGCTCGGCATTTTCGGCGTCTTCGTGCTGTTCGGCTCGGTCAATCTCGGCACCATCTTTGCCAATGCCGCGACGTTCATTCCGGCCGAAGGCGCCGAGCACGGTGCTGCCGTGCTCACCTTCCTTGGCTATGCGCTCGACAAGCACTCGGCCATGACCATCGTCTGTCTGCTGCTGTTCATGGGCGCCATGGGCAAGTCGGCGCAGGTGCCGCTGCACACCTGGCTGCCGGACGCCATGGAAGGTCCGACGCCGGTCTCCGCGCTCATCCATGCCGCCACCATGGTCACCGCCGGCGTGTTCATGCTGGCGCGTCTGTCGCCGCTGTTCGAGCTGTCGCATTCGGCGCTGACGGTGGTGACCTTCATCGGCGCCTTCACCGCCTTCTTCGCGGCGACCGTTGGCCTGGTCCAGAACGACATCAAGCGCGTCATCGCCTATTCGACCTGCTCGCAGCTCGGCTACATGTTCGTGGCGCTCGGCGTCGGCGCCTATGGAGCGGCGATCTTCCACCTGTTTACGCATGCCTTCTTCAAGGCGCTGCTGTTCCTCGGTTCGGGCTCGGTCATCCATGCCGTCTCCGACGAGCAGGACATGCGCAAGATGGGTGGCCTGCGGAAGCTCATTCCGAAGACCTACTGGATGATGGTGATCGGCACGCTGGCGCTGACCGGCGTCGGCATTCCGGTGACCGTCATCGGCACCGCCGGCTTCTTCTCCAAGGATGCCATCATCGAGGCTGCCTTTGCCGGGCACAATTCGGTTGCCGGCATTGCCTTCATCCTGCTGGTCATTGCCGCCTGCTTCACCTCGTTCTACTCCTGGCGGCTGATCTTCATGACCTTCCACGGCGAGCCGCGGGCGAGCCACGACGTCATGCACCATGTTCATGAATCGCCGCCGGTGATGCTGGTGCCGCTGTTCATCCTGGCCGCGGGCGCGCTGTTTGCCGGCATCATCTTCCATGGCGCCTTCATCGGCGAGGGCTATGCCGAGTTCTGGAAGGCGTCGCTGTTCACGCTGCCGGACAACCACATCCTGCACGACATCCACGAATTGCCGCTGTGGGTCGAACTGGCGCCGTTCGTCGCCATGGTCATCGGCTTTGCCGTCGCCTGGAAATTCTACATACGCTCGCCGGAACTTCCCCGCAGTGTCGCCGCCAACCATCGCCTGCTCTATGCCTTCCTGCTCAACAAGTGGTATTTCGACGAGCTCTACGACGTCCTGTTTGTGCGGCCGGCCAAAGCGCTGGGCAGGTTCCTGTGGAAGACCGGCGACGGCACCATCATTGACGGGCTCGGGCCGGACGGCGTTTCGGCGCGCGTCGTCGACGTCACCAACCGCGTCGTCAAGCTGCAGACCGGCTACCTCTATCACTACGCCTTCGCCATGCTGATCGGCGTGGCGGCACTCGTCACCTGGATGATGCTCTGATGACCGCCTGGCCAATCCTCTCGCTGGTCACCTTCCTCCCGCTGGTTGGTGTGCTGCTGATCCTGTTCATCCGCGACGACAGCGAAAACGCACGCCGCAACATCCGCGCCATCGCGTTCACAACGACGGCGGCCACCTTCATCATCTCGCTGTTCATCTGGACCGGCTTCGACAATTCGCAGGCCGGCTTCCAGTTTGTCGAGAAGTTTGCCTGGCTGGATTCCGGCATTTCCTACCATATGGGCGTCGACGGCATTTCGATGCTGTTCGTCATCCTGACGACGTTCCTGATGCCGCTCTGCATCCTGGCGTCGTGGGAAGCGATCGACAAGCGCGTCAAGGCCTACATGATCGCCTTCCTGCTCCTGGAAACGCTGATGATCGGCGTGTTCTGCGCGCTCGACATCGTGCTGTTCTACGTCTTCTTCGAAGCCGGCCTGATCCCGATGTTCATCATCATCGGCGTCTGGGGCGGCAAGCGCCGCGTCTATGCCTCGTTCAAGTTCTTCCTCTATACGCTGGCCGGCTCGGTGCTGATGCTGCTCGCCATCATGGCGATGTTCTTCCAGTCCGGCACCACCGACATCCCGACGCTTTTGACCCACAACTTCCCGGCCAGCATGCAGACCTGGCTATGGCTCGCCTTCTTCGCCTCCTTTGCCGTGAAGATGCCAATGTGGCCGGTGCACACCTGGCTGCCTGATGCGCACGTCGAGGCGCCGACGGCGGGCTCGGTGATCCTGGCTGCCATCCTGCTCAAAATGGGCGGATACGGCTTCCTGCGCTTCTCGCTGCCGATGTTCCCGCTGGCGTCGGAGATGTTTGCGCCACTGGTGTTCACGCTGTCGGTCGTCGCCATCATCTACACCTCGCTGGTGGCGCTGATGCAGGAGGACATGAAGAAGCTGATCGCCTATTCGTCGGTCGCCCATATGGGCTTCGTCACGATGGGCATCTTCGCCATGAACCAGGAAGGCGTGCAGGGCGCGATCTTCCAGATGCTGTCACACGGCCTCGTGTCCGGCGCGCTGTTCCTGTGCGTCGGCGTCATCTACGATCGCATGCACACGCGCGAGATCGACGCCTATGGCGGCCTGGTCAACAACATGCCGAAATACGCCACCGTGTTCATGGTCTTCACCATGGCCAATGTCGGCCTGCCCGGCACGTCAGGCTTCGTCGGCGAATTCCTGACCATGCTCGGCGTGTTCAAGGTCAACACCTGGGTGGCGTTCTTCGCCGCCACCGGCGTTATCCTGTCGGCGGCCTACGCGCTCTGGCTCTACCGCCGGGTGATCTTCGGCGCGCTGACCAAGGAAAGCCTGAAGGGCCTGCTTGACCTTTCGACGCGCGAAAAGGCGATCATCTACCCGCTGGTCGTGCTGGTCATCTTCTTCGGCGTCTATCCCGCTCCCGTCTTCGATGCCACGGCCCAGTCGGTCAAGGCGCTCGTCACCAATGTCACCGCATCCATCGGCGCCGCGCAGACCGCGGCGGCGAACTGACCAGAGGTTTTGCGAACCATGACGCCGGACCTTTATTCCAGCCTTTCGCTCTCGACGCCGGAGCTGATCCTCGCCATCGGCGCCCTAGCGCTGTTGATGGTCGGCGCCTATTCGCGCGCCAGCACCGTCAACCTGGTGACCGGCCTTGCCGTCGCTGTGCTGGTGATATCAGGCCTGTGGCTGGTCTTTTCCACCGGGCAGGGCTCAGCCTATGGCAACGCCTTCATCCAGGATCCCTTCTCCCGCTTCATGAAGGTGCTGTCGCTTATCGGTTCGGCGGTGACGCTGGTGATGTCGATGCGCTTTGCCAAGCAGGAGCATTTCGACAAGTTCGAATATCCCGTGCTGATCCTGCTCTGCACGCTCGGCATGATGCTGATGATCTCGGCCAACGGCATGATCGGGCTCTATCTCGGCCTCGAACTGCAATCGTTGGCGATCTACGTGCTGGCGGCGATCAACCGCGACAATCTGCGCTCGACCGAGGCCGGCCTGAAGTACTTCGTGCTCGGCGCGCTGTCGTCGGGCATGCTGCTCTATGGCATCAGCCTGGTCTACGGCTACACCGGCAATGTCGGCTTCCAGGAAATTGCCTCCGCACTTGGCAGCGGCGAGCGCCAGCTTGGCCTCGTCGTCGGCCTGGTCTTCGTGCTGGCCGGTCTCGCCTTCAAGATCTCGGCGGTGCCGTTCCATATGTGGACGCCGGATGTTTATGAGGGCGCGCCGACGCCGGTCACCGCCTTCCTGGCGGCAGCCCCCAAGATGGCGGCGATGGCGCTGATCGTGCGCGTCACCATGGGCGCCTTCAAGCCGATCGCTTCCGACTGGCAGCAGATCGTCGTCTTCATCTCGATCGCCTCGATGGCGCTCGGCGCCTTTGCCGCCATCGGCCAGACCAACATCAAGCGGCTGATGGCCTATTCCTCGATCGGCCATATGGGCTACGCGCTGGTCGGTCTTGCCGCCAACAGCGAGGCCGGCGTGCGCGGCGTCGCCATCTACATGCTGATCTATCTGGTGATGACGCTCGGCACCTTCGCCTTCATCCTCGCCATGCGGCGCAAGGAAGGCAATGTCGAGCAGATCAGCGATCTCGCCGGTCTCTCGTCGACCAACCCGATCATGGCGACGATCCTGACCATCCTGATGTTCTCGCTGGCCGGCATCCCGCCGCTCGCCGGCTTCTGGGGGAAGTGGTACGTCTTCCTCGCCGCCATCAACGCCAACCTTTACGCGCTGGCGATCATCGGCGTGCTGGCTTCGGTGGTGGGCGCCTATTACTATCTGCGCATCATCAAGATCATGTGGTTCGACGAACCGGCGGGCGGCTTCGTGCCGATGGCGAGCGAACTGCGCCTCGTGCTCGGCGTCTCCGGCGCTTTCGTGCTGTTCTATGTGCTGATCGGCGGTCCGATCGCGACCTACGCCGAAGCCGCCGCCAAGACATTTTTCTGAGCGGGATGGCATTTCGGCTGGCTCCAACCTCTGAGACGGAAGGGTTCCGGCTCGAGGCCCATGACAGTATCGGCTCCACCAACACGGTGGCGCTGGACCATGCAAGGGCAGGCGACCCCGGCAAATTGTGGGTCGTTTCCAAAAAGCAGGAAAGCGGGCGCGGCCGGCGGGGTCGAGCCTGGGTATCGCCCGAAGGCAATCTCGCCGCGACCTTGCTCGTCATCACCGGCGGTGAGCTTCGCCTTGCCGCGACGCTCGGCTTCGTCGCCGGCCTGTCGCTGGCCGACGCGCTCGATGCCGTCGTGCCGAAGGGCAGGATCGCCATCGGCCTCGACGGCGGAAGCGACGGCAAGAACCGTTTCGAGTTGAAATGGCCGAACGACGTGCTGGCGTCCGGCGCCAAGCTTGCCGGCATCCTGCTGGAATCGGCCATTCTCGACGGCGGCCGCTTCGCGGTGGCGGTCGGCATCGGCGTCAATGTGGTGGCACATCCCGAGGATTTACCGTATCCGGCGACATCGCTGCAGGCGCTTGGCGCGACATGCGATGCCGAAACGCTGTTTTTGGCGCTATCGGACGCGTGGACCGACAATGCGCGGCTGTGGGATGAAGGACGCGGGCTCGACGCCATCCGGCGGCGCTGGCTGGCACGTGCGGCGGGGCTTGGCGGCGAGGTTGCTGTCAGGATTGACGGGAATGTGGTGCGCGGTACCTTCGAGACCATTGACGCGGACTGCCGTTTCGTGATCCGCGATGATGAGGGGTCGGTCGTGACGGTAGCCGCCGGCGACGTGCATTTCGGCGCGGTCGCGTCGGCAAGAGTCTGATCGTTGTGCGCAATTCCTGTGGGAAAACCGTTACACACTTTTCCTGGAATTGCTTAAGGGGCTGGCCGCAACGGCCGGGAAGGGAAAATTGATGGCGAAAGCGCAAAACGCCGAACTCGTCTTCGTGCCGCTCGGCGGCGTCGGCGAGATCGGCATGAACTTCGCCCTCTACGGCTATGGGCCGCCCAGTGCGCGCGAGTGGATCGTCGTCGATGTCGGCGTCACCTTTCCAGACGCGGCGCATCCAGGCGTCGACCTGATCCTGCCCGATACGCGCTTCATCGAGGAGAACCTCGCCAATCTGCGCGGCATCATCATCACCCACGCGCATGAAGACCATTACGGCGCGCTGCTCGACACCTGGCCGAAGCTGAAGGCGCCGGTGTGGATGACGCCGTTCAGTGCCGGCCTGCTGGACGCCAAGCGCCAGGGCGAACAGGGCGCGCCGAAGATCCCGGTGACGATCTACCGGGCGGGCGAAAAGTTCACCGTCGGGCCGTTCGAGATCGAGGCCATTCCGGTGGCGCATTCGATCCCCGAGCCGATGTCGCTGGCCATCACCTCGCCGGCCGGCACCGTCATCCATACCGGTGACTGGAAGATCGATCCGGAACCGACGATCGGCCCGAAGACCGACGAGGCGCGCTTCCGCGCCTATGGCGACAAGGGCGTGCTGGCGCTGGTCTGCGATTCGACCAATGCGCTGCGCGAAGGTGAATCGCCCTCGGAAGTGGCGGTCGGCGAGGGCCTGAGGGGCGTGATCCAGAGTGCCGTCGGCCGCGTGGCGGTCACCACCTTCTCCTCCAATGTCGGGCGCATCGTCTCGATCGCCAAGGCGGCGCGCGATGCGGGCCGGCAGTGCCTGGTGCTGGGACGCTCGCTGAAGCGCGTCATCGATGTCGCCGGTGAACTCGGCTACATGGACGGTCTGCCGGAATTCATCGCCGAAGAAGACTTTGGCTTCATCCCGCGCGAAAACCTGGTCATCATCTGCACCGGCAGCCAGGGCGAGCCGCTGGCGGCGCTGGCAAAGCTGTCGCGCGAAGAGATGAAATCGGTGTCTCTGACGGCAGGCGACACCGTGGTGTTTTCCTCGCGCACCATTCCCGGCAACGAGAAGGCGATCCTCGAAATCAAGAACCGTCTCATCGATCTCGGCATCAAGATCATCGAGGACGGCGACGCGCTGGTGCACGTCTCCGGCCATCCCCGCCGCAGCGAATTGCGCAAGATGTATGAATGGGTGCGGCCGCAAATCGGCGTTCCCGTACATGGCGAAGCCGCGCATCTGGTGGCGCAAGGGTCGCTGATGTCGACCTCCGGCATCGGCCAGGTGGCGCAGGTGCGCGACGGCGACATGCTGCGGCTCGCACCCGGTCCCGCGACCATCATCGACCAGGTGCCGTTCGGCCGCATCTACAAGGATGGCCGCCTGATCGGCACCGACCAGGCGATGGGCATACGCGACCGGCGCAAGCTGTCGTTCGCTGGCCACGTCGCGGTCAATGTCGTGCTCGACGACAAATATGAGCTCGCCGGCGATCCCGACCTGGTCGCCATCGGCGTCGCCGAGGCGGATGCCCGTGGGGAGAACATGGAAGATCTGATGCTCGACGCGGCCGTCGGCGCGGTGGACTCTATCCCCCGCCAACGCCGCAAGGACCTCGATCTGGTGCAGGAAGCGGTGCGGCGCGCCGTGCGCGGTGCCGCCAACGAAGCCTGGGGCAAGAAGCCGCTGGTGACGGTGTTTGTCACCCGCTAGGGCGACGCCATCCGCTGGAGTTCAGCTGGTGGCGGGGCGCCAGCGAAAGGTCCCGTCCACCTGCTCGATGTGCCCGAGACCCGGAAACGGCATATGATAACCGGCGACAAGCAGCCGGTGGTCGGCGGCCAGTTTCAGCAGGCGCTTGCGGGTCTCGACGGCCTGCTCTTTCTCGTCGTCGAGGTCGGCATGCCACTCAGGCTGCTGGATCGACACGACAGAGTGCAGGAAGGCGTCCGACCAGACGAGCAATTGCTGTCCGTCGCTTTCGACGTGGAACGCCAGCAGTCCCGGAGAATGGCCGGCGGCGTCGATGGCGGTGATGCCCGGCACGACCTCGTCTCCGGGCGCTACGAATGTCGCGCGGTCGGCAAGGCCGGCGCAGACACGCAGGAACAGGTCGCGGTTGTTCAGCCTGGCTTCGCGCACCGTATCCGCCTCGGTCCAGAAGACGAATTCGGCCGCACCGAAGACGTAGCGCGCCCGGCTGAAAACTGGTTCGCCGTTGTTTACGAGGCCGCCGATGTGGTCGGGGTGGCCATGCGTGATGACCACCAAATCGATGTCGCCGGGTTCGAGCCCGAGGTCCCGCAGGCATTGCAGGAGCGAACTGTCGTCGTCGCCGAATCCGGTGTCGAACAGGATCTTTTCGGTGCCAGTGTCGACCAGCGTCGGGATGAAGCAATGCTCGTAGCGGTTGGGATCGATGAAGTTCGAGACGACGAGTTCCCGCACCGCGCCCGGCGATTGCCCGGGGGCGAAAGCAGCCGCGAGATTGTCTCTGACATCGACGGCGTCGAGCAGGGCGGCGACCTTGAACGAGCCAAGATCGAAACTAAAAACGCGGGGGCGGGCATCGGGCATCGCCGTTTGTACTTCGCAGACATCGATTGGAACAGGGCGGCGGTTCACCGAAGTGCGACCTTGCGCGCCTCCGCAAAGGCTATTGATGTCGGCCGATTTGCCGTAAGACGCCAGCATAGAAGCTGGAGGTTTCATGCTGGGACGCCTGAACCATGTCGCGCTTGCAGTGCCGGATCTGGCGGCGGCGATCATCGCCTATCGCGATACGCTTGGCGCACGCGTGACCGCGCCGCAGCCGCTGCCTGAGCATGGCGTGACGGTGGTGTTCGTCGATGTCGGCAACACCAAGATCGAACTCTTGGAGCCGCTGGGCGAGGGCTCGCCAATCGCGGCCTTCCTGGCGAAGAACCCCTCGGGCGGCATGCATCATGTCTGCTATGAGGTCGACGATATTCTTGCCGCGCGCGATCATCTCGAGGCGAGCGGCGCCCGCGTGCTGGGCGACGGCAATCCCAAAACCGGCGCCCACGGCAAGCCGGTGCTGTTCCTGCACCCGAAGGATTTCTTCGGCACGCTGGTTGAACTGGAGCAGGCATGAGCTGGATTTCGTTTGCCGCGCTGTTCTTCATCACCTGGTGGCTGATGCTGTTCATGGTGCTGCCGTTCAGCGTGCGCACGCAGGACGACGATCACGACGTGACGCTGGGCACGGTCGCCAGCGCGCCGCGCGGGCCGCATATGCTGCGCGCCGTGATCCGCACCACCATTGTCACGGCGGTTGTCATGGGCATTTTCTACGGCCTGACGCACGGGCTGGGTTACAGCCTCGACGAAGTCCCGCACATCATCCCCGAAGCCAGCCAGGCACCGGCTAACTAAAACCTTTTCCGCCGACAAAATCGGGCGGGCGGCATGCTGCTGTTTGTGCCTATTTTCGGAGCATCGAACTCCAGTTTCGGCGCACTCGGGCTGAGGTTAGCAACCCCGCACGCAAGCATAGCCAATCCTGATAGAATCGCGACCAGATCACGCCGGCGCAAGCTCATGTGATTTGGGAATGTGTAGATCTAACGAGATGATTGCGCAAAAAAAATGCAAGGCACAAGGCCTTGCAATTTAAACGCGTTCCGATCTGTTTTCCGGTTTCCGGCGGCAGCGGGTAACCGCGCCTAGATCGCATCCTCCCAAGACTTTGACCGCGTAGGAGAGCAGATTTTTCTCTACCCTCTCGGTTATCGGGGCACACTAGCCTAACCCCGATGAAATTGTCACGCAGAATTTTGCCCGCAAACGGGCAATCCTGTGCTGCACTGCACAATAGTACGGCAGGCTTTGCTTGCGAAACGAACAACGCCGGCGCTGCCGCATTAATGCGACCAGGTGTGCTGCGTCGCTCAGGGGCGCAAGGCGTGTATCAGCACTTTCCAGCCTGGCGGAGCACTTTGCGCCCAAGGATTATCGTTTTCGGTTCGAAGGTCTTTGGAAGAAGAATCGATTTTTGCGATTTCGGGCCGATGCCGCGGGTCGGGTTTCCATTCCGTCACGAAATAGCTATGAAGCCGGGGCAAGCAAGCCAGCCGCGCCGATTCCGGTGCAGCCTCCTCTCTCACGGACCTGTCCATGCGTTTGTCGCAGTTTTTCCTGCCCATCCTGAAAGAAAATCCGCGTGAGGCAGAGATCGTCTCGCACCGGCTGATGCTGCGGGCCGGCATGATCCGCCAGCAGGGGCAGGGCAGCTTTTCCTGGCTGCCGCTGGGCAAGCTGGTGCTGGACAAGGTCTGCCGCATCATCCGCGAGGAACAGAACCGCGCAGGCGCACTGGAGATCCTGATGCCGACCATCCAGTCGGCCGATCTGTGGCGCGAAAGCGGCCGCTATGACGACTATGGCAAGGAGATGCTGCGCATCAAGGACCGGCAGGACCGCGACATGCTCTACGGCCCGACCAACGAGGAAGTGGTCACCGAAATCGTGCGCGCCTACGTCAAGTCCTACAAGGATTTGCCGCTCAACCTCTACCACATCCAGTGGAAGTTCCGCGACGAGGTGCGGCCGCGCTTCGGCGTCATGCGCTCGCGCGAATTCCTGATGAAAGACGCCTACTCCTTCGACCTCGATTTCGAGGGCGCCAAGGCAGCCTACAACAGGATGTTCGTCTCCTATCTCAGGACCTTCACGCGCATGGGGCTGCAGGCCATTCCGATGCGGGCCGACACCGGGCCGATCGGCGGCGACCTCAGCCATGAATTCATTATCCTGGCCGACACCGGCGAGAGCCAGGTCTATTGCGACCGCGAGTATCTGTCGCTCCAGGTGCCGGGCGAAAACACCGACTTTGCCAATGACGGCGAGATCGCCGACATCGTCAAGACGTGGACGACGCCCTACGCCGCCACCGACGAGATGCATGACGAAGCGGCTTGGGACAAGCTCGGCGAAGCGGACCGGGTCTCGGCGCGCGGCATCGAGGTCGGCCATATCTTCCATTTCGGCGACAAGTATTCCAAGCCCATGGGCGCCAAGGTGACCGGGCCCGACGGCAAGGATCATTTCGTCTCCGGCGGCTCCTACGGCATCGGGCCGTCGCGCCTGGTGGCGGCGATCATCGAGGCCAGCCATGACGATAACGGCATCATCTGGCCGGAAGCGGTGGCGCCGTTCGACATCGGCCTGATCAACATGAAGGTGGGCGACGCCGACTGCGACAGCGTCTGCGACGAGCTCTATGCCGCCTTCGCCGGCGCCGGCAAGGATGTGCTTTACGACGACACCGACCAGCGGCCGGGCGGCAAGTTTGCCACCGCCGATCTGATCGGCCTGCCCTGGCAGGTGATCGTCGGCCCGCGCGGCGTCGCCGCCGGCGAGATCGAGATCAAGAACCGCCGGACCGGCGAGCGCGAGACGCTGCCGGTCGCGGAGGCCAAGAAACGCTTTGGTGTCACCGCATGAGCGAAGCCGCGGCAACGAAGCCTTCGGTCGCCAAGTCGCCGGTCGTCAAATCCCCGGTCGCTGGCCCGTTTTCCATGTTCGAACGCATGGTCGCCTGGCGCTATTTGCGGTCGCGCCGCAAGGAGACGGTGATCTCGGTCATCGCCTCGATCTCCTTCCTCGGTATCATGCTCGGCGTCGCCACGCTGATCGTCGTCATGGCGGTGATGAACGGCTTCAGGGCCGAGCTTCTGACCCGCATTCTCGGCGTCAACGGTCATCTGATCGTGCAGCCGCTGGATTCGCCGCTTGAGGACTATGCGCAGGTCGCCGCCCGCATCAACGGCGTGGCCGGCGTCAAATATGCCATTCCGCTGATCGACGGCCAGGTGCTGGCGCAAGGCAATGTCGGCGGCGGCATGGGCGCGCTGGTGCGCGGCATACGCGCCGAGGACCTCGGCAAGATCGCCATCGTCGCCAACAACGTCAAGCAGGGTTCGCTCGCCGATTTCGACTCGGGCGAGGGCGTCGCCATCGGCAAGCGCATGGCCGAAAATCTCGGCCTCGTGCTCGGTGACACCATCACGCTGATCTCGCCGGAAGGCGATGTGACGCCGATGGGCACGACGCCGCGGCTGAAGGGCTACAAGGTGGCGGCGATCTTCGAAGTCGGCATGTCGGAGTATGACAGTTCCATCGTCTACATGCCGTTTTCCGAAGCGCAGCTCTATTTCAACATGGACGGCAGGGCGCAGACGATCGAGATCTATGTCGACAATCCCGACGATGTGGACGCGCTGAAACCGCTGGTCGATGCGGCGGCGCAGCGGCCGATCGATATGGTCGACTGGCGCCAGCGCAACGAGACGTTCTTCTCGGCGTTGCAGGTCGAGCGCAATGTCATGTTCATGATCCTGACGCTGATCGTGCTGGTGGCGGCGCTCAACATCATCTCCGGCCTGATCATGCTGGTGAAGGACAAGGGCCACGACATCGCCATCCTGCGCACGATGGGCGCCTCGCGCGCCGCCATCCTGCGCATCTTCCTGATGACGGGCGCGGCGATCGGTGTCACCGGCACCATCGCCGGCGTGCTGCTCGGGGTGCTCATCTGCACCAACATCGAGTCCATCCGCCAGTTCTTCTCCTGGATGACCGGCAAGGTGCTGTTCAATCCGGAACTCTACTTCCTCAGCCAACTGCCGGCCAAGATGGACCCGCGCGAGACCACCTATGTCATCCTGATGGCGCTCGGCCTGTCCTTCCTGGCCACCGTGTTTCCGGCATGGCGGGCTGCCCGTCTCGATCCGGTCGAGGCCTTGAGATACGAATGAAGTCCGACATCATTATCGAGCTGAAGAGCGTCGAGCGGCACTATGTCCAGGGGCCGCGCAAGCTCACCATTTTGAACGGCGCCGACTTTTCGCTGAAGCGCGGCGAGATGGTGGCGCTGGTGGCGCCGTCTGGCACCGGCAAGTCGACGCTCTTGCACACTGCGGGCCTGCTCGAGCGCCCCGACGCCGGCGACGTCATTCTGGCCGGTCGCGCCTGCGGACGGCTCTCCGACGATGAGCGCACGGCGATCCGCCGCAACGATGTCGGCTTCGTCTATCAGTTTCATCATTTGCTGCCGGAGTTTTCGGCGCTCGAAAACATCATGATGCCGCAGCTGATCAAGGGGCTGTCCCGCAAGGAAGCCTCGGAGCGCGCCGCACAGCTGCTCGACTACATGCAGATCGGCAAGCGCGCGTCGCACCGGCCGTCCGAATTGTCGGGCGGCGAGCAGCAGCGCGTCGCCATTGCGCGCGCGGTCGCCAATGCGCCCTTGCTGCTGCTCGCCGACGAGCCGACCGGCAATCTCGACCCGGTCACCGCGTCCTATGTCTTCGAGGCGCTGGGCGCGCTGGTCAGGCAGTCCGGCCTTGCCGCGCTGATTGCCACCCACAATCACGAGCTCGCCTCGCGCATGGACCGGCGGGTGACGCTGCACGAGGGTAAGGTCGTCCCGCTTTAGGGCATGGCGATACTCGGCCGGTCTGCGGATGTTGGCCCATGCTGTCCTTGGCGAGGTTCTTCAGGGCAAGCAAGATCGCCGAAGGCAGCACCGCCCCTCATTGTCCTGCCGGACATTTCTCCCCGTATAGTGACGGGGAGAAAGGGGCCTGCCGCGCCCCTCGGCGCTTAATCCTGCAACGCCGGCGATTGGCGAAATCGTCGATGAGAGCGACCCCTCTCCCCGTCACTATACGGGGAGAGGATGCCGGCAGGCAGGTGAGGGGCGGCGCCTACGTTCGCCAACAATTCGCCACCTGAAGCAGTGGATATCTTCCACCGCACGATCCTGCCCCTCATCCCATCAACGCTTTCTTAACCCTGCCCAAACCGGCTGTCAGGATTCGTCTGCATGCCGCTCTCCGATCGTTGACATTCGAACAAAATTAGAACAAAATACGAACATAGCAACAACAGGAGAGAGTTATGAGCGATCTTGTTCAGGACGTCGTTTCGTTGGTGTGCATGAGTGCGTTTCTGGTTTCCATGGCCGTCTGGATCGGCGCCATGTGATCAGTCTGCGGTTCGCCGCAGTGTTTTGAGGCGGGCAGGAGGGCGTTGTGTTGTTAAGCCTTTCTTGCCGCCATGACGCTAGGGTGCCCTGTCAAGACAGGGAGCAAACGCCCAAGTGTCGCCGATCATCACGGCCCTTCTCGTGGCCGGCAATCTCGGACTGATTTTCTTGCTGATAACCGCGCCGCTCGGTTTGCGCACGGTGAGGCTCAGCCGCGTGGTTGCCATGGACCGGCAGCGCCTCTGGCAGGCGCTGTGGCCGCTCGGCAGCGATGCCGGCTGGTCAGGCGAGATCCTGTCGGCAGAGCCGATGGACGGGCAGGGTACGACCCGCATCATGATGTCCTGGGAAGGCCGCGACGGCCAACCGATCGAGCGCAGGTCGCGCTTCGAAGACGTCGTCGAAGGCAGTCGGTTTTCGATGCGCGTCATTGAGGATACCGCGCTCGACGCTTCGTTCTGGAAGGATTTTTACGAGACCATCGAACTCGTCTCGGAAGGCGCGGGCACGCGGGTGACGCTCAGCCAGACCGATCGCTATCGCGGCGTCGCCTTTCTGGTGTTCCGCTACTTCGCCATGCGCCGCGAACTCGGCAAGCTGCAGCACTGGGCGAGGACCGGAGAATATCGCAAGGGCGGCTGGTTCGAGCATCCGCTGAGCCAAGTCGGCTTTGCCGTTCTGTCGGCCTTCATCCTGTGGCCGTTCTTCGGGCTCAATCTCGGTGGCTTTGCGCTGGCCGCGATCCTGACCTCGGTCGTCGCCCTGCACGAGCTCGGCCATATGGCAGCCTTCCGGCTGACCGGTCACCGCAAGGCGCGGATGATCTTCATCCCGCTGCTCGGTGGTATCGCGATTGGCGGGCGGCCTTATGACAGCCGGTTCGAGGTCGCTTTCGTGGCGCTGATGGGCGCCGGCTTTTCCGCTTTCCTGGTGCCGCTGCTGATCGTCGCCAGCGGCTTCGCGTCCAGCGAGGGGCATCGGCTGGCCGCCGCCCTTCTGGCGACGCTCGCCGGCTTTGCCGCGCTGTTCAACATCGCCAATCTTGTGCCGGTGTGGAAATTCGACGGCGGCCAGGTGCTGCGCCAGATCTGCCCGGGGCCGATCGCGCTGGCGCTGGCTTCGTTTTCTTTGCTTTCTGCCTTGCTGGCGGTGGGCTGGTTCGCTGGCTTTTCCCAAGGCTTTCTGCTGGTGGCAGGCGCGGTCTTTGCCATCCTCAGCCTGCTGACCGTGGGCAGCGGAGTAAAGCCGCGCCACGAGCTGAAGCCGATCCGCACCTTCGACCGTTTCGCCATGGCTGGCGCGCTATTGGCCGTCTTCGCCATTCATGGTTACGGCCTGCTGTGGGCCTCGGCAAAGCTTCTCTGAGCGTTTGATCGAGCGGTTTCAGCCGGCCTTGCGCGCTGGTTCGGCAGAAATAGCCTCGGCTGCGCCAAAGACATCCTCGAATGCGGATTTCAGCGCCAGGTCGAAATCGGCCATGGTCACGGGCAGGCCGAGATCGACGAGGCTGGTGACGCCGTGGTCCGGCACACCGCAGGGTACGATGCCGCTGAAATGGCTGAGATCCGGCTCGACATTGACGGCGATGCCGTGAAAGCTCACCCAGCGCCGCAGGCGGATGCCGATGGCCGCGATCTTGTCCTCGGCCGGCGAGCCGTCGGGCAGGGCAGGGCGATCGGGCCGCACCACCCAGACGCCGACGCGGTCCTCGCGGCGTTCGCCGCGCACGTTGAAGGCGGCGAGCGTGCCGATGATCCATTGTTCCAGCGCGGCGACGAAGGCTCGCACGTCCTCGCGCCGGCGCTTCAGGTCGAGCATGACGTAGGCGACCCGCTGTCCCGGCCCGTGATAGGTGTATTCGCCGCCGCGTCCGGCCGCGAAGACCGGGAAACGGTCGGGGTCGATCAGGTCCTCGATGCGGGCGCTGGTGCCGGCGGTGTAAAGCGGCGGGTGCTCGACCAGCCAGACCAGTTCGGCGGCGGCACCGGTGCGGATCGCCTCGGCACGCGCTTCCATCAGGGCCAGCGCATCGGTGTAGCCGGTCAAGCCCGGCTCGATGCGCCATTCGACCGGTGCTGAGCCGGGCAAGGGCAGGAACGACGTGGCGATCTGGCTGCGTTCTGTCATGGCTTTTCGTTTTTCGCTTAATGCACGCCGGCTTCCAAAACCGCTTCTGGCCTGGGGCGGAATGCATTTGCCCTTCATATGGCGGTACCCAGCTGAAACGTCCAGTTCGCCCCGCATTTTGGCCTTCCCGACCGTTATGCCAATTCCCGGCGATTATTGCGTACCGCGCCCTTGTTTCGCCGGAAACGATTTGCTACACGCCGCGAGCCGGTTCGTTCCGGCTCCTACCACGGGCGGTCGTGGCGGAATTGGTAGACGCGCAGCGTTGAGGTCGCTGTGGGGCAACCCGTGGAAGTTCGAGTCTTCTCGACCGCACCAACATCCGATCCTTCGCGATCGGGATCGCCTAAATCCAAATGAGATCAGGTTGCGACGTCCTGCTGCCTGCGGCAGCCGTCGGGCACTGCTAGGTCCCGATGGTGGATGCATCGCCATCAGCGCGGCTCATTTGCCCGGGAAACGGCTTCCTGCCCCGTTGGGACGCTTCCCCATCGTCCTCCCCAGCAAACTCGGCACAGTCTGGATCCGCCATTGCCTGCGCGCTCCACGCCGCCGCCAGCTCGGAGAACGAGCTCGGGCAGAAGTCATTTTTCCCCGAGCCGCCGAACTTTGAAAGACTTTTTCTATGGATTTTGTAGAATTACGATTTGAATGGGATCTCGGTACTGTTCGCTAAGCCTTGGCGGCCTTCGTCTCCTGAGTTGCGAGCAGCGCTTTCGGAATCAGCAAGTTAGCTCCCTCGAGGGGAGTTGCTCCGCCGATCGCTGTGCGGCCGGTAACGGCGGAGCATTGCCAGCAGCCCGCGGTTCCAGAGGACAGAGGTTCCCATGCCCAAACTTGCACCCGTAGAGCAGACCATCCCGGAAGCCGATATTGTCCCGCTTACGGGACGAGTCGGCGCAGAGATCAGGAACATACGGCTTTCCGGCGACCTGCCGCAGCAGACGGTCGCGGCGATCAACCAGATCCTGTTGCGGCACAAGGTTGTCTTCTTCCGCGATCAGGCGCATCTCGACGATGCCGAGCAGGAGCGCTTCGCGCATCGTCTCGGCGACCTCGTTCCGCATCCGACCCAGGGTCCCGTCAAGGGAACGGCGTCCATTCTCGAGCTCGATTCGAGCCGTGGCGGCGGTCGCGCCGATCAGTGGCACACCGACGTCACCTTCGTTGACGCCTATCCGAAATTCTCCGTTCTTCGCGGCGTCGTCATACCGCCGGCCGGCGGCGACACCATCTGGTCGAACACCGCCGCGGCCTACCAGGACCTGCCCGCACCGTTGAAGCTGCTCGCGGACAATCTCTGGGCAGTTCACAGCAACGCCTACGATTATGCCGCCGTGCGGCCGCGTGCGAGCGCCGCGGAAAGGAAGCACTTCGAGGAGGTCTTCACCTCGACGGTCTATGAGACCGAGCATCCCGTTGTCCGCGTCCATCCCGAAACAGGCGAGCGCTCGCTGCTGCTCGGCAATTTCGTGCAACGGCTGGTCGGTCTTTCCAAAAGCGATTCAGCGCGGCTCTACGAGGTGTTCCAGTCCTATGTCACCGCGCCGGAGAACACAGTCCGCTGGCGCTGGAAAGCCGGCGATGTGGCGATCTGGGATAACCGGGCCACGCAGCACTACGCGGTCAACGACTATGGCGATCAGCACCGGGTGGTGCGTCGCGCCACGGTCGACGGCGACGTTCCGGTCAGCGTCGACGGCCGCCGCAGCGCCACCCGCACCAAGGTCGCGAAGCCCGCGACCGACAAGGCCGCCTGAGGTTTGGCCGAACTCGAGGGCCGCTGTTCAGGCGGCCTTCTTCACCTCCGCGAGCGTATCGGCCACACGACGGTGTCGTAGCGGAATTGGTAGACGCGCAGCATTGAGGTCGCTGTGGGGCAACCCCATCGAAGTTCGAGTCTTCTCGACCGCACCGATAAAGTTTCTTGCGACATTCACGCATGTGACACAGCTTCCTCCAATGGAGGATGACTTGGCTGCAAGGCAGTCCCTAAGTCTTTGGCCAATGCGCGGGTTCGTGTTGCACTTGAGTCTCAATCTCGGTCTTTGTTGAGCGGCGTTCGGAAATGCGGTTAATCAAAGAACTATTCGGGAGTGCGTCCGTAACTGGATATTGGCGATACGAAAACGAACCGATGTAAATACGACCCTCTGAGTATTGTTGCCGTGTTATTCGTAAAGTTTGAAGTCCATAATTTGCGCAGACCCTGACGACGTCTTGGACCATATCCCAATCTGCATTTTCTGTTATAGTAATTATAAATGGATTTGGCGTCTCTGGGTTTTCTGCGCCAGTGCCGAATTTATGGTTGGAGAAAATTCCTATTTTATGTAGGTCATTCTCTATCTCTTTGAAATTTGGTAAAAGCTCATTGAGCCAAATCTGATTTACTGAAATTAATTCGATTTGGGCTGACGTTGGAAGTTTGTTGGTTTCTTCTGAAGGATTGTTGTGAGATATTTGATGTTCGCTTGTGCCTCTGACTTCGATAACCTCGGTTTGCCCTGTTGTAGCTGAGAATCTGCGTTGAAGGTATCTTGAATAATAATGATCTTCTTGCATTTCTGGTCGGAAGCGCGTCTGCAAAAGAAATAAACAAGAAAGAAATATAGGAACGTTTGCTACTGCCGCGATTACGAGAAGGCTCGGAGCCCAGTGCGGTTCTGTAATTAGCCTGGCGGCTGCTAGGAATGATCCGTTGATCAGTACTAGACCGATCAGCCAAACCGCCAGAAGTTGCAGCGGTTTCGTGATCTTACCGGCGTCAATACCATGATCCGCCATGAAGTCTGCCCTCCCAATTCCCCAAGTCCAACTTCGCACTAAGAAGCCAGCGTCACAAGTCGGCTTCTCGACCTGAACGTGGTCGTTGATCGCCAAATCAAACAAACCTTGGATATCGAAACGGCGGCGCGTCATATTGGACCACGCGGCCGCTATGCGATGCTACCGGTTCGGGACGCCGCTTTCCGCGGCACCGTATCGGCAATCACCTCACCAAACGAGGACGGCGTCGGCACGATGACGATGTCAGCTCCTTTGAGAATTTTCGACCTTTTCCTGCGCCGAATCGCCAAAAGCCGAGATGATGGAGCCGGCTTGGCCCATGCGTCTGCCTTTTGGCGCGGAAAGCCCGGCGATGTAGGCGATTAGATGTTTGCGCATTTGTCGCGCGACCAGACCACGGCTTCGGCTTATTGGTATCCCCGTGTTTAGTTCACAGCATAAACTAGCCCGAAAGCGAAATGGAATTCGCATGCTGGCGAACCTGTTTTGACCCTGCTTCTGTTGCTTTCAGTGGCTTGACGCAGGATAAGAATATGGGGCGAGACATACAAATACCAAGACGACGAGTCTCGTAGGAATCCTCTTCAAAATGGAAGAGGCATAACCCCAAACAAAACCTAGGCTGCGGCCTTGTCCGCGCGTCGGGGCTCGCGCAATGGTGGAAATGCTTGGGGGTATGAATGAGCAATATTCAGATTATTTTTGCAGTGTTGGCTCTGCTGTCGCCAATTGCGATCGTGCCGCTCGTAAAGAAGTTCTTTTTTGATTCTCGTATGCGGCTGCGAGCGGAAGTCAGGATTTCTCCAGCGAAGACAAGTCAGCTTATCGCAAAAATCGTCGCCGATCACATAAAAGCCCTCCCATACGACACGGAAGAGGGCAAAGCAGAGTATCACCAGCTAGTCAGTTTTGGCGGTATCAAAGGATACACGTCGCTACGATTGCGAAACATCAGCAAGAAGAAGCTGACCAACGTCAGCGTAATGGCGGATGATCTACACGCATTGTACCAGATAGATGACAGCCTGGAATTGTGGCCACTCGAGAAGGGCAAGGCACTGCCGGTAGGAGATATAGCTCCAAGCCATGAGCGAGTCGTGCACTTTTGGTCGCTAGCTGACTACTCGGATAATCATTGGGGAATGAAGACACGCTACCGTATGTCGGCTGACGAGCTTGATTCGACAAGCCTGCGGTTTCCGTTTCCTCCGTACATCAGAAAGCGCATTATTGGCTGGAGCATTTTGGTGCTCAATATGATCGCGTGGGGCGGTTTTGCGGCAATCTTGACGTATAGCGCCCTTTTGAGGTGACCTCGATGCCTAGCCTAAAGGAGTTCATGGAGGCGCTTGGGGTTGCTTGGCCGGTCGCCCTGACCGCGCTGATAGGTTGCGCGGCTCTTCTGGCAGGTAATGCCTACGGCGTCCGATACGCGACGGGCATCCCCGAGTGGATACTCACGATCATCTTTGCGGTCGCGGTGTTCGCGGCCGGCATATGCATAGTGTCAATACTACAATCGATCGGACGCGGATTGCGGTGGATGGTGAGATGGTTCCGGACAAGGAAGCAGCGCAAGACGCAGCTTGCTTGGTTGCATGATCTCCCCGAACACGAACACGCCATCATGTCGTATCTCCTGAGTTCGAATCAGCAAGCCTTTGCTTATCCGTATGGCGAAGGGCGGTTTGTAGGGCTCCTTCAAAAAGGGTTGGTTTTGTCGGGATCAGGTAGTCACAGCGTCATCGCCTGGCCGCATGTGGTGCCCGACCACGTATGGGCGGAAATGACCAAACATCCTGAGGAGTTTCACCGCACTCCCGCACAAGGTAATCCGCTGGCCCGCTTTTAAGACGGCAGCCCGCGAGTAGGAGTAGCTTCAATTCCGCGGCAGCTTGTGGATCGCCAGCCTGACGGGACCGCCTCGATCGCAGTTGGTGCAGAAAAGCGCCCTCTCATATCGCCGTCGGCCTTGCGGCCGCGCATGGGCGGGAAGCCGCCACGGCTTTCATCGGCTGGATTGACGCTTGTCCTGATGAGGAGTTCCTCTACGATGACGCGTGCTCTGCGCGCCATCGTCACACCGTCGGCGCATTGCGCGCCACCTGCCTCTATCCGCCGAAGCGTGTCTGCACGAAGATTTCAAGAACGCCTTCCGGATCGTCTAGGGTCAAACCCAAATTGCGCAGAACGCCGGAGAAGGGTTAGACCGATATGGGGAAAAATACTGACTCGGTTGGGTATTCTGCGGCGCTCGAAGCGTTGTTCAAGGCCCTTGATTCGGCTCCAATTGGAAATTATCCGATATTTAAAAAACCGAGCGACAAGGAGTACTTCGAAACTCTGCTAATGTTTGCCGTGCGCAAGGCGCAAGCCGCGCGACATCATCTCTCCAACATAGAAGCGATGCTTGAAAATTCGAGCGGGGTCTCGAAGAAGCAGATGCAAGAGGTGATAGCAAAGGCCCCCTCTAGTCCAAAAATCGTGAGCAAGTGGGCATCCACGATCAGGTCTTCAGCGGGCTACATTCACGAACTCTCAGCGTTCTTGGCCGCCGTTAGGTCGGGATTGGATTTCTTAGCTACTGCGGCCGCGCGAACTTTACCGGGGGTGACCGCTCACTCAATGCACGACCTTGAGAAAATGGTCCTCAAGAAGCAGACGGGGGGCGTTTTGGACGTGGTGGCGGCGCATCGCGCTTGGCTCGGCCAACTAAGATCGTATCGGGACGAGGTGATACATCGTCAAGTCATTCAGGCACCCGCCGAGGGCTGGCTGGTTTCGATGAAGGGACTGACATCAAAAGTGCAAATCCCAGTGGTGATCCCGAAGAAGACCCCTAAAATTGCCTTCGATACCCGGCGGTCGAGGATGATGGATAGCGAGCTTCCAATCGGACTCGATCGCCAGGAGTCATTTGCCGAAGTCAAGTACGAGGACGGCACAAAGGAAACGGTTGAGCACAGCGTAATATACACACCGTCCTCGGGCTACATCCTACTGCGCAAGTTCATGAGGCAGAATCTATCTTCTTACGAAAGTGTCCTTTCAGATATGTTCATCGCCATTGTGAAGGTAAATTTCTACACCCCTAAGAAAAACCTAGGCTGAGCAACGTCCCGAGCAGCTTGGCCGATTCGAGTTTTGCCCATAGTCGGTCATTCACCTCGATTAAACGGATGCCTGGCGTCCAGCGGAAGGCTGTCGGCGCCAAAGTCAAAGGAATAGCCGTTGATCTCTTCCGACTGTTTCGAGCTGTCGTGGCAGCGCTTGCACAAGCTCTGAAACGGCCCGCCAAAGAACTGGAACCGATCGCCTCTGTGGCGTTCGACGTGATCGCGACTGTGGCAGAAATCGGCCTTCAAATCCAAGATTCAACCGATCCGTAAGCGCTGTCACACGGGCGGTCGGACCGACCGCCAACCGCCACGTCGGCGTCGCAAATGGCGTGACCGACGGCGTCGCGCTTACCTATAGTGCCCATGACAACTTCATCCAGGGGCATCGCGTATGTTGGGCAATTTTCGTGCGGTGGTCGTCGGTGGCGGCTGTGTCGGCGCAGGTATTCTTTACGGCTTGGCGAAGCGCGGCTGGAGCGATGTCGCGTTGCTCGAGCGGACGCAGCTCACTGCCGGTTCGACATGGCATGCGGCGGGGCTGATACCCTCCTACGCCCGCAGTCTCAACGTCGGCCGGATGATCGCCAAATCCATTGAGATCTACGAGAGCCTCGAAGCTGAAACCGGTCAGAAGGTCGGCTGGCACAAATGCGGCCAGTTGCGAATCGCCAACACGCGCGACAGGCTCGACGAATACCGCAGCTATATCGACGTCGCCGAAGTCCAGGGCATAAGGGCGCGGATCGTATCGCCTGCCGAGGCGCGAGAAATCTGGCCGCTGCTCAACAACAGCGGCATGCTGGGCGCGCTCTATCATCCCGATGACGGTCACATCGCGCCCGCTGACGTGACCCAGGCCATGGCCAAGGGTGCACGTGACCTCGGCGCGAAGATCCATCTTGGCACCGAAGTGACGGGGTTCGAGCGGATGCCGGGCGGCGAGTGGAAGGTCAGAACCTCCCGCGGCGACATGATCTGCGAACACGTAATCCTCGCCACCGGCAATTATGCGCGCCAGACCGGCGCCATGTTGGGCCTCGACATTCCGGCAATTCCGATCGTGCACCAGTACTGGATCACCGACGCGGTGCCCGAAGTCGTGGAACGCAAGCGGCAGGGTCTTCCGGAAATGCCGATCCTGAGGGACGAGGGTTACGAGGGCTACCTGCGTGAAGAGGGGGACGGGCTGCTGTTCGGCCCCTATGAGCGCACCGAACAGCTCAAGCTGTTCGCCGAGAACGGCGTGCCGGAATGGTTCGGCGCCGACCTGCTCGATGAGGATTTCGACGCCGTTTCCTGGAACTGGGAACGGGCGACGGAACTCGTGCCCGCGCTCGGGCGCGCCGGCATCAAGAGAAATGTACGCGGGCCTTTCCAGATGACGGCCGATGAGCTGCCGTTGATGGGGCCGGCCTGGGGGCTTCAGAATGTCTGGCTCGCCGAAGGCGTGCCGGGCGGCATCCTGTGGGGCGGAGCGATCGGCCACTATCTCTCGGAGCGGATTGTCGAAGGCGGCAACAGCATCGACACGGCGGAACTGGATCCGCGGCGCTTTGGCGACCATGCCAACAAGAACTGGACCCGGGAGAAGGTTCGGGAAGCCTGGGGCACCCATGCAACACAGCACTATCCGGACCAGGACATGCCGGCGGCACGACCGCAGAAAACAGCTCCGTCCTACGAGCGCCTGAGTCAGCTCGGTGCTGTGTGGGATGTTCTGAACGGCTGGGAAATGCCAAGCTGGTTCGCGCCTTCGGGCGTCGAGGCACGCAATTCATACAGCTGGCGCTGGACCGACAAGGGCACCTATGTCGGCGAGGAGGTCCAGGCGGTCCGGCAGGCCGTCGGCCTGGTCGAAATGACGCCGATGACGAAGTTCGAGGTCAGCGGCCCGGGTGCCGAGCGCTGGCTCGACGGGATCCTCGCCAATCGTTTGCCGCGTCTCGGTCGCATCGCGCTCGCCCACCATCTCACGCCGGCCGGTGGTGTGCAGGCCGAGTATGTCGTGGCGCGGCTACGGAGCGACCTGTTCTACCTCGTCTCGACGCCGCGCGCCGAACGCTGGAACTACGACGACCTGAACCGGCTGTTGCCGAAGGACGGTAGTGTGCAACTGCGCAACGTCACCAACGATCGCGGCAGCTTCACCGTGGTCGGGCCCAAGGCGCGCGGCGTTCTGCAGCCGCTGGCCGAGATCGATCTGTCGAACGAGGCTTTCCCCTGGTTCAGCGTGCAGTCGGCGACTGTCGACCTAGCCAGCGACGTGCGGCTGATGCGCGTCAACTATTCGGGCGAACTCGGCTGGGAGCTCTATCATCCGCTCTGCTACCAGCGGCATTTGCTGGACGCGCTTCTGGCATCAGGTGAGGCGCACGGGCTCAGGCTGGTCGGGCTGCAGGCGCTGGAATCGCTGCGTCTCGACAAGTCTTTTCGCGCGATGTACCGCGACATGAACCTCGAACTGTCGGCCTGGGAGAGCGGTCTCGACCGCTTCGTGAGGCTCGACAAGGGAGACTTCATTGGCCGCGCCGCTCTGGCCGCGAAGCAAAAGCAGGGCCTGGCACGCCGGATCGTGACGCTGTCCATCGATGCGGACGGGGCGAGCGCCTTTGCCTATGAGGGCGTCTATCGCGACGGCAGCCTTGTCGGCCGCGTTACGTCAGCGGGCTATTCCTACACGCTTGGCCACGACATAGCATTGGCGCTGCTGCCGCTCGAGCTCGGCACGCCAGGGACAGCGCTGGAGGTTTCAATTCTCGGCGAGCGGCGCCCGGCACGGGTAATCGCCGACTCTCCCTATGACCCGGAAGGCGCGCGCGGTCGTATGTGAGGAACTGACGGAGGCGTTGGGATGCCTATCCCGTCCACCCAAGGCCAGCCGAGATGCAGTTGATTGAGACAAGCAAGGCGTCGGTCGACCGCTTTTGATCCGCCGTGCCTGCTCTGACTTCACGCAGCAAATCGACCTGCAGCCGGTGAATGTCGTCCATCTGACGCCGTAGACTGTCGAAACGCCGCTTGAACATCGGAAAGCGCACGGAGAGGTCACCCCCGGTAAGGGCGCGGATCAGGCCCCGCGTCAACTCGTATTCCGTGAGAATACGGGTGTAGATCCGGTGGGACGCATCGCTGTCGGACACCAGGCCGGCATAGAGCCGGGCAATCTCCATGTCGGACTGGTAGAGCGTCTTCTCCGCCTCGTCGACGATCAGGCGGAAGAAGCGCGACTGTTCGAACATGCGCGCCAGAAGGTCTCGCCCGGCATCGCCACGCACCGTGACGAAGGAACTCAGCGCGCTGCCGATGCCATACCAGCCGGTCAGCAGATGGCGGTTCTGGCTCCAGGCGAATACCCATGGAATGGCGCGCAGGTCGGCAATGCCGTTGGCGCCGAAACGGCGCTCCGGCCGCGAGCCCATTTTCAGCAATCCCAGTTCCGCCACCGGGCTCGCCTGGTTGAAATAATCGAGGAATCCAGGCTCCGCCATCAGTCTGGCATAGGAGGCCTGCGACATGCCGGCCAGCGCTTCCAGCGCTTCGTCGAACTCGGGTGTCTGCCTGGTTTCGGCGTCGCCCGGCGATACGGCACTGTGAGCCAGCACGGCGGCGGCGAGGATTTCGAGCTGGTTGAGGCCGGTGCCGCGATTGGCGAATTTCGACGACACGACCTCGCCCTGTTCGGTTACTCGCATGGACCCAGTGACAGTACCTGCCGGCTGCGCCGCGATCGCCCGGCCGGTCGGCGCGCCGCCACGGCTGACAGAGCCGCCACGGCCGTGAAAGAAACTGATCCTGACCTTGTGCTTGCGGCCGACGGCAGCGAGCCGCTTTTGCGCCTTGGCCAGTTCCCAATTGGAGGCGAGGAAACCGCCGTCCTTGTTGGAATCCGAATAGCCGAGCATGATTTCCTGGCGCGCGCCGAAATCCCGCACCGTGCGCCGCACCAGGGCAATGTCGAGCAATGCGTTCAGGATGCCGGGGGCTGCCTGCAGGTCGGCGATGGTCTCGAACAAGGGCACGATCCGCAGTCTGATCGTGCCGTCGCCACCGGGCGCGGTCGAAAGCCCGCAATATTGCGCCAAGAGATAGACCGCGAGCAGATCGTCAGCCGAGCGCGTCATGCTGAGGATGAAACAGCACACCGCATCGCTATCGGCGGCGGCGATCTGGTTCGCAATGACAGAGAATGTCGAAAGCAGTTCCCTTGCCTCGGGCGACAGCCGGTCCGCGTCGATCTGCAACCCCGCGCTTTGGCCAAGGGCCGCGCGGATGCGCGCCGACCATTGCGGCGTGCCTGATGCAACCGGGTCTGCCAGCGCAAAGATCTCGGCCAGCACCCGATTGACGACAGTCGAGTTCTGCCTGATGTCGAGCGAGACCGTACGGAAGCCGAAGCTTGCGACCTGCCAGAGCAGCGGCTGGACGAAACGTCGGGCTACCGCGCGCCCTCCGATCGCTTCGAGGACAGAAGCCAGACCGCGGAGATCAGCACCAAACGCCTCCGCGGAGGGGTAGGCGGCGGCTCCGCCGTCGCGTGTGGCCACGAGTCTGGCCAACAAGGCCGAAGCGAACTGGCGAAGCGGCTCGTCAGGGTTGCGGGCGGCGATGTCGTGCCCCTGTCCGCTTTTGTCGAGTGCCCTTTGCAGAATCGGCGCAAAGCTGGCCGGCAGCTCGACGACGTTCGAACTGGCGCTGAGCACCGTCACCAGCCGCTGTACCTGCGTCAGGTACCAGCCAATGGCGGTGTTGCGGTATTCGGCCAGGGCACCGGCGGTCATGGCGGCGGTGACGTTCGGATTGCCGTCGCGGTCGCCGCCGATCCAAGAGGCGTAGCGCATGAAGGCAGGAATTTTCACCCGCTCTCCGGGATAGTGACGCTGGAAGGCGTCCTGCAGCTTGCCGTAGAGCTGCGGCGTCGCCTCGAAAATGACTTCACGGAAGAAATGCAGGCCCCAGGCGATTTCGCGTTCGACCGTTGGGCGCTCCAGCCTGAGCTCGCCCGTCATCCACAGAAGCTCGATCTCGCTTTCAAGATCGGCGACCAACAGCTCGCGTTCGCGCGGCGCCCAGCGCGGCTGGTCGAGCTCGGTCAGCTTGCGGTAGATGCGGCGGTGGATCTCGAGAACCGTGACGCGTTTGGCCTCCGTTGGGTGCGCGGTCATGGTCGGGCCGACGCAGAGTTCATTGAGCGCGGCCTGCACGTCCGCTGCCGAGCGCCCGTTCGCCGCCATCTGCGCGATCACGCTGGCGAAGGAGCCCGGCACGTCGTCGGCGCCCGCGCCCTGTTCGAGTTCGCGGCGCGTGCGCATGGCCAGCAACTCGTCGGCAATCGCCAACAACTGGAACCATACGCCGCTCGCCTGCAACGCCGGGATGCGCTGCTCCGGAGCAAGGGAGACAAGTGATCTCCGCCCGCTCAGAACGGCGGCGATCTCGGGCTCACGCGCGCTGGCGACCTGAAGCAGCAGCCGCAACAGCAGGCTGCGCTCGTCTTCGCGAAACTTGATGGGTTTGCTCTGTTCCAACCGCTTTCCTCCTTGGGCCGAGGGCTGCGAGAGCGGTTCACCGTTTCACGGAAACGGCGAACCGCTCTATCTCTTTGTTTTTCGCAATTCCGGAAGGAAAACCGCTCACACTTTTCCTGGAATTGCTAAGGCTTTCAAGCAACCCGGTTGGGGACCGGGCGACCCTCGAAGAAGGCGGTCAGGTTCTCCACCACCTTCATACCCATCGCCACGCGCGTTTCCTCGGTCGCGCTGCCGAGATGCGGCAAGAGCACGACGTTCTCCAACCGCTTGAGCGCTTCCGGAACGGCCGGCTCGCCGTCGAAGACATCAAGGCCGGCTCCAGCGATCTCGCGCCTTTCCAGCGCGCCGATCAGGGCATCCTGGTCGACGACATCGCCGCGCGCCGTGTTGATCAGGAACGCGCTAGGTTTCATCAGCCACAGGCTGCGGGCATCGATGAGATGGCGATTTTCCGCACCGCCTGGACAGTGCAGCGACACGAAGTCGGATGCCGTGAGCAGCCCTTCCATAGTCTGCATCTGCACCGCGCCCATGGCGCGCGTCTCCTCATCGTCGACAGTTGAGCGATTGAAGAACACGATCTTCATGCCGAAGCCGAAATGGGCACGCCTGGCCGTTGCCTTGCCGATGCGGCCCATGCCGACAATGCCAAGGGTTTTGCCCGACACTTTCGCGCCGGCCATGTGCGTCGGCGACCAGCCGCGCCATTCTCCGGCCCGCAGCTGGCGCTCGCCTTCACCGGTCCGGCGCGCGACAGCCAATATCAGGCTCAGCGCCAGGTCGGCGGTGCAATCGGTCAGCACGCCCGGCGTGTTGGTCACCACGATAGAGCGGTTGCGGGCGGCCGCGACATCGATATGGCTGAAGCCGACGCCGAAATTGGCGATGATCCGGGTGCGGGCAGCGCTGCCGGGGAACACTGCGTCAGGCAAGCGGTCGCTGACCGTTGCCAGGATCGCGTCGTAGTCGGCGAAGGCGGACGTCATTGCCGCCGGGCTCAACGGCGTATCGCTGGTGTTGAACGTCGTGTCGAAGCGTTCGGCAAGGATCGCTTCGACAGGGGCCGGCCATTTGCGGGTAACAATCAAACGCGGTTTCATCTGACATCCTGCCGATTGCTGGGCTGGCGATCCCTGGCGCCAGCCCTCAACTGCACATTGCGCTATGCGGGCTTTGCCCGACCGGTATCACGCCGCCTTCTTCATCCGCGACAGCGTGTCGGCCACCACCTCGCCGAACGAGGACGGCGTCGGCACGATGATGACGCCGGCTTCCTTCAGGATCTCGACCTTCTCCTGCGCCGACTCGCCGAAGGCCGAGATGATGGCGCCGGCGTGGCCCATGCGGCGGCCTTTCGGAGCGGACAGGCCGGCGATGTAGGCGATGAGGGGCTTCCTCATATTGTCGCGCGCCCAGATCGCGGCTTCGGCTTCCTGCGGACCGCCGATCTCGCCGATCATCACAACGGCGTCGGTGTCGTCATCCTGTTCGAACAGTTTCAGCATGTCCTTGAACGACGAGCCGTTGATCGGATCGCCGCCGATGCCGACGCTGGTCGAGACGCCGATGCCGAGCGCCTTCATCTGCGAGGCGGCTTCGTAGCCCAGCGTGCCCGAGCGGCCGACAATGCCGACGCGGCCGGGGAGGTAGATGCTTCCGGGCATGATGCCCATCAGCGCCTGTCCCGGCGTGATGACGCCGGCGCAGTTCGGGCCGATCAGGCGCATGCGGTCTTCGTAGCGGTAGCGCATCATGTAGCGCTTGACCTGCATCATGTCCTGCGACGGGATGCCGTCGGTGATGCAGACGCAGAGTTTTATCCCGGCGTCCGCCGCTTCCATGATCGAATCGGCGGCAAAGGGCGGCGGCACGAAGACGATGCTCGCTTCGGCGCGAGTCTCGCGCACCGCGCCCTTGACCGTGTTGAAGACGGGCAGGCCAAGATGCTTCTGGCCGCCCTTGCCGGGGGTGACGCCGCCGACCAGCTTGGTGCCGTAGCGCTTCATGTCGTCGGCATGAAAACTGCCGATCTTGCCGGTGAACCCTTGCACGATGACGCGGGTGCTGCGGTTGAGCAGAATTGCCATTTTATCGACCTCCCTCAGGCTGCTTTTTTCTTGGTGGCCGCGCGCCAGGCGGCGACGGCTTTTTCGGCGGCTTCGGCCAGCGTGTCGGCAACGATCACCGCCTCGCCGGAATCGGCCAGGATGCGGCGCCCTTCCTCGGCCTTGGTGCCCGAAAGCCTGACCACCAGCGGCACGTTGACGCCGACCTCGCGGATCGCCTTGATGACGCCCTCGGCGACCCAGTCGCAGCGGTTGATGCCGGCGAAGATGTTGACCAGGATGGTCTCGACATTCTTGTCGCCGAGCACCGCGCGGAAGGATTTTGCCACCCGTTCGGGCGAGGCGCCGCCACCGATGTCGAGGAAGTTGGCCGGTTCGCCGCCGGCGATCTTGATCATGTCCATGGTCGCCATGGCGAGACCGGCGCCATTGATGATGCAGCCTATATTGCCGTCGAGGCCGACATAGGAGAGGCCGCGGTCGCTTGCAAAAGTTTCGCGCGGGTCTTCCTGGCTCTTGTCGCGCAGTTCGGAAATTTCCGGCCGACGGAACAACGCGTTCTCGTCGAACGACATTTTGGCGTCGAGCGCGATCAGGTTGCCGTCGCGGGTCACCACCAGCGGATTGATCTCCAGCATCGAGGCGTCGTAGTCGCGAAACACCTGGTAGCAACTGAAGATGGTTTCGGTCGCCTTGCCGATCAGATTGTGGTCGAGGCCGAGCCCGAATGCGATTTCGCGCGCCTGAAAACGCTGCATGCCGACGCCGGGATCGACGGAGGTGCGCAGGATGGAATTGGGCGCCTTCTCGACGATGTCCTCGATCTCCATGCCGCCGGCGGCCGAGGCCACGATCATGACGCGCTCTTCCTTGCGGTCGAGGACGAAGCCGACATAGAGCTCCTGCGCGATATCGACGGCTTCCTCGAGATAGAGCCTCGAGATCAGCTTGCCGCGCGGACCGGTCTGCTGGGTCACCAGCTTGCGGCCGAGCATCGCCTCGGCGGCATTGGAGATCTCCTCGTCATTGGCGCAGAGCTTTATGCCGCCCGCCTTGCCACGGGCGCCGGAATGCACCTGCGCCTTCAAGACCCATTTGCTGCCGCCGATCTCTCGTGCGCGATAGGTCGCCTGCTCGGGGCTGTAGGCCAGCCCGCCGCGCGGCACGTGCACGCCGTGGCGGGCGAGCAGTTCCTTGGCCTGATATTCGTGGATGTCCATTTTGTCCTCCCGGTATTTCTCTTTGTTTTTCCGCAATTCCGGACGGAAAACCGCTCACACTTTTCCTGGAATTGCTCTATTGCGCGGCGACGTGCGGTTGGCGGGCGCGTTCGATGGCTTCGTTGACCACCAGAACATTGCGCGCCATGCGCTCCGACGCGGCGTCGATCATCTTGCCGTCGAGGGCTGCCGCTCCCTTGCCCTGCGCCTCCGCCTCCTTCAGCACTTCGAGGATGCGCCTGGCGCGGGTGACCTCTTTTTCCGGTGGCGAGAAGACGTCGTTGGCAAGCGCGATCTGCGAGGGGTGGATCGCCCATTTGCCTTCGATGCCGAGAGCGGCGGCGCGCCTGGCGCCGGCGATGTAGCCTTCCGGATCGGAGAAGTCGCCGAACGGCCCGTCAATGGCGCGCAAGCCGTAGGCGCGGCAGGCGACGGTCATCCGTGACAAAGCGAAATGCCACTGGTCGCCGGGATAGTCGGGGTTGAGCCCGCCAATGTTGACGGTGCGCGCCTTGCAGCTTGCGGCATAGTCGGCGACGCCGAAATGCATGGCTTCCAGCCGGCCGGGGGTGGCGGCAATCGCCTCGACATTGGCCATGCCGAGCGCTGTCTCGATCAGCGCTTCCAGGCCGACGCGGGTCTTGTAGCCCTTGGCCATCTCGATCTGGTTGACCATGGCCTCGACCATATAGAGGTCCGCCGGCACGCCGACCTTCGGCACCAGGATGGTGTCCAGCCGGTCACCGGCCTGTTCCATGACATCGACCACGTCGCGGTACATGTAATGGGTGTCGAGGCCGTTGATGCGTACCGAGACGGTCTTGCCCTTGGCGCGCCAGTCAATGTCGTTCAGCGCCTGGATGATGTTCTTGCGGGCGCGTTCCTTGTCGGGCGGGGCGACCGCGTCCTCGATGTCGAGGAAGATGAAGTCGGCGGCGCTGTTGGCCGCCTTGTCGATCATCTCCGGGCTGGAGCCGGGAACGGCGAGTTCGCTGCGCTGCAGCCGCAGCTTCTTCAGATGGTTGATGGTGTGGCTCATCGTCGGTTCCTCACGCCGCTTCGGCGACCGGCACGGCGGCCGAGGCACGGAAATGCTGGATGGCGGCGCCGACGCCGGAGCCGGGCGCCAGCCGCACGCCGCAGTCGAGCAGCGTGAGTTCAGCCGCCGAGAGCGAGGCCAGCACCATCACCTCGTTCAGCCAGCCGAGATGGCCGATGCGGAACACCTTGCCGGCCACCTTGTTCAGGCCGCCGCCGAGGGATGTCTGGTAGGCCCCGTATGCGCGTTTGACGACATTGGCGCTGTCGATGCCCTCCGGCACCAGAATGGCGCTGACCGTATCGGAGTGCCATTTCGGCGCCTTGGCGCAGAGCTTCAGGCCCCAGGCGTCGACCGCCTTGCGCACGCCTTCGGCGAGGCGGTGGTGACGGGCGAAGATGTTCTCCAGCCCTTCCTCGGCGATCAGGTCGAGCGAGGCGCGCAGGCCGCGCAGCAACTGTGTAGCCGGCGTATAAGGGAAATAGCCCGTGTCGTTGACGCGGATCATGTCTTCGAATGAGAAGAAGCAGCGCCGGTGCGTTGCAGTCTTCGAAGCTGCCAGCGCCTTCTGGCTGACGGAGAGGAAGCCGAGGCCGGCGGGCAGCATGAAACCTTTCTGCGAGCCGCTGACGGCGCAGTCGACGCCCCATTCTTCCTGGCGGAAATCGATCGAGCCGATCGACGAGACGCCGTCGACAAAGAGCAGGGCAGGGTGGTTGGCGTCGTCGAGCGCGGCGCGACAGCCGGCGACGTCGCTGGTCACGCCGGTCGCCGTCTCATTCTGGGTGCAGAAGACCGCCTTGATGCGGTGCGCCTTGTCGTCCTTAAGCCGCTCGGCATAGAGTTCGAGCGGCACGCCGGTGCCCCATTCGCAGTCGATGACATCGACCTCGAAGCCGAGGCGTTCGGCCATGTCGACCCACAGATGCGAGAACTGGCCGAAGCGCGACATCAGCACGCGATCGCCGGGGCTGAGCACATTGGTCATCGCCGCTTCCCAGGCGCCGGTGCCGGAGGAGGGGTAGATGAAGACGCGGCCGGTCTCGTTCTTGAAGACTTTCTTGATGTCCTCGAACAGCGGCAGCGTGAGATCGGGGAAGGATGCGGCGCGCATATCCTCCATCGGCAGGTTCATTGCCTGCCGGACCTGTTCGGGAATGTTGGTCGGTCCGGGAATGAAAAGATGGGTGAAACCGGCCATGATGCGAACTCCTCCTGATCCAGCAAAGCGGTGATGGGGAGTTTCGTTTCGGCGGCTAAAGGCAACAACACCTTGCCGGGTAACATCTTGCCGCGTGCGGGTGGGGGCGGCCTACCCGGTTGGCCTACCCGCGGCCTGTCGCTTGCCTACCCGAAAGGCTGCTTCTGGGTACGCCTCTCGCGCGCATAAAGTGCAACGGCCATCGCCCGGTTGCGGACGTCGAGCTTGTCGTAGAGATTCTTGAGGTGGTATTTCACCGTGTTCTCGGAAATCCCTGTCCGCGTTGCGATCTGCAAATTGGTCCAGCCGTCGGACAGCACCGCCAGCAGCTCGCGCTCGCGCACGGTGAGCTGCGACAAGGGCGTGTCGTTGACCTTGTTGATGTCGATATAGGGGATGCAGATGCGGCCATGCGCGACCGCCAGGATGGTTTCGAAGATGATCGACGGATCGTCGAACTGGAAGCAGTAGCCCTGGGCACCGAGCCGCACGCACTGCTTCAGAATGCCGATGTCATGGTCGTTGGAGAACACTGCGATGCGCACGCCGAGCTTGCGGCTGTGAACCTCGGCCAGCACATCGGCGCCGTCCATGTCGGCGAGCTTCCAGCCGATGACGGCGACGTCGAATTCGCCTTCCGCTGCCAGTTCGAGGAAATGCCTGCCGCTTTGCACGCAGGCCAGGAGCTCGAAGCGCCCGTCGCAGTCCAGCATTTCGCGCAAGGCCGATACGACGAGCGGGTTGCGTTCGGCCACGACCACGCGCACGCGCGGTTCTGCGGTTGCCTTGGGTTCTGTCTGCGACCTGATCTTCAAGGGCTTCCGGCTATTCTGGTTGCAATCTAAGCGGTCCGGCCATTGCCTGGGACCTGCATCATGACAATTCTGCCCCAACCGTGCGGGGGTGCTCTTTCCCCAGCGACATGCGCTGTCGCGCTGCCTTAAGCCGGAACGCGTGCTGTTTCGATGGCAACGACAGGGTTCCGGTGTGGCCGGCACCGTCGCTTCACGGCAAAAAGGCGCCAACCGCCAAGCGGCCATTTCGCTTGAAATTCCCGTGCGTTAGAGCGACAGCTTGCGTTGTCGAATCGTGTTGCGGCCCTATCTACTTTCGTCTGAGCGCCGGACCCAAAACCGGTTTTCAGTTTTCAAGATCATGGTCTAGACCTGACGGACACCTTTTCCCAAGGGATGATGGCGGGAGGCGCTGGTGGAAAGCCAGGACGAACAAACGAGCGGCGCCAAAGCCGCTGACGATGCCCACGCTGACATCTATGGCGAGGACGGCGCCGTTCTGTCGTCCTTCCTCGCCCAGATCGGGGCTGCGATCGCCGATCGCGACACGCTGACGCTGAAGCGCGAAGTCGACGACCTGCACCAGTCCGAACTCGGCGACCTGCTCGAAGCGCTGCATCCCGAACAGCGCCGCGCGCTTGTCGAACTGCTTGGCGCCGATTTCGACTTTTCGGCGCTGACCGAGGTCGACGAGGCGATCCGCCGCGATATCGTCGACAATATGCCCAATGCGCAAATTGCCCAGGGCATGCAGGACCTCGATTCCGACGACGCGGTCTACATTCTCGAAGACCTCGAGAAGGAAGACCAGGACGAGATCCTGTCGCAGCTGCCGTTTACGGAACGGATCAGGCTGCGGCGTTCGCTCGACTATCCTGAAGAGACGGCCGGCCGCCGCATGCAGACCGAGTTTGTCGCGGTACCGCCATTCTGGACCATCGGTCAGACCATCGACTACATGCGCGAAGACAAGAACTTGCCCGAGCGCTTCAGCCAGATCTTCGTCATCGATCCGAGCTTCAAGCTGCTCGGCGCGATCGATCTCGATCAGATCCTGCGCACCAAGCGCGCGACCAAGGTCGGGGAGGTCATGCATGAGACCAGGCATGCCATTCCGGCCACGATGGACCAGGAAGAGGCGGCGCGGGAGTTCGAGCAATACGATCTACTCTCCGCCGCCGTCGTCGACGAGAACGAGCGGCTGGTCGGCGTGCTGACCATCGACGACGTCGTCGACGTCATCCAGCAGGAGGCCGAGGAAGATCTGTTGCGCATGGGCGGCGTCGGTGACGAAGAACTGTCCGATAGCATTCTGTCGACCTCGCGCTCGCGCGTGCCCTGGCTGCTGGTCAATCTGCTGACCGCGTTCCTGGCGGCTTCGGTGATCGGCCTGTTCGACCGCACCATCGAGCATATCGTGGCACTGGCCGTGCTGATGCCGATCGTGGCCGGCATGGGCGGCAATGCCGGCTCGCAGACCATGACCGTGACGGTGCGGGCACTGGCGACCAAGGACCTCGACATCTACAATGCCGGCCGCATCATCCGCCGCGAGATGGGCGTGGGCTCCATCAACGGCATCATTTTCGCCGTGCTGATCGGCATCGTCGCGGCGGCGTGGTTCCGCGATCCCAATCTGGGCGGCATCATCGCCGCTGCGATGATCATCAACATGTTCGTGGCAGCCCTTGCCGGCATCCTGATCCCGCTGCTGCTCGACCGGTTCAAGATCGATCCGGCTGTGGCGTCAGCGGTTTTCGTCACCACGGTCACCGACGTCGTCGGTTTTTTCGCCTTTCTCGGACTGGCCACATGGTGGTTCGCTATCCCTTGAAGAAACAGGGCATCGCGCCGCCAATTGACTTTTACGTAAATGCCGTGCGACGCTGTCTCGGGGTTTCCTGCCGAGTCCGGTATGGAGCGGGTTTGATCGGAATTGGGGGAGGTGCCGCGCAGGCGGCCGCTGACTCATGTTCCGGCATTTGGAGCAATGATGCGGGAATACTATACGATCACCGAGCTGACGCGCGAATTCGATGTGTCGACGCGCACGCTACGCTTTTACGAGGATGAGGGGCTGGTGCAGCCGGTGCGGCGCGGCCGCACAAGGCTGTTTCGCCCTTCGGACCGGCATCTGATCCGCCAGATCATGCGAGGAAAACGGCTCGGTTTCTCGATCAACGAGATCCGTGAAATCATCCAGATGTACAAGGAGCCGCCCGGCGAGGTCGGTCAACTCAACCTGATGATCAAGCGCATCGAGGAAAAGCGCGAGGATTTGCGCCAGAAGCGACGCGATCTGGAGGAGACGCTGGCGGAGCTCGACCAGGCGGAGGAGTCCTGCGTCGAGCGGCTGGTGGAGTTGGGTGTGAATACCTGAGGGTCGCTCCGCAGGCTATTGGTTCCAACTTCTGAAGGTTGGTGCTGCCCCTCATCCCCCTGCCGGGACCTTCTCCCCGTATAGTGACGGGGAGAAGGGGTTGAACGAGGCGCCGGCCCTTTTCTGCAACGCCGACAATTGGCGAAACCTTCGGCCAAAGGGCCCTTTCTCCCCGTCACTATACGGGGAGAAATGTCCGGCAGGACAATGAGGGGCAGCGCCAACGTTCGAACTCGAGCGAATGCCTTTCGCCTGCGAACCTCATACCCTCAGATCCAGCGCCTGACCCGCTTGGCGTAGTCGCGGTACTTCTTGCCGAATTTGGCGGCCAGAACTTTTTCCTCTTTTTCGATCGCGACCTTCTGGGTGGCGAAGGCTGCGATCAGGGCCAGCGGCAGGAACCATACGATCCCCGAAACGAAGGCGACGCCGATGAGCATCAGCGTGTTGGCGAGATACATCGGATTGCGGGTGACGCCGAACGGGCCTGACGTCACCAGATGCTCCGGCACGCCATTGGGATTCATCGTGGTCCTGGCGCGCATCATGGCGCGGATGGCGGTGAACCAGAGGGCGGCGACGGCAAACAGCACCACAAAGCCGGCCGCGAACAGGAGGTCGCCAAGGAGATCGCCGATCCAGGGCAGGGGATAGAAGAGGCCAAGCACGATGCTGATGGCGATGGCGGCGCAGTAGATCAGCGGCGGCCAGGGAATCACCCCTGCTTTTGCCGGCCCGGGTTTTGCAAGCTTGTCGGTCATTGTTGCCCTCCCTGCGTCATCGGGCTCTCCTCCGTTTTGGCGGTGCAGATGCCGGCGAGTTCAGCGAGATGCGCCTTGAACTCCGGGGTCTGTTCGCCATTGTAGAGCCGGTCGAATGCCGCCTCGCCTTGCAGCGTTTCCAGCATGCACACACAATAGCTGGCGCAGAACTCCGTGTCGCGCTGCTGTTCGCAGGATACCTGGCATTCCTTGAGGAAGACCACTTCCCGTGTCTCGACCGGCGCCGGCGCGATCTGCGAGAACAGCCAGACACAGCCGAACAGCAGCGGCTGGTGGATCAGGTAGAACGCCAGGCTGTGGCGGCCGATGAAGGTGAGCGGCTTGGCCCAGCTTCCGGGTGTCAGCGTCGCCAGCCGCGCCAGCAAGCCGGTGGTAGACGCCAGCTTTGCCGTCGCAATGCCGACAAGCACCGCGCCGAACCAGGGAAACAGCGGCACATAGTCGTTGGAGCGCGGGTTGATCGCCGACAGACCGACCCACCAAAGTGCTGGATGATCGAAGGCCTCGGATCGGAGATAGAGGGGCGCTGCGATCACCACTGCCGCCACGACCAGCGTCAGCAAGGACGGCAGTCGCAGGAGCAGCAAACCAAGCAGGCTGGCCAGCGCTATCTCGTGCAGGATGCCGAAGAAGATGAAGCTGCCCGGCGTCACGAAGTATGTGACTGCAGATATGGCGGCGGCCGCCACAGCGACCATGGCAAAGCGTTTCCAGAAGCCGGTCCAGCGGATCTGCTTGCCATGGGCGAGGAACAGGCTGACGCCGACCAGGAACAGGAAGGTCGAGGCGATGCAGCGCGCATAGATCTTCCACCAGCCGAAGGCGGTGAGGCCGGGATCGGTGTAGTGGAAATTCTCGAGATCCCAGGTGAAGTGGTAGCTGGCCATGGCGATCAGCGCGATGCCGCGCACGACGTCGATGGCGACGATGCGCTTCGGTTGATCCGGAACAGGTGCGATCGGCGTTTGGATGCTCATGGTCTCGTAATCTGATTCAGCCCCTGAGGACGACTATCACGGTTGCACCGGACAAAAGAAGGCCGTGCGCGCTGGCATCGCTCGCCTCGTGGCTGCATGAGGCGGCGCTTTAGGCCAGAGCCCGAAAGGCTTTGGCCGAATTCGCTTTTGCCGCCACTGGTCTATTCGGTGGTGCTGGCGTTTTTCGGCCTGGGCTCGGTTTTCGTCACGCTCGGCCTGCTGGCCGCGGCCTGCGGCTTCGTCACCTGGCGCTATCTGCCGAAGTCACTCTAATCAGAGCGCCGCATGCCGTTCGCGCACCCAGTTGTGGAAGCGATGCAGATCGTATTCCTCAGGCATCAGCACGCCCGCTTGGTGGCGCATCGAGCGCAGGCCTTTCTGGTTGATCTCGCAGATCGCGGCATCCTCCTCCAGCACCTGGGTGCCGAAGGCGACGACATTGTCGATGTCGGTCTGAGCCAGCGCTTCGGGCGCGAACAGCCACTCGGCAGTGAGTTCGGTCTGCTCCGGCCCGAGCGGCGTCAGCCGCACGGTTCGGACATAGTCGACATGGCCGACGATAAACATCGACGGCAGATTGGTGGCATAGGTCTGGCCGGCCGCGCGTTCGGCCGGTGTTAGGCCGGAGAAGACCGGGCCATGGACGTGGCCGTCGCGCGACCAGGTCTCGGCGCCGGCGCGCAAGCCGCCGGAAAACTCCGGCGCGTCATTGTCGGCATGGCGAACCCAGTCGGGGTCGTCGTGCCGGCTCATCAGGCCGCGGCCGTAGATCGGCACCAGCCGCGACAGGTCCTTGTGGACGCCAGGGCAGTGCAGGCACTCGTTGAAGTTTTCCCAAAATATCTTCCAGTTGCAGTTCATCACCTTGCGCAGGACATGGCCTGATACCAGCGTTTCCAGCGGCCAGTTGCCGAGGTTGCCGGATGCCGGATCGAAGGATGACGCAGCCGTACCGTCGACGCTTTCAGCAAGGTTGATGAAGACAAATCCGCGCCACACCGAGAGCGCCACGCGGTAGAGCGGATGATCGGCCTTGTCGAAACCCTCGGGCAGCGATTTCGAGGGCACGCGCACCAGATCGCCGCGCAGCGAATAGGACCAGGCGTGGTAGGGGCAGGTGATGAGCCGCGCCTTCAGGCGGCCTTCGTTTTCCTGGCAAAGCTGCGAGCCGCGATGCCGGCAGGTGTTGTGGAAGGCGCGCAGTTCGCCGGTGTCGTCGCGCAGCACGACGATTTCCTGCGTGCCGACACGAAATGTCCTGAACGCCAAAGGCTGGGCAAGGTCAGCCTCGCGGCAGACGAGCAGCCAGCTTTTGTACCAGATGGCGTCGAGGTCGCGCTGGTGGGCGCCGGCGTCCCAATAGGCCGAGGACGGCAGCGTCGGCTCCAGCCGGGTCAGGCCATTATAGGGGTCGCGCTGGCTCGGATTGGGTTGCATGGCTGGCTTCCTCCCGTATACGCCAGCCGACACCCCGGCAAATCGTTTGTCAATCAGGGTGCCGCATTGCCGGTTTGAGGCACGGCGCATAATCATGTCGTGACAAGGGGGATTCGGAAAATTGGCCGCACGACAAATGTCGCTTACGCCGGAGCTGGTCGCGCGCTGCTGGCGCGAGATCAGGGACCCCGGGCCGGATCCGGACGCGATGCATCTGGATGACAGCGACTACGATGCGCTGCTGGATGAATTGCAGGCCGAGCTCCCTGACAGCGAACCGCTGTGGCTGTTCGGCTATGGCTCGCTGATCTGGAAGCCGGAAATCGATTATGTCGAGGACCGCGTTGCGCTGGCGCGTGGCTGGCACCGGTCTTTCTGCATGAACATGACGCGCTGGCGGGGCACCAAGGAAAGCCCCGGCCTGATGATGGCGCTCGATAGCGGCGGACAGTGCAAAGGCGTCGCCTTCCGGCTGGCCGACGACAACCGGCGAGAACAGCTGGGCCGGCTTTTCCGGCGCGAAGTTACGCTGAAGCCGACAAGTTACCGGCCGCGCATGCTGAAGCTTGCAAGCGAGGCCGGTCCGCTCAGGGCGCTGGCTTTCGTCATCAACCGCAACGGCCTGACCTATTCCGGCCCGCTCGACGAGACGAAGGTCGTCGACAGGCTGGCGACATCCTGCGGGCACTGGGGGTCGGGCGCCGACTATCTCTACAACACGGTGAAGAATCTGGAGGAGCGCGGCATTCACGACCGCCATCTGTGGCGGCTGCAGCGGCTGGTCGCCGAGCGGATCACCGCCTTGAACCCGTAGCGCCGCATGGCGCATTCGCGCTGTTGGCCGGCGGAATTTGGTTTGCCGGATGCGGCTGTTTCAGCCTATAGTCACGCATGTCGTCGGTTCCGTTAGGGACCAAGAGGGAATGCGGTGAGGGCTGACTTGTTGCCCAATGCCGTGGCTGCCCCCGCAACTGTGTGCGGTAGTCCTCTCCAAGCCACTGAGGATTTCTCTTCGGGAAGGTGGGGAAGGGCGCTGATCCGCGAGCCAGGAGACCTGCCGGCGACAGGGAACTGACTTCGATGCCCTCGGGTGGAGGGCGAAAGGACAAGATATGAATACCGCTTCCGTTTCTCTCGGCGCTTCCGTTTCCTCGCAGTCGCGCTTCATGCAGCTCGTGCTTAGCGCGTTTCTGGGCATTTTCGTCATCGGCGTTGTCGGCTTCTCGCATATCGATGCGGTCCACAATGCCGCGCATGACTATCGCCATTCGATGGCGTTTCCCTGCCACTGACGAGGATCTGACATCATGAACCTGTTTCGCAACGTCGTGTTTATCGCGGCGATCGCAGGGCTCGTGGCCGGCGTCGTTCTCGCCTGCATGCAGGCCTATGCCACCGATCCTCTGATTTACAAGGCTGAAGTTTTTGAGAAGGCCGGCAATGGTCACCATCACGATCATGCCGCTCCAGCCGCAGCGGATACCGATGCCATGAGCACCGCCGCGCCACCCGAAAGTGCCATGAGCAGCGCAGCATCAGCACCGGCTGAAGCAGCCGCGCCGGCGGAGGACGAAGGCTGGGCGCCGGCCGATGGCTTCGAACGCTTCGCCTTCAGCGTGCTGGCCAATATCGTCACCGGCATCGGTTTCGCGCTGGTCCTGGTGGCGGTTTCCGAATTCGCCGGAGGCATCGGCAACTGGCGCCAGGGCATATTCTGGGGCCTGGCCGGCTTTGCCGTGTTCACGCTCGCGCCGGGCCTCGGCCTGCCGCCGGAACTGCCGGCGATGCCTGCGGCCAATCTCACCCAGCGCCAGATCTGGTGGTGGGCAACGGTGGCGGCGACTGCGGCCGGTCTGGGCTTGCTTGCCTTCCGCAAGTCGTTGCCGCTGGCGATCCTTGCGGTGGCCTTGATCGTGGCGCCGCATGTCGTCGGCGCGCCGCAGCCGGACAACTACGTGACGTCGATCCCCGAAGGCCTGCATCACCAGTTTGTGGTAGCGTCGACGGTGACCAATCTGGTGTTCTGGCTGGTGCTCGGCGCCGTCATCGGCGTGGTGCGCGGACGCTTTACCGGCGCAGCCACCAACCTGCGCGACAGCTTTGCCTGATCGCAGTTTGACCTTCATCATCGGCGGTGCGCGCTCCGGCAAGAGCGCGCATGCCGAAACCCTGGCGATGGCGCTGCCGCCGCCATGGGCCTATATCGCCACCGCTGAAGCCTACGATGACGAGATGCGTGAGCGCATTGCGCAACACAGGTCGCGGCGCGGCGAGGGCTGGGCGACCATCGATGCGCCGCTCGATCTTGCCGGTGCGCTCGAGGCCTCGCCGGAGAATCAGCCGGTGCTTGTCGATTGCCTGACGCTGTGGCTGACCAATCATATGCTTTCCGACCATGATCTCGAGGCGGAGTGCCGGCGGTTGGCCGATGTGCTGTCGCGGCCGCGCGGACCGTGGTTCGTGGTCTCCAATGAAGTCGGGCAAGGCATCGTGCCCGACAATGCGCTGGCACGCCGGTTCAGAGACGCCGCCGGCCGGCTAAACCAGCAGATCGCGGCAATTGCCGATACGGTGCTATTGATGGTGGCCGGGCTGCCGCTCAAGGTGAAATGATGACCGACATCGACGCAAAAGACGAAGAGCGCCATCGCGCCAAAATGGCCAAGCGCAAGGCGATGCAGGATGCCGAGGTTGCGGAAAAAACGGTCGAGAAGGGACTGCTCATCGTCAACACCGGGCCTGGCAAGGGCAAGACCACCGCGGCGTTCGGGCTGGCGCTGCGCATGCTCGGCTACGGCAAGCGCGTCGGCGTCGTCCAGTTCATCAAGGGCAAATGGCACACCGGCGAGAAGGATGCCTTCGCGGCGTTCGGCGACCGCGTCGTCTGGCACACGATGGGCGAGGGGTTCACCTGGGAAACGCAGGATTTGAAGCGCGACATTGCGGCCGCTGAGGCAGCCTGGGCCAAGGCGCTGGAGTTGATCGCCGATCCGTCCATCAGCCTTGTCGTGCTCGACGAACTGAACATTGCGCTACGCTATGATTACCTCGATCTCGACAAGGTCGTGGCGGCCCTAAAGGCGCGGCGCGAAGGCCTGCATGTCGTCGTCACCGGCCGCAATGCCAAGCCGGCGCTGGTCGAGGCGGCGGACCTTGTCACCGAAATGGGCGTGACCAAGCATCATTTTTCGGCCGGCGTGAAGGCGCAGCAGGGGATTGAGTTCTAGGGGGTATTTTACCCTCCCCCTTGTGGGGGTGAGAAGTGGTCCGCGTAGCGGACGAAAAACCAATTGCTTGGCTTTTCGAGCTTCGAACGCCCTGGGCCTGCGAAGGGCCGGGTTGACAATTGGCTAGCCCGGCCGGGTCCCCGCTGCCTGCGGCAGCGTCCCGGCGTTCGCCGGCCTTTCAGCGCGCCACTGGCGCGCCGAATTCGCTACGCGAACCGGCTGCTCACCCCCACAAGGGGGAGGGTAAAGCTGTCAGAACGTTACCGCGATCAGTATCGCCGAGAGCAACCCGAACAGGCCGATCAGCAGATAGTCCGCCACCTGGTAGAGCTTCAGTGCCCGCCTGATGTCCAGGCTCTCGGCTTCGCGGCGGCCGCCTTCGCCCATGAACGCGTCCTCGACGACAACGCCGCCATAGCTGCGCGGGCCGGCGAGCGCCAGGCCGAGCGCGCCGGCCATTGCCGCTTCCGGCCAGCCGGCATTGGGCGAGCGGTGTTTTTTCGCATCGCGCCGCACTGCTTGCCAAGCATTGCGGGGGTCAGCGTCGCGGACGAGAAAGGCCGCGCCGATGATCAGCAGTGCGGTCAGCCGGGAGGCCGGCAGGTTGATCCAGTCGTCGAAAAATGCTGCCGCGCGGCCGAAGGCCTCGTGGCGCGGGGTGCGATGACCGATCATCGAATCGGCGGTGTTGGCCACCTTGTAGGCGACGCCGCCAGCTAGCCCGCAAACACCGGTCCAGAAGGCGGGGGCGACGATGCCGTCGGAGAAATTCTCGGCCAGGCTTTCGATGGCGGCCCGGCTGACGCCGGCGTGGTCGAGCTTTTCGGGATCGCGGCCGACAATGCGGGCAACCGCAATGCGGCCGAGCGCCAGCCCTCCGGTGTCCAGCGCGTCGGCCACCGCTTCGACATGTTCGGTGAGGCTCTTCTGCGATAGCAGCGACGAGGCCAAGATCGCGGTGAGGATCATGCCGGCAGGAAAGAGCTGCCAGAGCAGGATTTGCACGGCGAAGGCAATCAGCGCCGGCACCAGCACGATCACCAGCAGCGCCTGTATGCCGCGGCGACGACGCTGCGCGTCGGAATCAGTGGCGCGGTTGAGCCGGAGGTCGAGAAAGGCTATCAGCCTGCCGAACCAGGTGACGGGATGGCCAACGGCACGGAACAGCCAGTCCGGGTAGCCCAGGATGCGTTCGATGGCCAGCGACAGGAAAGCGATCAGGACCGACATGAAGCTTTCTGATGGAGCGATTGCTGCAGTGGATCACGGTGGATCCCTTGGCCGGGCGAGCGCGCTCTTCCCCCACGCGCCACAGCCTTTCGTCGATCTCTCGACAGGTATCAATCCGCACTCCTACCCGCTTTTCGATCTGCCCGCCACCGCTCTGTCGCGATTGCCGGAAGCGGCGCGTCTGCGTGAGCTGGCTAAGGTCGCCGCCGATGCCTATGGCGCGCCGTCGGCGGTGCATGTTGCATCAGCCCCGGGCACGCAGATCCTGTTGCCGCGCGTCGCCTCGCTGGTGAGCCCCGGCCGGACGTTGGTGCTGGGGCCGACCTATGCCGAGCATGCCAGGGCAGCCGCCATTGCCGGCCATGCGGTGACGGAGGTTGACGATTTCGACAGGCTCGCCGGTGCCGACCTCGCCATCGTCGTCAACCCCAACAATCCCGATGGACGCGTCGTGTCGCGGGAAAGGCTGCTGCGGCTTGCCGGGGAGTTGCGTGCCAAGGGCGGGCTGCTGGTCGTCGACGAAGCCTTCATGGATGTCGGCCCAGGGGCCGAAAGCCTTGCCGGCGATGTCGGGCAGGGCGGCATCGTCGTGCTGCGCTCGTTTGGCAAGTTTTTTGGCCTGGCCGGCCTGCGGCTCGGTTTTGCGCTATCCGAACCGCTGACGGTCGAGAGATTGGAGATGCAGTTCGGCCCCTGGGCTGTCGCCGGGCCGGCGCTGGAGTACGGTATCCGCGCGCTTGCCGACAGCGGCTGGCAGGCCGATATGCGCCGCCGGCTGGCCGAGGATGCCGCGCGGCTCGACGCGCTGTTCGGTCGGTTTGGCATTCCCGTCGCCGGTGGCACGACGCTGTTTCGCTATCTCCGGCTGGCCGATGCGCCCGGTCTGTTTTCGGCGCTTGGCGAGTGCGGCATCCTGCTCCGGCATTTTTCCGACCGCCCGCAGGCGCTGCGCGCGGGGCTGCCGGGTAGTCAGGAGGAATGGCAGCGGCTTGAATCGGCGCTTGCCGGCTGGGACGCACGGCGCGACGATAGCGCCAGGGAGATCGCGCGATGATCCATGTCTGTTCGCTGTCCAAGCTTGAGGAGACGGTGGCCAGAAGCGGCGCCGAACGCGTGCTGTCGCTGCTTGCCGCCGGCACCGAGGTGATGCGGCCGGCCTCGATTGTGCGGGAAAACCACCTGCATCTGGTCATGCATGATATCGCGGTGGCGCAGGACGGCATGACCATGCCGGGCGAAGACCATGTGCGTAATCTGCTCGATTTCGCGCGCCGATGGGACCGTGCGAAGCCGATGGTCGTGCACTGCTACGCCGGCATCAGCCGCTCGACCGCCTCGGCCTACATCATCGCCGCAGCGCTGGCGCCGAAGCGCGACGAGGTGGAACTGGCGCAGACATTGCGGAAGCTTTCGCCCTCGGCGACGCCCAATCCGCGGCTGATCGCGGTAGCCGATACGTTGCTCTCACGCCAAGGCCGCATGATCGAAGCGATCGAAGCGATCGGACGTGGCGCCGACGCTTTTGAGGGCACGCCTTTCGTGTTGAAGATCGACGGCTAAGCCGCTTCGGCCCGTTACGCCAGCCAGTCGGCAAGCTTCGCCTTGCGCACGTCCTTCAACAGGGTGATGAAGCCGTCGGCCTGATGCTCCGCGGTCAGCCGGCCTTTTTCGGCCGTGGCGATCGAGGCGTTGCCGACGACGCCGTTGGGGTTGAGATCGCTGGCGATCCAGGCGAAGGCGTGCGTTCCGGTGTGGCGCAGCAGCGCAAATTCGGTCTCGGCGCGGGCGACCTTGGAGACGAAATTGTCGGCCTTGCCCATGTCGACCAGCTCCGGGCGGAAATGCAGCATCAGCGAGGTCTCGACATCGCCGCCATGAATGCCGTGGCGGTCTTCCAGTTCGGTGTACATGCCGGCCGGCCGGCCGAAGCGTTGCCAGCTGGTTTTCACCGCCAGCATCCTTTCACGCACGCGCAATTCGCGCGTGACGATGCCCATGATCTCCTCATTACCGCCATGCGAGTTGACGACGATCAGCTTGCGGACGCCGGCGCGGGCAACGGACAGGCCAAGCTCGGTCCAGGCATCGACCAGGGTCGTCGCAGGCAAAGTGAGCGTGCCCGGTGCATGCAGATGCTCGTTCGATTTGCCGACCGCCTGGACCGGCAGAATGCGGATGTCGAGATCGCCTGGCAGGCGGGCGATCACCGTCTCCAGCATGCCGTTCATGATCGAAGTGTCGGTTGATACAGGCAGATGCGGGCCGTGCTGCTCGATCGCCGCCACCGGCAGGACGGCAATGGTCGCCTCCGGGTCGATCGTAGCGTATTCGGTGGTCCGGTAATCGCCCCACCACACGCGTCTGTTTGCAACGGTCATGTCATGCCTCTTCAAGCGGATAGGCCAGCCTTAGGGCTGGAACCCGAAATTGTCGACCCGGCCCTCCGCTATGGCTTCGGGCGTTCGTCGCTTGGAAAGCCAATTCTGTGGCTTTCCCGCTTCGCGGACCACTCCTCACCCAGCCGCGATCGCCTCGACCTCGACCTTGAATTCCGGTCGCGCGAAGCCCGTCACGATCATCAGTGTCGAGGCCGGCGCCGGGCTGTTAAACAGCCGATCGCGGACATCCATATAGGGCCGCAGATGCGCGCGGTCGGTGACGTAGGCGTTGATACGCACGATGTCGGCAAGCCCGAGCCCCGCTTCAGCCAGAATCGCCGCTATGTTTTGAAAGCAGAGTTCGGCCTGGGCGCCGGCATCCTCCGGGATCTGGTCGTCCACGGTGACGGCGACCTGACCAGAGCACAGCACCAGCCGCTTGCCCGCCGGCACCTCGACGCCGTGGCTGTAGCGGGCGAAAGGTGGCTTGATCGACTTCGGGGTGAGGAATCTGAACATGGCAATCTCCGGTTTGTCGCCAACCTAGGGCCAGGCAACAAGTCCCTCAAGATGTGGTGCATGTCGCGGGGGCGATTGTGGACAGGCGTCCAAAAAATAGGCACGATGCCTCCCGCACAGCATGACCCGTCCGGTCTTGGCAATGACTGCCGCGTGAAGCAGGCAGTCCGGGCGGTGGCATGTGTCTTGCTTCTTGGACCAATGGTGTCGAGCCCGGCGCGTGACGCTCCGGAGCCAACAGAGGGTGGTGTTGATGTACGGAAAACAGAAGATTTCAGCGCTGGCGCTCGCGCTGCTTGGAGCCAGCACGCTGGGTGCGGCGGCGAACGAGAAGGTCACCTTCGGCACCAACTGGCTGGCCGAGCCCGAACATGGCGGCTACTACCAGGCCGTGGCCGACGGCACCTATGCCGCCTGCGGCCTCGATGTCACCATTTCGCAGGGCGGCCCGCAGGTCAGCGGCCGGCCGCTGCTCTTGGCCGGCAAGCTTGATTTCTACATGGGCGGCAATCTCTTGTCGGCCTTCGACGCCGTGCAACAAGGCATTCCGATGCGCGTCGTCGCGGCCGATTTCCAGAAGGACCCGCAGGTCATCATGTCCCAGCCGGGGCAGGGGCTGGACAAATGGGAAGACCTGAAGAACGCCGACCAGTACATACTGGGCGACGAGGGCGCGCAGACCTTCTTCCAGTGGATGGTGACCGAGCTCGGCTTCGATGCCGCCAAGCGCGTGCCCTACACCTTCAATCCGGCGCCCTTCATTGCCAACAAGAAGTCGATCCAGCAGGGCTATGTCACGTCCGAGCCGTTCGCGGTGCAGAAAGCCGGCGGCTTTGTGCCGAACCAGTTCCTGCTCGCCGACTATGGCTGGGACACTTATGCGACCACCGTCGAGGTCATGCAGGACACGATCGACAAGCGGCCCGAGGTCGTCCAGTGCTTCGTCGATGGCTCGGCCAAGGGCTGGTACAACTATCTCTACGGCGACAACAAAGCCGCCAACGACATGATCAAGAAGGACAATCCCGACATGACGGATGAGCAGATCGCCTTCTCGATCGAACAGCTGAAGAAATTCGGCGTGGTTGATTCCGGCGATTCGGAAAAGCTCGGCATCGGCGCCATGACCGACGCCCGCATCCAGAGTTTCTACGACAAGATGGTCAAGGCCAAGGTCGCGCAGCCCGGCATCGACATCAAGAAGGCCTACACGCTGGCCTTCATCAACAAGGGCGTCGGGCTCGAGCTGAAGAAGTAATCGTGAGACTGGAGACAATGGCGCAGGCGCCCATGACGGCATCGGGTAAAAGCCCGATGCTGCTGGCGCTGCGCCATGTCGGCAAGGTGTTTTCCAACGGCGTCACGGCGCTGAGCGATGTCGACCTGACAATCCGCGAAGGCGATTTTCTCAGCCTGCTCGGGCCGTCAGGCTGCGGCAAGTCGACGGCGCTCAGGCTGATCGCCGGCCTGTCGACGCCGACCTCAGGCGTGCTCGACTGGCGCGGCTCGATCGACCGCGCCAACATCGGCTTCGTTTTCCAGGAACCGACGCTGCTGCCCTGGGCCAATGTATTCGACAATGTCTGGCTGCCGCTGCGGCTGAAAGGCATCTCGCGGGCCAAGGCGGCGCCTGCGGTGACGGAGATGCTGGCGCGGGTGCATCTCACCGGTTTCGAAAACGCCGTGCCGCGCGAACTTTCCGGCGGCATGAAGATGCGCGTCTCGATCGCGCGCGCCATGGTGACCAAGCCGCGCATCCTGCTGATGGATGAGCCGTTCGCCGCACTCGACGAGATTACCCGCTTCAAGCTCAATAACGATCTCTTGGAGCTGTGGCAGGACGAACGCTTCACAGTCGTCTTCGTCACCCACAGTGTCTTTGAGAGCGTGTTTTTGTCCAACCGCGTCGTCGTCATGGCGGCGCGGCCGGGTCGCGTTCACGCCGAGCTTGCGATTGATGCGCCCTATCCGCGCGACGAGGTGTTTCGGACCTCGCCCGGCTACGCCGCGCTCTGCCGCCAGGCCTCGGATATCCTGGTCAACGCCATCAACACATCTGCCGGACCACATCATGACGGCCATTGAGCAAACTGCGCTGACCCTCGATCCGGAGGAGGCCGGCCGCGTGCGCCAGGAACGGCTGGAGCGGATCGGCCGATGGGTTTTGCCGCTGGCGATCATGATCCTGGCGATCTGGTTCTGGGACCGTATCTGCGTCTGGAACGAGATCCCGAAATACATCCTGCCGCGCCCGGGCGTGGTGCTGCAGACGCTCTATGACGATGCCGGGCTGCTGTTCTCTTCGCTGCTGGTAACGCTCAGGATCACCTTCCTCAGCCTGCTTCTGGCGGTGATCGGCGGTGTGGGGCTGGCGGTGCTGTTTGCGCAATCGAAATGGGTAGAGATGTCGTTCTTCCCCTTCGCCATCGTGCTGCAGGTGACGCCGATCGTCGCGATCTTCCCGCTGATCAACATCTATGTGAACAACCAGACGGTGAAGCTGCTGCTTTGCGCCTGGATCGTCGCCTTCTTCCCGATCCTGTCCAACACCACGCTCGGCCTGAATTCCGTCGACCGCAATCTGCGCGACATGTTCAAGCTCAACGGCGCCACGCGCTGGCAGCAATTGCGCTATCTCAGGCTGCCGGCGGCGATGCCGTATTTCCTCGGTGGCTTGAAGATCGCCGGCGGCCTGTCGCTGATCGGCGCCGTGGTGGCCGAGTTCGTCGCCGGCGCGCAGGGGCAATCGTCGGGGTTGGCGTCGCGCATCATCGAGGCCGGCTATCGGCTCAACGCGCCGCGGCTGTTTGCGGCGCTGATCCTGATTTCGCTGACTGGCATAGTGATCTTCCTGGTGCTGTCGCTGGTGTCGCATCTCATCCTGCGCCGCTGGCACGAGAGCGCGCTGAAGCAGGAGCGTTAGGGTGCGTGAGGTGAGCGAGATGTCGGCGCGGAGCACCCCCCTCTGGCCTGCCGGCCATCTCCCCCTCAAGGGGGGAGATTGGATGTCATTCGCGATTTCGCCAATCACCGAGGTTGCAAGATGGGCGCTGCCAGCGAAACTGCTAATCTCCCCCCTTGAGGGGGAGATGCCCGGCAGGGCAGAGGGGGGTGCGGCTTGATACCAACCTCTGGCTATTACCATCTCGCCAACGTCCGCCTTCACCGGTCGCTGACGCCCGGTCTGGCCGCGGCTTACGACAGCCAGGGTTTCGCACTGGCCGATATCGCCGTTGCAGACGGTAAGATCTCCAGCATCGCAGCGCATAAGAAATCGAAAGCACCAATAGACGCCATCGACCTCGCTGGCCGCATCATCCTGCCGTGTTTCGTCGACTGCCATACCCATATCGACAAGGGCCATATCTGGCCGCGCAAGCCCAATCCGGACGGCACCTTCATGGGCGCACTCAATGCCACCGGCGCCGATCGCGCCGCGCGCTGGAGCGCCGAGGATGTGGCGCGGCGCATGGATTTCTCGCTGCGCTCAGCCTATGCGCATGGCACCAAGGCATTGCGCACGCATCTCGACAGCGTGCCGCCGCAGGAGGAGATTTCCTGGCCGGTATTCGAGGCGATGCGGGATAAGTGGCGCGGCCGCATCGAGTTGCAGGCGGCCTGCCTGCTCGGTATCGAAGGCGTGCGCGACACAAAATGGTTCGAAAAACTGGCGAAGCGCGTGGCCGCAGCCAAGGGCGTGCTGGGCGTCGTCACCTATATGGTGCCGGATCTCGAAGAACTGCTCGACAAGGTGTTTTCTGAGGCGATCAAGCACGGGCTCGACCTCGATTTCCACGCCGACGAGACCGACGATGTCGCGGCGATCTCGCTGAAGAAGATCGCCGAGGCTGCCCTCTGGAGCGGTTTTGAGGGCAACATCCTCGTCGGGCATTGCTGTTCGCTGGCGCGCCAGCCGGACCTCGACGTGCTGGACACGCTGGACAAGGTGGCCAAGGCCGGGCTGGCCGTGGTGTCGCTGCCAATGTGCAATCTCTATCTGCAGGACCGGCGCGCCGACCAGACCACGCCACGCTGGCGCGGGGTGACACTGCTGCACGAGATGAAGGCGAGGGGCATTCCGGTTGCCGTCGCCTCCGACAACACGCGCGACCCGTTCTATGCCTATGGCGATCTCGACATGCTGGAGGTCTACCGTATGGCGACGCGCATCCTGCATTTCGACCATCCGGTCGGCGATTGGCCGCAAGCGGTGGCGTTAACGCCGGCCAAGGTGATGCGGCTCGACGGTCTCGGTACGCTGGCTGCCGGCGGCAGCGCAGACTTCATCATCTTCAAGGGGCGGAGCTGGACGGAATTGCTGTCGAGGCCCGAATCGGATCGCATCGTCGTGCGTGACGGCAAAGCGATCGATCGGCAATTGCCCGACTATGCCGAGCTCGACGAACTGATGGTGGACTAATGGATGTTTCGGCGCTCAAACGCGATCTCGACGGCATAAAACTCGACGACAATCCGGCCATCGTCCAGCAGAAGAGCCGTGACTTCTACTGGTACAGCCCGGTGCTGAAACAGCAACTCGACCATGTCACCGGCGACCTGATCGTGACGCCGAAGAACGAGGCCGAACTGATCCGGGTGCTTGCCGCCTGCCATCGGCATGGCGTTCCGGTGACACCGCGCGGCAGCGGCACCGGGAATTACGGCCAGGCGATGCCGCTGTCGGGCGGCGTGGTGCTCAACCTTGCCGAGATGAACGAGATCAAGGCCATCGCGCCGGGCCGCGTCGTGACCGGACCGGGCGCGATCCTGGCCGACATCGACAGAGCGACGCGGGCGCATTCCGGGCAGGAGCTTAGGCTGTCGCCGTCGACCTACAACACGGCGTCGATCGGCGGCTTCATCGCCGGTGGCTCGGGCGGCGTCGGCTCGATCAATTTCGGCGGCTTGCGCGATTTCGGCAATGTGCTGCGCCTGCGCGTCGTCACCATGGAAGCCGAGCCGAAGGCACTCGAACTCACCGGCGAGGATTTGCACAAGGTCACGCATGCCTACGGCACCAACGGCGTCATCACGGAAGTCGAGATGCCGCTGACGGCAGCCTATGAATGGATCGACGTCATCGTCGGCTTCGATGCTTTCATGCCGGCGGCGCGCTACGGCAATGCGCTCGCGTGCCAGGACGGCATTCTGACCAAACTGATCACGCCGATCGCCGCCCCGGTGCCGCAGCTCTATTTCAAGCGGCACCAGAAGTTTTTCAAGGAAGGGCAGAGCATCTGCGTCGTGATGGTTGCAAAGCATGGGCTCGACGCTTTCCTCGCCTTCACCCGTCGCGCCGGCGGCGAAATCATCTTCAATGCGGCAACAGTGACGGACGAGGACAAGAAAGGCCTGCCGCCGGGTTTCGAACTGGCGTGGAACCACACGACGCTGCGGGCGCTGCGCGTCGATCCCTCGATCACCTATCTGCAGTCGCTTTATCCGTTTCCCAACCAGCTGACGCTGGTCGAGAAGATGGATGCGATGTTTCCGGGCGAGGTCTTTTCGCATCTCGAATTCGTGCGGCTCGACGGCAACATCACTTGCTTCGGCCTGCCGCTGGTGAAATTCACCACAGAGGCGCGGCTTAACGAGATCATCCGGCTGCATGAGGAGAATGGCTGCCCGATCTTCAACCCGCATCGCTACACGCTGGAAGAAGGCGGCATGAAGCAGACCGACGAAATCCAGCTCGCCTTCAAGCGCGAGACCGATCCGCAAGGCCTGCTCAACCCCGGCAAAATGATCGCCTGGGAAAATCCGGATTATGACTATCGCTCGGGCCGGACTTTTTTGTTCAAGGGCCTGCAAAGGGCAGGGTGATGAAAGTCCTCGTCCTCTATGCGCATCCTGTGGAGACCAGCTTCAACGCCGGCATGCACCGGACGATCGTCGAGCGGCTGATGGCGGCCGGCCATGACGTCGACGACTGCGATCTCTATGCAGAGGATTTCGATCCCAGGCTGACGCGCGGGGAGAGGCTGGACTATCACAACCAGCGCAGCCCCGCGGACCCGGCCGCACCCTATGTCGAGCGTCTGCTCAAGGCCGAGGCGCTGGTGCTGTCCTACCCCGTCTGGAATTATGGCTTTCCGGCTATCCTGAAAGGCTTTTTCGACCGCGTCTTCCTGCCCGGAGTGTCGTTCAAGCTGGTCGACGGCCAGGCGCAGCCATCGCTGCACAACATCAGTAAACTGGCGGCCGTCACCACCTATGGCGGCAGCCGGTTCCGGGCCATGCTGATGGGCGATCCGCCACGCCGGCTGGTCAAGCGGATGCTGCGCGCGACGATCAAGCCCGGCGCTTCCGTGTCCTATCTCGCGCATTATTCGATGAACCTGTCGACCAATGAGACGCGGGCGGCCTTCATGGCCAAGGTCGTGGCCGGGATGGATGAATTCTGATGCGCGTGCTGGTGGTCTATTGCCATCCGGTGCCCGAAAGTTTTTGCGCCGCCATTCGCGACACAGCGGTCGACGTGCTGAAGGCACGGGGCTGGGATGTGCGGCTGCTCGACCTCTATGCCGAAAAATTCGATCCGGTCATGGGCACTGAAGAGCGGCGCGCCTACAATGAGCGCGCGCCGGAAGACCCTGCGCTGAAGCCGCATTTCGGGCATCTCGCCTGGGCGCAGGCGATCCTCTTCATCTATCCGACCTGGTGGTACGGGCTGCCGGCGATGCTGAAGGGCTGGCTCGACCGGGTGTGGGCGACCGATGTCGCCTTCAAGCTGCCGGCGGGCAAGGGGCGGATCACGTCGCTGATGACGCATGTCACCAAGGTCGGCGTCATCACCACCTGCGGCGCGCCGACCTGGTGGAGCGTGGTCGTCGGCCAGCCCGGCCGCAAGACCTTGCTGCGCGGCATGCGCGCACTGTGCGCTCGCCGCTGCCGGACGTTCTTTCTGGCGCACTATCTGATGGATGCCTCGACGCCGAAAAGCCGGGCGGCATTTCTCACGAAAGTTCGGAGAAAGCTGGAGCGGTTTTGAGGGATTAGCGTCCTTCTCCCCGTTCATTCACGGGGAGAAGATGCCGGCAGGCAGATGAGGGGCAGCGCGAACTCTGCAGACCTTGGCGCCGCCCCTCATCCGACCCTTCGGGCCACCTTCTCCCCGTAAACGGGGCGAAGGAAGAGGCGCTACATCTTCGTCCGTTCCGCCTTCGGGTCGTACATCGGCTTCAGCGATGCTTCCGCTGCGAAGCGCTCGCCGGCGATCTCGATCTCGTAGGACGAGGAAAGCACATCCGCTTCGCTCTCGCCCAGACAGGGCACATAACCCAACCCAATTGCGCCACCAAGATGATGGCCGTAATTGCCCGAGGTGATCGGGCCGACGATCTTGCCGTCGCGCAGGATGGCCTCATTGTGGAAGAGCAGGGGCTCAGAGTCTTTCAGGCGGAACTGCACCAGCCGGCGTGACAGGCCGGCTTCCTTTTTCTTGAGCACCGCATCGCGGCCGATGAACTCGCCCTTGGCGGTCTTGACCGCAAAGCCGAGGCCGGCCTCCAGCACATTGTCCTCGTCGGTGATGTCGTGGCCGAAATGGCGGAAGGCCTTTTCGATGCGGCAGGAATCCAGCGTATGCAGGCCGCAGAGTTTCAGGCCGACATCCGCACCGGCTTCGTCGATCGCCTCGAAGACATGCGCCGCCTGGTCGGTCGAGACATAGAGCTCCCAGCCGAGCTCGCCGACATAGGTGACGCGGTGGGCGCGGGCGAGGCCCATGCCGATCTCGATCTCCTGGAAAGTACCGAACGGATTGTTCTCATTGGAGAAATCGTTGGGGCTGACTTTCTGGATCAGTTTTCGCGCATCCGGCCCCATCAGGCAGAGCACGCTTTCAGCCGCCGTCACATCGGTGATGACGACGAATTCTTCGCCGACATACCGGCGCAGCCAGGCCAGGTCGCGCTGTAGCGTCGCGCCGGGAACGACGAGGAAATAGGCTGTCTCCGACAGGCGCGACACCGTCAGATCGCTTTCGATGCCGCCGCGCTGGTTGAGCATCTGGGTGTAGACGATCTTGCCCGGCGCCACGTCCATATCGTTGGCGCAGAGTCTTTGCAGGAAGGCGCAGGCATCGCGGCCCTCGACGCGGATCTTGCCAAACGAGGTCATGTCGAACAGACCGACCTTGTTGCGGACCGCCAGATGCTCCTCGCGCTGGTTGCCGAACCAGTTCTGCCGCTTCCAGGAATAGCGGTATTCGCGCTCCTGTCCTTCGCGGGCAAACCAGTTGGCGCGCTCCCAGCCGGCGACCTCGCCGAAGACAGCGCCGCGCGCCTTCAGGTGCTCATGCAGCGGCGAGCGCCTGACATTTCTAGACGTTGCCATCTGCCGATAGGGAAAATGGTCGGCATAGAGAAGGCCGAGCGTTTCGGAGACACGCTCCTTGAGATACCGGCGGTTCTTCTGGAACGGCTGGGCGCGGCGGATGTCGACTTCCCAGAGGTCGAAGGGCGCTTCGCCGTCATTGATCCACTGCGCGAGCGCCATGCCGGCGCCGCCGGAGGAGACGATGCCGATCGAGTTATAGCCGGTCGCCATCCAATATCCCGATAGCTCCGGCGCCTCGCCGAGATAGTAGCGGTCGTCCGGGGTAAAGCTTTCGGGGCCGTTGAAGAAGGTATGGATGCCGGCTGTCGCCAGCATCGGCATGCGGTTGACGCCCATTTCGAGGATAGGCTCGAAGTGCTCCATGTCCTCGGGCAACTGGTCGAAGCAGAAGTCCTCGCGAATACCGTCCATGCCCCAGGGTTTTGCCACCGGCTCGAAAGCGCCGAGCATCATCTTGCCGGCGTCTTCCTTGTAGTAGGCGCATTCGTCGGGAACGCGCAGCACCGGCAAGCGGCCGAGACCGGCGATTGGCTCGGTGACAAGGTAAAAATGCTCGCAGGCGTGCAGCGGGATGGTGACGCCGTTCTGTGCGCCGAGTTCACGCGCCCACATGCCGGCGCAGTTGACGACGATGTCGGCCTGGATGGTGCCCTGGTCCTCGCCTTGCGACCACGACACGCCGGTGACGCGGCCGGCCCTGGTGTGAACCTTGGTGACTTTCACATTCTCGACGATGGTGGCGCCGCGCTGGCGTGCACCCTTGGCCAACGCCATGGCGATGTTGGCGGGGTCGCACTGGCCGTCGAGCGGCAGATGTACCGCGCCGACAACATCTGACACATTGAGATGCGGATACATCTCTTTGACTTCCCTAGGCGAAATCTCGCGCACATCGACATCGAAGGCGCGGGCGAGCGACGCCTGTCTGTAGATTTCGTGCTTGCGCTCCTCGGTCAGCGCCACGGTGATCGAGCCGACCTGGCGCATGCCGGTGCCGACTTCGGTTTCTGCCTCCAGCTTGACGTAGAGGTCGGCCGAATATTTCGCCAGCCGCGTCATGTTCTGCGAGCCGCGCAACTGGCCGATCAGGCCGGCGGCGTGCCATGTCGTGCCCGATGTCAGTTGCTTGCGCTCCAACAGCACGATGTCGGTCCAGCCGAGCTTGGCCAGATGATAGGCGACCGAGCAGCCGGAGACGCCGCCGCCGATGATCACGGCGCGGGCTTTGGTGGGAATGGGTTTGGTCATGCGGCCTCGCGGCGATAGCTGGATGCGAAGCGGCGCAGGCGTTTTGCGGCTTCCTGAAGCACCGGTTCCGGCTGGCACAGGCTGATACGGATGTGGCCGGCGGCGGCATGGCCGAAGCTGGAGCCCGGCATGACGCCGACCTTCTCCGCGTCGAGAAAAGCCCAGGCGAATTTCTCGTCGTCGGGCTCGACCGCCGAGATGTCGAGCATGACATACATGCCGCCCTCGGAGCCGTGCACGCTGACATTGTTCATGCCGCGCACGGCATCGAGCAGGACGGTGCGCCGCGCCGCGTAGCGTTCGGCGATCTCCTTGACGCCGTAGCGGTTCTCCAGCGCCTCGGCACAGGCGATCGAGATGAACGCCGGCAGGCCGTAGGTCGTCACCAGGTTGAGGTTGGTCAACAGCGTGATCATCTGCGCCGGGCCGGTCAGCCAGCCCATGCGCCAACCGGTCATGCCATGGCTCTTGGACATCGAGTTGATGACCAGCGTGCGCTCAGCCATGCCGGGCAGGCCGCGCGGCGAAATGTGTTCGCCGCCGCCCAGCGTCCAGTAGACCTCGTCCGACAGCAGCCAGAGATCGTGCTCTTTGCAGATATCGGCCAGTTCCTCCAGACGCTCCCGCGAATAGACAGCACCGGTCGGGTTGTTCGGCGTGTTGATCAATATGGCGCGCGTGTTCGGCTTCAGTGCCGCGCGGATCCTGTCGGCGCGTGGCTGGAAACCGTCCTCGGCCGGCGTCTCGACCACCGTGAAGCTGGCGCCGGCGGCGCTGAACGTGTTGGGATAGGTGGCGTAGTAGGGCGCCACCACAATGGCATGATCGCCCTGGTCGAGCACGGCCTGCACCGCCGCGTAAAGGGCGGCCTGGCCGCCGGGTGTGGCGATCACCTGCTCGGGGCCTGTCTCGATACCGGTGCAGGCGGTCGAGGCCGCCGCCATTGCTCTGCGCAGGCGCGGAACGCCGGGAAGCGGGGTGTAATGGTGGTTGCTGCCCCGAACCGCTGTCACGCAGGCTTCGATCGTCTGGCTCGGCGTATCGAAATCATGGTCGCCGACCGACAGCATGATGATGTCCTGGCCGGCCTCCTTGCGGGCCCAGGCCTCGGTGTGGACCTCCCAGCCATCCTTACCCGAAGGCACGATGCCGGAAATGCGCTTTGACGGTCTGGGCATCATTGAACTCCCGAAATCTGGTAACCGGCCTGTTCGAGCCGGTCACGCAAGGCAGCGATGTGGGCAGGGCCGACTTCGCAGCATCCGCCGACGATGCTCGCGCCGGCCTCGACCCAGCCGAGCGCCTGGTCGGCATAGGCGTCCGGACCAAGGTCGTGACGGGCGTGCAGCACATCGACGGTGCCGCCGTGCTTGAGCGCTTCGGTAGAGGTGAAGCCGTTGGCATAGGCGCCGACCGGGCCGCCGAGATCGATCAGCTCGGGAAGCGCAGCGGCGATCGCTTCGGGCCGACAGCAATTGACCAGCCGTGCCGCGAGCTGCAGGCCGTCGAGTGCTCGGGAGGCCGTGGCGATCGCTTCGCCGCTGCGCAGGCGCGGGGTACCGTGGTCGGCCAGCGTCCACGACACCCAGACCGGCTTGCGGCTTTCCGATGCCGCAGTGACGGCCGCGCGCGCTTCATCGGCGGAGGCCATGGTTTCGCACAGAAAGAGATCGACGCCGTCCGCCTGCTCGGCAACGATGCGGCGATAGATGTCGAGTGTGTCCTGATAGGAAATGGTCAGCGCCGGCGCATAGCTGCCGAACAGCGGCGACAGGCAGCCGGCGATGGTTGCCTCTCCAGCTTGCTCGCAAGCTTGCCTTGCAAGCTCGATGCCGCGCTTCTGCAGCGGCTTGAACAGTTCCTCCGCACCCTCGCGCGCCAGCCGCTCCGGCGTGGCCGAATAGGTGTTGATGGTGATGACGCGCGCGCCGGCACGGATGAATTCCGCATGCAGGTCGCGCACCAGATCCGGTTCGTCGATCAGCACCCTGGCCGACCACAGCGGCGTCGGCTCGGATTTGCTGCGGCGGATCAGCTCCTGGCCCATACCGCCATCGGTGAGGATAACAGTCTTCACGCCCGCAGCCTCTCGTTCTTCGGATCCCACAGCGGCTCGTCCTTCTGCACGACCGCCTTGAAGCGGTCGCCGAAGATTTCAATCTCGATGGCGGTATCGGGCTCAGCCAGGTCGGCGCGCAGCATGCCGAGCGCGATCGACTTGTCGATACGATGACCCCAGCCGCCCGAGGTCGTCTCGCCGACGATCTTGCCGTCATGCCACAGTGTCGACACCGACGGCGCGTCGCAATCGCCGGGGTTTTCGACGACCAGGGTGACGAAGCGCTTCTTCACGCCTTGCTGCTTTTCGTTTTGCAAGGCTGCCTTGCCGCGGAATTGAGGCTTGTCCCATTTGACGAAGCGTTCGAGCCCGCCCTGCAGGATCGTGTAGTCGGTCGACAGGTCGCCCTTCCAGGTCCGGTAGCCCTTTTCGAGGCGCAGCGAATCCAGCGCATACATGCCGAACGGTCTCAGCCCGTGTTTTTGTCCCGCCGCCCAGACGGCGTCGAAGATGGCGGCGGTGTCTTCCACCTTGGTGTGGACTTCCCAGCCGAGTTCGCCGGCGAAGGATACGCGCACCAGCTTCGCCCAACGGCCGGCGATCGTGGTTTCCTGATGCGTCAGCCAGGGCAGCGAGAGATCCGCGTCGCAGACCTCGGCCAGGATCTTGCGCGAGTTAGGACCGGCGAGGATTTGCGTCGAATAGTCTTCGGTCCTGTCGGTGAGGGTGAAAGCCGCGTCCCTCGGCATGCGCGACTTCAGCCATTCGAAATCGTGCCACTGCGCTACCGCCGCGGTGATCAGCGTCATCTGCTCTTCGCCATGGCGCACCACCGACATCTCGGTGACGATGCGGCCCTTGTCGTCGGCGAAATAGACGAGGCCGATGCGGCCGGGCTTGGGCACCAGGCCGGTGACCTGCAGCGCCAGCCATTCGGCTGCGCCAGGGCCTTCGAGGTTAAAGCGCGAGAAGCCGGGCAGGTCGAGAATGCCGGCGGCATCGCGCACCGCCAGGCACTCTTTGCGTACGCGGTGGTGCCATGGCCCTTCGCGGCGGAAGGTCAGCGTCGCTTCTTCCGACGTGTCGTCACCGGGTTGCGCATACCAAGTGGCGCGTTCCCAGCCATTATAGGCGTCGAACTGAGCGCCGAGCGCCCTGATGCGATCGTGGATCGGCGACAGCTTGCGGTCGCGCCCCGCGGGCCAGGCATGGCGCGGGAACTGGATGGCGTATTCGTTGCCATAGATCTCCATGCCCTTGGCGACGCTGTAGTCGGGCGCGGCGGCAAAGCTGGTAAAACGGCGCGGATCGCAGGACCACATGTCCCATTCGGTCTGGCCTTCGGTCACCCATTCGGCCAGCACTTTGCCGGCGCCGCCGCCTTGCGCGATGCCGAAAGTGAAGACGCAGGCCTCGAAAGCGTTGGGGACGCCGGGCATCGGCCCGATCAGCGGGTTGCCGTCCGGCGCGTAGGGGATCGGCCCGTTGATGACCTTGGACAGGCCGGCAGTGCCGAGGATCGGCACGCGGGCGACGGCGTCGGCGAGATAATGCTCGAGACGGTCGAGATCATCAGGGAAGAGCTGGAAGGAAAAATCCTCCGGCATCGGATCGTTGTGGGTCGCCCAATGCGCGCGGCAATTGCGCTCATAGGGGCCGAGATTCATGCCGTTCTTTTCCTGGCGCAGATAGTAGGACGTGTCGACGTCGCGCAGCAGCGGCAGTTTCTTGCCCTGTTCCTTTGACCAGGCCATCAGTTCGGGGATTTCCTCGAACAGAATGTACTGATGGCTCATCACCATCATCGGCACATCGCGGCCGAACATTTTGCCGACTTCGGCGGCACGGTAGCCGGCGGCGTTGACGACGATCTCGCAGCGGATCTCGCCTTGCGGTGTCTCGACCACCCATTCGTCATTCTCGCGGCGCACTGATGTCACCGGGCAGAAGCGGACGATCTTGGCGCCCATGTCGCGCGCGCCCTTGGCCAGCGCCTGGGTCAGCTGCGCCGGGTCGATGTCGCCATCGCTCGGGTCGTAGAGCGCGCCCTTGAGATCATGCGTCTCGATGAAGGGGTAGCGGCGCTTGATCTCGTCTGGGCCGACAATGTCGATGTCCATGCCCTGGTAGCGGCCCATGCCCTTGGCGCGCTGGAATTCCTGCATGCGCTCCCTTGTATGGGCAAGCCGCAGAGAGCCGGTGACGTGATAGTTCATGGGATAGTCGACCGCGTCGGCGAGACCGCGATAGAGCTCGGTCGAATAGCGCTGCATGTTCATCAGCGACCAGGACGAGGAGAAGGTCGGCACATTGCCGGCGGCATGCCAGGTCGAGCCCGATGTCAGCTCGTTCTTTTCCAAGAGCACGCAGTCGGTCCAGCCCGCCTTGCAAAGGTGGTAGAGCGAGGAGGTGCCGACGACACCACCTCCGATGATCACCACGCGTGCCGTGGTCGGCAAACCGGCCATATTAGAAACCCTCGTTCAATAGACAGGCGGTGAAACCACCCAGATAACCACGGCCGGCTCGGTGCCGGGATTGCGCCAGCGGTACGGCTTGCGTTCGAAGCGGAAGGAATCGCCTTCGCCGAGACGATGCCAGACGCCGGCGATCTCGATCTCGAAAATACCCGAAGCGATGTAGCCGGCTTCCTCGGTCGGCCGCAGCTGCTCGCTCTTCATCTCCGCGCCCGGCGCGAAGATCGAGCGCACCATCTCGAAACTACCGCCGAGATCGGGCGATAGAAGCTCCTCCACCAGGCCGGATTCGCTTGTGCCAAGCGTGCGCCGGCTGCCGGCGCGCACGACGACGCCGCGCTCCTTCTCGATCGGCACGTCGTGGCTGAAGAACAGGCTGAGCGGCACGCCGAATAGGTCGGCGAAGGCTCTGAGGTCGCCGAGCGAAGGGATCGACAGGCCGCGCTCAACCTGGCTGACCCAGCCGACGGAGCGGCCGAGCTTGAGCGCGATCTCGGCCAGCGTCAGCCCACGCGCCTTGCGCAGCGCACGGATATCGCTCGCCAGCAGGCGTTCGTCAGGTCCCTGCAATGTTTTGGCGATAGCTGGGGACAAAACGCTCACTTTATGAAAATTCCGAAGTGAATTTCATGAGAGCCCACGCTCGTGAAAAAATCAAGGGGATTTTCATGGGGCCACAAGATTTGCTTGCGCGATTTTGGCGGTTCATGCAAAGGCTCGGCCACGAACGGCTGATGTGGGGGCGCCGGGTCGGCGACCAAGGTTTGGAATCTGCGCAACGTGTCCCTGAAAGCCGTTTCGGCTTTCCGGGTATGCGCAAAGGGACGGCCCATGCTGGAAAAAAACGCCCAAATCGCGCAGGACGCGGCTGTTGTCGACGAGGCGATCCTGTCGCGCCGTTCGGTGCGCGCCTTTCTGCCCGACATGGTCGATGACGAGACGATCCGCGCCATTCTCTCCGTTGCCGCGCGCGCGCCTTCCGGCACCAACATGCAGCCATGGCGGGTCTATGTGGTCAAGGGCGAGATCAAGCAGCAGATATCAGATGCCATCCTCAACTCCGGTATCCGCGCCGAAAAGGCCGATTGGGACGAGTATCGCTATTATCCCACCCAGTTCTTCGAACCTTATCTGACCCGCCGGCGCGCCAATGGTTTCGGGCTCTACGGGGCGCTTGGCATCGGTCGCCGCGAGGTCGACAAGATGCGCGCCCAGCACGACCGCAACTTCGTCTTCTTCGATGCGCCGGTGGGCATGATCTTCACCATCGACCGGCGGCTGAACCAGGGTTCGTGGATCGATTATGGGATGTTCTTGCAGAACATCATGGTGGCGGCGCGGGGCAGGGGGCTGCACACCTGCCCGCAGGCAGCCTTCGCGCCCTATCACCGGCAGATCCGGCCGGTGCTCAACATTCCCGATGAGGAAATTGTCGTCTGCGGCATGGCGCTCGGCCATGAGGACACGTCCAAGCCCGAAAACGACTTCCGCACTGATCGCGTGCCGCTGGAAGAGTGGGTGACGTTCAGCGAGTAAGACGAACTTCGGCTTACTGGTTCTAGTCCACGCTCAATTGCGCGCCGTGACCGCTGACATGGGCGCCGTCCTGCGGCGTCAGCTTGAGATAGGCGATCAGCGCGCACAGCGTGATGACGCCCTCGACCACGAACAGGATGCGGAAATCGTTGGTCACGGCAGGCCCGCCGCCGGCCAGGAATGACAGCAGCGCCGCCGCCAGGCCAACGCCGATCGCCACCGCCAGCTGCCAGAGAATGTAGTAGAGGGCGCTGAAGCGGGCGAGCTGGGCGGGCGCGATGTCGGAATAGGCGAGATTGCCGGTCGACGCCCACTGCGCGGAGCGCAGGACACCGAAGGCGAAGATATAGGCAAGCACGATCCAGACCGGCGTGGTGGCCTCTATCAAGGCGAAGCCGGCAACCATGGCGGCAACGATCGGCGTGTTGACGACCAGCACGCGGCGAAAGCCGAAGCGGTTGAGCAGGCGCGGCATGAAGACACGCATGATCAGCGATCCGATTGCGGCAACGAAGGTCAGCGATCCCGCCTGCACCGCGCTCATGCCGAAGCCGAGCTGGAACATCAGCGGCAGCAGGAAGACGACGGAGCTTAAACCGATCGTGTCCAGCCCGCCACCGGTGAGGAAGGAGATGCGGAAGGTGCGGATGCGCAGGAGTTTCAGGTCAAGCAAGGGGTTGCGGGCACGCAGGCAGTAGAAGGAGGCAAGCGTCAGGATGACGATCGCCAGCGCCAGCTCGGCCGCGATCATGCTGCCGGATGTATCTTTCGCAGCAAGTGAGTCCATGCCGAAGACCAGCAGCACCATGCCGCTGCCGACCAGCAGGAAGCCTGGAAAATCAAACGGCGTGCGCACCGGTTTGGTGACCGTAGGGAACAGCGACGCGGCAAGGACGGCGGCCGCCAGCGCGAACGGCACGTTGATGAAGAAGATCCAGCGCCAGGAGATGTAGGTGGTGAGCGCGCCGCCGACGAGCGGCCCGACAAGCGGTCCGGACTGGCCGGCGAGCGAAATATACATGTTGATCTTCAGCGTATGGCTGCGCGGGAAGGTCGACAGGATGACGACCTGGCCGAGCGTGCCCATCAAGGCGCCGCCGAAGCCTTGCAGCGCGCGGGCGCCGACCAGCGTCCAGATGTCGTTGGACAGCCCGCACAGCGTCGATGACGCAGCGAACACCAGCAAGGCAAAGCAGTAGACATTGCGCAGGCCGAAGCGGTCGGCTGCCCAGCCGCCAAGCGGCATCGAGATGATCAGACTGGCGACATAGACGGTGATCAGCAGGCCGAGCTGGCTGGGCGGGCGGCCGAGGCTTTCGCTGATCCCGGGCAGCGCGGTGACCACGACATTCTGGTCGAGGCTGGTCATGAACACGCCGCAGGCGACCGTCAGCGGCAGCAGGAGCAAGGCTCTGGCCGACACATCGGCGCGATCCGTGGCGCCGGCGGATAGTTCTGCGGTCATGGGGATGTTCGAACCAAACGACGATGCCGACCCTGAGACGGGATTTCTTGATCCCTTGGACCGGTTGGACGGCCACATCTTCCATCATGGGCGTCTGCAGCAGGATTCTCTAGCGGCAGAACCGGCTGGCCTTGATGCCAGAACGGCTATTCGGCCACCTACTGCACCTCGTAGCCGACTTCCTCACTGGCGTGACAAAGCGCCTTCCAGAACGAACGGGCGAAGGAGCGGAAGACATAGATGTCGAACTGGTCGGCGCCGGTGCGCTGGATCTGGGCGAAGACGTCGTGATGCGTGGTCGAGCGGCCGGCGCCGATGGGGAAGGCGGGCAAAGCGAAGTCAATGGCGAAGAATTTCGCCAGCACCCATTCGGCCTTCGGCCCGGCGATGCGGATGGCGGTGCGGCCATGCGACAGGTCGGTGACGGTGCCGATGGCCGGGGTGACGGCCTTGGAAAAGGCCGATGCCAGGCCCTCGGCCTCGTCAACGATGGTGAACTTTCCCGGCGCGAAGCCGAATACGGCCTTGCCGTCCCTGGCAACGCCGCCGCCGGCGCCATCGGGCAGCGCGAGGCCGGTGGCCTTGCGGATCGCATCGATCAGCTGCTTCTCCGCACCCGGCCATGCGGCAAGCTGCAAGATCGAGCCCGGCCGGGTCTCGGTCAGGATGACATCGACGCCATGTTCGAAATTGCCGTGCGAACCCGGATGGAATACCGGCTCGAGCGGCGAAAGGCGTTCGGGTGATTGGCGCTCAGCCATGCATGCGGCTCCCGTCCGGGTCGTAGAAGTGGTTGGAGACGATCTCGACCGGCCCGAAACGCTTGCGCAGCGGATCGGAGACAAAGGCGCGGGTCCCATGCCTCGCCTTGCCGCCCTCGACCAGGGCCAGCGCGATATGCTTGCCGAGTGCCGGCGAATAGCAGCAGGCGGTGATGTGGCCGAGCGAATCGTGCGGATTGGTCTCGTCCAGCTCCGCCACGATGTGGGCGCCGCCGTTAAGCGGCAGGTTGTCGAGCGAGACCAGGCCGACCAGCTGCAGCCGGTCGGGCGCGATCAGGCCTTCGCGGTCCATCATCGCCGAGCCGATGAACGGCTTCTTCTTCGATAGCATCCAGTCGAGATGCAGGTCGCGAGCCGTGGTGCGGCCGTCGATCTCGGCGCCGGTGACGTGGCCCTTTTCGATACGCATCGTGCCCAGCGCCTCCAGCCCGTAGGTGACCAGGCCGAACGGCTTGCCGGCTTCGATCAAGGCTTCCCAGACATGTGTGCCGTAGCCAGCGCCGGAATAGACCTCGAAGGCCATCTCGCCGGAGAATGACAGCCGGCAAATCATCACCGGAACGCCGGCAATCTGTCCATGCACGATGCCCATGAAGGGCAGGGTTGTGTTGTCGACGGCAGTGCCGGTGACGCAGGCGGCGAGGATAGCCCGAGCCTTCGGCCCACCGATCGCGGCACCTGCCCATTCGTCGGTCACCGAGGTGACGTGCACCTTCAGCTCCGGCCAGATGACGTCGAGGAAATATTCCAGATGCTGCATCACCTTGCCGGCATTGGCCGTGGTGGTGGTCATCAGGAAATCCTGTTCGCCGAGTCGCCAGGTGGTGCCGTCGTCGAAGGCTAGGCCATCCTCGCGCAGCATGAGCCCGTAGCGGGCCTTGCCGACGGCGAGGGTGGAAAACATGTTGGTGTAGACGCGGTCGAGGAATTCGGCCGCATCCGGCCCCTGCACTGCGATCTTGCCCAGCGTCGAGACGTCGACGATGCCTGCGCTTTCGCGCGTGGCCTTGGCTTCACGAACATAGGCCTGCTCGATCGTCTCGCCGGCAAGGCCGTAGATCATCGGCCGGAACCAGAGGCCGGCCGAATACATGGTCGCGCCATTGGCGAGGTGCCAGTCATGCATCGGCGTCAGCCGCTCGGGCTTCAAATCGCCGAAACGCTCGGCGGCGAGCGAGCCGATCGACACCGCCGAATAGGGCGGGCGGAAACGCGTCGTGCCGACTTCGGGGATCGGCTTGCCCAGCGCCTCAGCCATGATGGCGAGGCCCGGCACGTTGGAATTCTTGCCCTGGTCGGTCGCCATGCCGAGCGTGGTGTAGCGCTTCAGGTGCTCGACCGAGACAAAGCCTTCGCGATGCGCCAGCCGCACGTCTTCGGCGGTGACGTCATGCTGGAAGTCGACAAAGCTTTTGCCTTTCGCCTTGATCTCGAACACCGGCGCTGGATTGGGATCCCCAGGGGCTGCTTCGACATCGGGCAAGGCTGCCGGCGCGCTTGCGCCGCCTGCCGAGGACAGGCCGGCGGCGCGGCCCTCAGTGATGGCTTCGACGGTCGAAAAGCTGCCATTGAAAGCGCCCGCACCGATCCAGCGCTGTTGCGTCGGCTTGGGCGGCAGGAAGGCCTGGCGGGCAGGGTTCCATTCGGCCCTCGCGCCGGCCTGGCTGGCCAGATGGATGGTCGGCGACCAGCCACCCGACATCAGCAGGCAATCGGCGTGGATGCTGCGGGCGTCATCGCTGAGCAAGCCGGAGTTCATATCGAAGCGCTGCACCTTGAGGCCGCTAAGCGCCTTGCCGCCCTCGGTGGCGACCACGGCATGGCCGGAGAGGATTTCAGCCTCGGCCTCGGTGGCGAGGCTTCGCATCTCAGAGGAAAGCTCAGGGCGCACGTCGACGATGGCGACAATGGCCGCGCCGGCCTTCTTCAGCGCCAGCGCCGAGCGATAGGCGCCGTCATTGTTGGTGAACAGCGCAATCCTGTCGCCGGGCAGCACGCCATAGTCATTGGCATAGCGCTCGGCCGCATGCGCCAGCATAATGCCCGGCCGGTCATTGCCTGGAAACACCAGCGGCCGCTCAAACGAGCCGGTGGCCAGCACCACCGTTTTGGCGCGGATGGCCCAGTAGCGATGGCGCGGTTCGCCCTTGCCAGGCACTTCCTTGTGATCGGTGACGCGCTCGAGCGCGGCCAGCGTGTTGCCGTCATAATAGCCCCACACCGTGGTGCGCGGCAGCAGGCGGACCGTGTCGTGGCCTTCGAGCTGGCTGACGGTGCGTGCTGCCCAGTCGGCGGCCGGCGCGCCGTCGATGGTCTCGCCCGACCAGTTGGCCGAGCCGCCAAAACGCGGCTCAAGCTCGGCCAGAATGACGCGCGCGCCCTGATCGGCGGCCGTCTTTGCGGCCGACAGGCCGGCCGGGCCGGAGCCGACGACCAGCACATCGCAAAACGCATTCATCCGCTCGTAGCGCGAAGTGTCGGCGGCAATGCCGGCTTTGCCGAGACCGGCGGCGCGGCGAATGAAATGCTCGCAGAACATCCAGAAACGGGTGCCCTTCAGCGGACCGAAAACCGGTCCCATGAAGGTCTTGTAGTAGAAGCCGGCGGCCAGGATCTTGCCGCCGAGCTGGTTGATGGCGTTGACGTCCCAGGCGAGCGAGGGGAAACGGTTCTGGCTGACGGCCACCAGCCCGTCATAGATCTCGACCATGGTTGCGGCGATGTTTGGCTCGCGCACTTCGCCGCGCAGCACCGTCACCAGGGCGTTCGGCTCCTCGACGCCCGCCGACAGCAGGCCGCGCGGACGATGGTATTTGAACGAACGCCCGAACAGCGTGACGCCATTGGCAAGCAAGGCCGAGGCCAGCGTGTCGCCAGCATGGCCGGTGTAAGGGGTGCCGTCGAAGGTGAAGCGGATGGTGCGCAGCCGGTCGATGCGGCCGCCGGTTTCAGTGCGGCGCGGACTCACGACTTGCCCCCAGTCTTGTGCCGAGCAGCGGCGTTGTGGTCGCCACGCGCGAAACCGGTGCTGGAAATCTCATGCGTGACCGTGTTGCGCACCATCCTCAGATGCGTGCGGCAGCCGCCGGAATGCTGCCAGATCTCATTGTGGTCGCCGGCCGGGTTCAGCCGGTCGTAGACATAGGCGTTCCAGGCGTCGAGGTCCTGCGAGTTGGGCTGCGGGCGCTCGCGGTTGCCGTCGCCCTGATAGGTGAACTCGATGACGTCGCGCGGGCCGCAATAGGGGCAGGTGATAAGCATTTTTCTTCTTTTCCCTAGACCCTAATGCAGCCGGGGCGTTGCGCCCTGGCCTTTATCGTCGATCACCAGCCCGCGATAAAAACGGTCGAGCGTGAAGGGCGCGTTGAACTCGTGCGGCTCGTCCTTGGCGATGGTGTATGCAAAGCACCAGCCCGAGGCCGGCGTCGCCTTGAAGCCGCCATAGCACCAGCCGCAGTTGAGATACATGCCCGGCAGCGGCCCGGCGGTGATGATCGGCGACCCGTCCATCGACATGTCGCAGACGCCGCCCCAGGAGCGCAGCATGCGCACGCGGGCAAGGCCGGGAAACAGCGCCAGCATCTCGCTCATCACCTCGTCGACGATCGGCAGGTTGCCGCGCTGGGCGTAGCTGTTGTAGCCGTCGATGTCGCCGCCATAGACGAGGCCGCCCTTGTCGGACTGTGACATATAGAAATGGCCCATGCCGAAGGTCAGCACCGTGTCGATGAAGGGTTTTAGCGATTCGGTGACGAAGGCCTGCAGCACATGGCTCTCGATCGGCATCCGGTCGATGCCGGCAAGCTGCATCACCCGTCCGGTGCTGCCGGCAACCGCCACAGCGACCTTCTTGCCGCGGATTTCGCCGCGCGTCGTCTGCACGCCGGTGATGCGGTCGCCGTCGCGCAGGAAGCCGGTGACCTCGCAATTCTCGACGATGTCGACGCCGCGGCGGTCGGCGCCGCGCGCATAGCCCCAGGCCACCGCATCGTGGCGGGCGGTGCCGGCGCGCGGCTGCATCAGGCCGCCGACGATCGGAAAGCGCGCCGAGGCCGAAACGTCCAGCGCCGGCACCAGCCGCTTGATCTCGGCGGTGCTCATCAACTCGGCGTCGACGCCGAGATGGCGCATAGCGTTGCCGCGCCGTGCATAGTCGTCGAACTGGGCCGGCGTATGGGCCAGGTTCAGGCAGCCGCGCTGCGAGAACATGACGTTGTAGTTGAGGTCGTGTGACAGGTTCTCCCACATCTTCATCGAATGTTCGTAGAAGCGGGTGTTGGAGGGCAGCAGGTAGTTGGAGCGCACCGCCGTGGTGTTACGGCCGACATTGCCGGAGCCCAGCCAGCCCTTCTCCAGCACCGCGACATTGGTGATGCCGTGCTCCTTGGCCAGATAATAGGCCGTCGACAGGCCATGGCCGCCGCCGCCGATGATGATGACATCATAGGAGGCCTTGGGCTCGGGCTTGCGCCAGGCCGGCTTCCAGTCCTGGTTTCCCTTGAGCGCGTTCGTGAGAAGCGAAAGGGCTGAATATTCCGCCATTCTTCATGCCATCCTTGGTGCGATGCGGCAGACTATAGAGCAGGCGGCGGGCGCAAAGCCAAGATTGCGCCATGGCTTTTCGACTGGCCGACGCCGCGATGCGACGGCTTGCCCCACGATATGGCCGTCTTTATCAAGGACAGGCTTTTTGAATGCCTTTGCCGCCCGTGAGTCGCCAACAGTCATGCTTTTGAGATTGCTTCGCCTCATTTTGGTTTTCACGCTGATCATTTCGGCGTCGCCTTCGTTCGAGGCGATGGCGCAGGCGCTGGGCCAGGGCTCCGCCGGCTTGATCAGCGATCAGCAGAAGGTCATCCAGGGCCTGACGGCCAAGACCGACGATCTCGAGAAGAAAATACAGCAGGACGGCGAGGACGATGCCTCCCTCGTCGATATCCGTCTGCAGCTGGAGGATCTGTCGCGGGCGGCGCTGACCAGTGCGCTGGCGTTCCGTTCGCGGCTCACCGACATCAACAATCGCATCGAGGTGCTGGGTCCTCCTCCGGCGGCGGGCCAGCCGCAGGAGCCCGACATCGTGACCGGCGAGCGCCAGGCGCTGGCATCGGAAAAGGCCGAGATCAACGCGGTTGTCGCCAGCGCTCAGAACCTGTCGATCCGCATCAGCGGGCTGATCGACAAGATCGGCAATATGCGCAGCGAACTGTTCCGCAACCTGCTGACCAAGCGCTATGTGCTGTCCGACGTGCTGAGCCCGCAGGTCTTTTCCGACGCCCGCGACGAATACGCCAACCTTTTCAGGGCGGTGTCGTCCTGGCTCACCTTTGCCTTGAAGTTCAAGTTCCAGGCGATGCTCGCGGCGACCTTCATGTCGTTGGGGCTGGCCGCGATATTGTTCGTTGGCGGACGCCGCCTGTTCGGGCGTATCTTCGAAGCCGATCCATCGGTCGAGGACCCCACCTATCTCAGCCGCCTGTCGGTGGCGTTCTGGTCGACCTTGCTGCCGACGCTGGCGGTCGGCGCCTTTCTCGCTTCGACGGTCTTCCTGTACAATTATAACAATGTGCTGCGCGGCGACATCGGCCTCTTCCTCAACGCGCTGGCTGGCGTCATCGCCGTCGTTTTCTGCGTCAACCGCCTGACCAATGCGGCGCTCGAACCGCGGCAGCCGAACTGGCGCCTGATCCAGGTTGAGACCGGCCCGGCGCGTTGGCTGGTGCGGCTGACGACAGCCATGGCGATTGTCATCGGCGTCCACTATTTCCTAGCGGTGGTCAACGACAGTATGGGCTCGCCGCTGTCGCTGACGGTCGCCAGAAGTTTTGTCGCCGCCATCATCGTCGGCGTCATCCTGATCCTGATGGCGCTGCTGAGGCCGTACAAAGGCTCCGATGGGAGCTGGCGTCCATGGCCAACCTGGCTGCGCTATACCGCCATCGCGCTCGGCCTGGCCACCATTGTGGCAGCGCTGTTCGGCTATATTGGCCTGGCCATCTTCGTTTCGGTCCAGGTCGTGGTCACCGGCACCATCCTGGTCACCGCCTATATCGGCTTTCTGTCGGCGCGCGAGATCGGCGAGGAGGGCGGTTTCGCCGGCACCTCGATCGGGCGCTGGCTGTCGGCCAATGCCAGCTACGAGGACACCGCGCTCGACCAGCTCGGCCTGGTGGTCAGCGTCGCCATCAATCTGATGATCGTGCTGGTGTTCCTGCCGCTGATCCTGTTTATGTGGGGGTTCCAGCCCGGCGACATCCAGGCCTGGGCCTACAAGCTGGCAACAGGCATCACCATCGGCTCGGTGACGATTTCGGTTACCGGCATCCTCAGCGGCATCGTCGTTTTCATCATCGGCTATTTTCTGACCCGCTGGTTCCAGGGCTGGCTCGACGGTTCGGTGATGGCGCGCGGCAAGGTCGATACCGGCGTGCGCAATTCGATCCGGCTGGCGGTCGGCTATGCCGGCGTCGCGGTCGCGGGTCTCGTCGGCATCTCGGCGGCGGGCATCGACCTCTCCAACCTGGCACTCGTTGCCGGCGCACTTTCGTTGGGTATCGGTTTTGGCCTGCAGAATGTCGTCTCCAACTTCGTGTCCGGCCTGATCCTGCTCGCCGAGCGGCCTTTCAAGGTCGGTGACTGGATCGTCGCCGGCGACACCTCAGGCACGGTCAAGAAGATCAGCGTGCGCGCCACCGAGATCGAGACCTTCCAGCGGCAGTCGGTGATCCTGCCCAACTCGAACCTGATCAACAACGCCGTCGGCAACTGGACGCACCGCAACAAGCTTGGGCGTGTGGAGATCAAAGTCGGCGTCGCCTATGGCAGCGACGTCAAGCGGGTGCACGCCATCCTCTTGGAGATTGCGCGCGGCCATCCGCTGGTCCTGAAGAACCCGGAGCCCTTCGTGCTGTTCACCAATTTCGGTGCGGCGGCACTCGAGTTCGAGATCCGCGTGTTTCTTGCCGATGTGCTGAACGGGGCCATCGTGCAGAACGATATCCGCTTTGCCGTGCTCGATGCTTTTGACGCCGAACATATCGAAATCCCCTCGACGCCGCGCGCCGAAGTCAAGGTCAAGCAGACCGAGGCATGGCCGCTCGACGACGACAAGATCGAAGTCGAATTCGCTGAGAAGGAGCAGGCGGAGGCCGAAGCCGCCGCCGAGAAGGCGCGCCTGGCCAAATCAGGCCGCAAGGCGCGCAAACCCGATCCCGGCTAGGGCCCGGGCTCCTCCCAAAACCAATTGCGGCATGAATGCGGCATTCAGTTGCGGTTCAGCTTGCATCTCATATAAGCTCACATGCAAAGGCGAGAATGCCTTGCGAAATGCAACAGAGGCGGTGTGGAAACACCGATATTGCAAAATGTGGAAGTCGCTCGTCGTCGCCATCGCTCTTACCGCAGCGAATGGCTCGGCCTTTGCCGCCAGCGCGGTCAACAAGGACGCTGAGACCCGTACGCTGATTGTGACGGAAGGCGGCGGCAAGACGGAGCTGGCGCTGGCCGCCGGCGAAACCGTGGAATTCTGCCCCAACGGCTGTTTCGTCACCTTACCCAATGGTGACCTCGAGGCCCTGACCGGCTCGGAAACGGTCGAAATTTCGGGTGGCGTTGCCCGCATCAAGTAAAGTCGGCGGGCAGCTCTTGCAAAGGCCGGGCAATGCCCGGCCTTTTATTGTTTGTGGTAGTGATTGCTTAACAATGACGCGGGAAATATCGTCGCGCCTACCGGCTGCAACCAGGCGTTTTAACGTTCACTACGCCGTTCCGCCGCTATACCCTTGCGAAGACGCCGAAACACGGCGCGACGGGTTTATGAGCAGGACAGGACAGACATGGATGCGCGGTCGGACAAGAACGCAATCCCGCTTGCGGTCGACCTCGACGGCACGCTGATTGCGACCGACCTTTTGTGGGAAGGCCTGTTCATCCTTCTCAAGAAGAATCCGCTCTATGTCTTCCTGGTTCCGTTCTGGCTGGCCGCCGGCCCGGCGCGGCTGAAGCAAGCCATCGCCGACCGCATCGACATCGATCCGGCCTCGCTGCCCTATCGCGAAGCGCTGCTGCAGCGCCTGCGCGCCGACCATGTGGACGGCCGCAAGATCGTGCTGGCGACAGGTACGCCGCGCAAGTTCGCCGAGGTGATCGCCGCCCATCTGGGCATCTTCGACTATGTGCTGGCGACCGACGGTCCACACAACATGACCTCGGGCCGCAAGCGCGACGCGCTCATCGCCGCCTATGGCGATGGCGGTTTCGACTATGCCGGCAACAGCCGCCACGATCTCAAGGTTTTCGAAGCAGCGCGCGACGCCATCGTCGTGGCGCCCGACCGCCACGCGAAGCGCTGGCAGACCGCGCGTAGCGCCGAAATGGTGCCGGCGCCAAAAAGGACGTTGAAGACATTCGTCATGATGCTGCGGATGCATCAGTGGCTGAAGAATTCGCTGATCGCGGTGCCGATGGTGCTGTCGCACGAATACTTCAACGCCAACATGATCTGGCAATGCATGCTGGCGTTCGTCTCCTTCAGTGCGGTGGCTTCGGCGATCTACATCCTCAACGATTTCTTCGACCTTGCGCTCGACCGCAAGCACCCGACCAAACGCAACCGGCCGTTCGCCAGCGGCGCGCTGTCGATCCCGTTCGGCCTCGGCGCGATGGCCGGCCTGTTGGCGATCGGCATTGCAGCCGGGTTGCTATTGCCGATCGAGTTCCTGGGTGTGCTCGCCGGCTACATTGTGGTGACCACGGCCTATTCGCTGTCGTTCAAGCGCATGCTTCTGGTCGACGTGCTGACGCTGGCCGGCCTCTACACGGTGCGCGTGCTGGCGGGCGCCGCGGCGACCGGCGTCGAGGTATCGTTCTGGCTGCTCGCCTTCTCGATTTTCTTCTTCCTGTCGCTGGCGCTGGTGAAGCGCTATGTCGAACTGCGCACCACCGCCATTCCGGTTGGCGAGCGTATTGCAGGCCGCGGCTACCGCATCGAAGACCAGGAGATCGTCGCCCAGGCCGGCATGGCGTCGGCCTTCTCCTCGGCGTTGGTGCTGGCGCTCTACATGGACAGCGCCGCCGTGCGCGAACTCTATCCGCATCCCTGGCTGGTCTGGCCGCTGGCGCCGATCGTGCTCTATTTGACCATGCGCGTCTGGATCCTGGCGCGCCGCGACGAGATGAACGACGATCCGGTCGTCTTCATCATCCGCGACTGGCGCAGCCAGATCATCGTGGCTATCGGCGCGGCATTGCTGGTCGCCGGAGGCTGGTAGAGCGTGGCGGGCGAACGGTTCCAGAGTTTCGGCCGCGCCACGCCGGCCGCAAAGCGAACCATCGCGGCCGATACGGCTGTCGAGCTGATGAAGAGTGGCAAGGCAAAGGCAAACGGCTTGCTCGCCTACGGCAACGGTCGCTCCTACGGTGATTCCTGTCAGAACGAGGCGGGCGCGGTCGTCGACATGCGGCCGCTGAACCGTATCGGCGCCTTCGACGCCGAGACCGGCCTGCTCGAGGCCGAAGCCGGCGTGCTCCTGTCCGACATCATTGCGCACGCCGCACCCTACGGCTTCTTTCCGGCGGTGGTTCCCGGTACCCAGTTCGTCACCCTTGGCGGCGCCATCGCCAACGACGTCCACGGCAAGAACCATCACCGGCGCGGCACCTTTGGTTGCCATGTCGAATCGCTGACGCTGCTGCGCTCGGACGGGCGGACCTACACCTGCTCGGCAACGGACAATGCCCGGCTGTTTGCGGCGACGATCGGCGGCATGGGGCTGACTGGCCTGATCCTGTCGGCCTCGATCCGGCTGATGCGGGTGCCTTCTCTCGACATCGTCGAGACGGCAGTGCGATTTGCCGACCTCGGTGAATTCTTCGAACTGGCAGAGGCCGCCGACCAGGCCAATGAATATGCCGTCGCCTGGATTGATCAGCTCGCCGGCGGCCATGGCCGCGGGCGCGGCCTGTTGTTGTCAGGCAATCACGCCGAGCATGGTTCGCATGCGGCGTCGCGCGCCGGCTCCCGCCTTTCGGTGCCGATCCAGCCGCTGTTCAACGTCCTCAACCGGCCGTTCCTGACTGCTTTCAACGCCGCCTACCGGTGGAAGAAAGGGCGCTCGGCGGCGCCGCGCCAAACCGGCTATCAGGGCTTCTTCTTTCCGCTGGACGGTGTCGGTGACTGGAACCGGCTCTATGGCCCCAAAGGTCTCTACCAGCACCAGAGCGTGGTGCCGGAACATGCAGCGCGCCAGACCGTGCCGGCGCTGCTCGACGCGGCGCGGCGGGCCGGGCAGGGCTCTTTCCTCACCGTGCTGAAGCGCTTCGGGTCGATCCGCTCGCCGGCACTGCTGTCCTTTCCGCGGCCCGGCTTCACGCTGACGCTCGATTTCCCCAATCGCGGCAGTAGGACGCTGGCACTGCTTGGCGAACTCGACCGCATCACGGTCGCGGCCGGCGGCGCGGTCAATCCCTATAAGGATGCGCGCATGAGTGCGGAGACTTTCGCCGCCTCCTTCCCGGATTGGCAGCTGTTGGAAGCGCTGCGCGACCCGGCGTTCATGTCCAGTTTCTGGCTGCGGACAGCGAAAAAACTGGAGATGCCAAGGGGACGCGTCGAGGCTGCGGAACAGGTACAATTCGAACAAATCATGGTAAATAGATCGTAAATTCCATGGTTTATTCAAAACACTCAAAACATTGTCATGACTTCACGAAATGTTTGCAGGTTAGTAGTAGGATTGTCGCAAGCGGCGGATGGAAAATATGAAATATATCGTCTTTATTCTGTTCACAGTCATGACCAATGCCGCCGCGCAGCTGATGCTGAAGCAAGGCATGATGTCGCTTGGCCCGATTTCGTTCGAAGGCACCAACCCGCTTCTGAAGCTCCTGCAGATCGTCTTCAGCCCATGGGTGTTCCTCGGCCTGTGCACCTTCGTCATCTCGATGGCGTCGCATCTCTATGTGCTGTCGAAGGTCGAGCTCAGCTTTGCCTATCCGTTCCTCAGCCTTGCCTATGTCGCGGTCGCGATCTTCGCCTATTTCATCTTTCGCGAGGACCTCAACGCCTGGCGCATTGCCGGCATCGCCTTCATCTGCGTCGGCACGGTGCTGATCGCGCAAAGCGGGCGCGGGCATGACGACCAGACGGCTTCCATTGACCCCGACAAGATCCAGACAAACGAGATCGTTCGATGAGACATATAATTTTCGGCGGTGACGGCTTCGTCGGCCGTCATCTTGCCCCGAAGCTTGTGGCCGACGGTGAAGAGGTTGTCGTTGCCGACATCGTCAAGAGCGACCTGCCGCATTATCGTTCGGTTCGCTTCGTCACCTGCGATGTGACCGATCCGGCCTCGGTGGCCAAGGTCGGATTGAAGGCCGACGACATGGTCTACAATCTGTCGGCCAAGATGCTGTCGCCGATCCAGGTGCGGGCCAAGCGCCACGACTTCTTCTTCCCGGTGAATTTCCACGGCACCGAACACATCATGCAGGCCATGGGCAAGGCCGGCGCACCGAAGCTCGTCCACTACACCACCGACATGATCTACGGCCACACGGTGACCCAGCCGATGACCGAGGAGCATCCGGTCGCGCCGCTCGGCGAATATGGCTGGTCGAAGCAGAAGACCGAGGAGCTTGCCGCCGAATGGCGCAAGCGCGGCATGTCGATCTCGCTGTTCCGGCCGCGCCTGATCATCGGCCCCGGCCGTCTCGGCATATTGGAAAAACTGTTCAAGCTGATCGACTGGAACCTTCCGGTGCCGATGATCGGTTCAGGCAAGAACCCCTATCAGTTCATTTCTGTTTTCGATTGTGCGGAAGCTGCGCGCGCGGCCTGGAAGGCCGGCGTGCCCAACGAGGCCTATAATCTGGGCTCGCTCAATCCGCCGCCGGTCAGGAAATTGCTCGGCGACCTGATCAAGCACGCCGGGTCGAAATCGTTGCTGATCCCGACGCCGGGCTGGGCGGTCAAGCGCACGCTCGACCTGCTCGATCTCATGAACATGCCGATCATGGATCCCGAACAATATCTGATCGCCGATGAAGAGTGCGTGCTCGACGTGTCCAAGGCCGAGCGCCAGCTCGGCTGGGTGCCGCAATATCGCGACGAGGACATGCTGATCGCCGCCTACAGCGAGTACCGCGCCAAGAAAGACGGCCATGCCGTCACCGCCAATCATGTCCCTGCCGAATAAGATGGGACGACCAGGAGAACTCCGAGATGACCGTCATGGCCAAGCCTGAGCAGACGAACACGCGCACCATGGTCAGCGCGCCGGCGCTGTCGCCCGCCACTATCGCCAAGCCCGAACTGATCAGCGTCGAGCAGGCGAAGTCGATGGATGTCGCGCGCATGACCGACCTGTTCAAGGCGCATCTCAACCCGGGCCAGCTGCACTTCATGAAGCTGCTCGGCTTCCACAAGATCAAGATCGAACGCGCCGAAGGCATGTTCTATATCGACCAGAACGGCCGCAAGATTCTCGACTTCTTCGGCGGCTTCGGTTCGCTGGCCTTCGGCCACAACCATCCGCGCATCCTGGAGGCTCGACGCAAGTTCCAGGAGGAAAGACGCCAGGAAATCGCCATCGCCTTCATGTCGCAATATGCGGCAGCGCTTGCGCACAACATCGCCAAATGCTCGCCCGGCGATCTCGACATGGTGTTTCTGGGCTCGTCCGGCTCGGAGGCGATGGAAGCAGCGGTGAAGCTCGCCGAGCGTGCCGCCGGCCCGAAGCGGCCGAAAATCGTCTATGCCGAGAACTCCTTCCACGGCAAGACCAAGGGCGTGCTCGGCATCACCGACGGCCAGCTCTACCGCGCCGACTTCAAGATGGCCGAGAATACGGTCCGCATCCCGTTCGCCGACATCGAGGCGGTCGAGCGGCTGTTCCGCTCAGACCCGGAGGTCGGCGTCATCGTGCTCGAAACCATCCAGGGCGGCGGCGGCATCATCCAGGCGCCCGCCGAATACTGGCAGAAGCTGCGCGCGCTGTGCGACCAGTATGGCGTGCTGTGGGTGGCCGACGAAGTGCAGTGCGGCTACGGCCGCTCGGGCCGCTTCTACGCCTTCGAACATTACGGCGTGGTGCCCGATGTGACCGCGCTGGCCAAGTCGCTCGGCGCCGGCAAGGCCGCGGTCGGCGCCATGATCGCCCGGCGCGAGGTCTATATGAAGGCCTATGGCACGCCGAAGACGGCGATGATCCACGCCATGGCGACCTTCGGCGGCATGGGCGAGGCCTGCGTCACCGCGATCGAAGGCATCAACGTGCTCTATGACGAGGGGCTGATCGACAACGCCGCCTCGACCGGCGAGTACCTGCTGCAGCGGCTGCAGGCGCTGAAGGACAAATATCCGAAGATCATCAAGGATGTGCGCGGCAAGGGTTTTATGGTCGGGCTCGAATTCCACGACTTCTCGCAGACGTTGCCGATGGTGCTGCGGCCGATCGTCAGCGTGCTCGACGACAAGCTGAAGGGTTCGCTGTCAGGCTTCGTCGGTGCGCTGTTGCTGCGCGACTATGACGTGCTCGTCGCCTTCACCGAATACAACCGCAACGTCATCCGCCTCGAGCCGCCGCTGATCTGCCAGCGCGAGCATGTCGACCGCTTTATCGATGCCTTCGACAGCCTCTTGTCACGCGGCATCGTGTCGATCGTGAAGGATTTCGTCAAAAGCCAAGTCCGTTAAGTCCCGAGCCTGACGATGCTGAGCAAGTCTCCCTCCGCGCAAAACATACTCGACCGGTTGACGGCCGCCGGTCTGGCGTGGGGCGAGGGGACTTATGCGCGGTGGGCGGCGCCGATCGGTGCGATCGCGTTTTCGCTCTACATCCTGCTCACGGCCTTTACCGCCTGGACGATGCCCGACGCCAATTGGGACATGCTGCCCTACCTCGCCATTGCCGAGGAGGGCGCTTACCCCGATGCGCAGGCGCTGCATGATTATGCCTACAGCACGGTCCAGGCCGGTGTGTCGGCCGCCGACTACAAGGCGCTGACCGACGATGGCAGCGGCTTCCGCAGCCATATGGCTGAAAATGCTTCCGACTTCCACTCGCTGCTTGGCATGTACCGGATCAAGTTCCTCTACGCCGAGATGCTGTCGACGATGAGCGCGGTAATGTCGCCGGTGGAGGCGATGCGGCTGCTGCAGGTCGTCTCGGTGCTGCTGTTCGCGATGATCGCGCTGCTCTGGCTGCGAACCGAAGGCGGGCTGGCGCTGGCGCCGGTGGTCGGCGCGGTGCTGATCATGGCCGATTTCGGCGATGCGGCGCGCGCCTCGACGCCGGATCTGTTGTGTTCTGCGCTGTTCCTCGGCGGCCTGCTTGCCTATGTGCGCGGCCGCGAAGTGGCAACGGCGGTGTTGCTCTTCCTCGCCTTCATGGCGCGTCCCGACAACATCGTGTTCCTGGCCATCTTCGCTGTGCTGCTGGTGGTTTTCCGGCAGCGGGCATGGGGGGCGCTGGCCGGCTTTGCCGCGTCCTTTGTCGCCTATTTCGCCATCTCGCACTGGGCCCAGCATCCCGGCTGGTGGCCGCATCTGTGGTTCTCCAGCATCGAGCAGCACTACAATATGGATGGTTTCGAGCCGCCATTTTCGGTGGGCGCGTATCTCAAGGCGTTTGCCGCATCCTTCATTCGCGCTATTGAGCTCAACAGCTGGGTCGGCGTCTCGGTGCTGGCTCTGGCCGGGTGGTTTGCGCTGGCCCGCGCCGGCTTCCGGCTCGATCGCCGCGCCGGCATTCTGCTGGCAGCACTTGTGCTTGGCGTGCTGGCGAAGTTCACCGTCTTTCCGATCCACGACACCCGCATCTATTTCCCCAACCTTTTGCCGCCCTTCCTGCTGCTGGTGGGTCCGGTCATGGCGCTGTGGGCGTCGGCAAACCTGAATGGAAGGCGGCCCATCGCCTTGCACGCCCTTCCCGGAGATAAGCCATGAGTTCTGTATCCGGTCTGGCGCGCATTGCCCTTTCGCTCGGTCTGCCTGCCGGCCTGCTCGACCGTGGGCCGGCGCTGCATGGCACGAAATTCCTGGCCAAGGCGGCGCTGAAGGCGCGCTTTGGTGGCGGGCAACCGTTCCGGATGGTCAATGTCGGCGCTTGCGACGGCGCGCTGTTCGACGACGTCACGCCATGGCTGCATCGCATCCCGCGGGCGCGGGCCGTGCTGGTCGAGCCGATCCCGTACAATCAGAAACGCCTGCGTGCCAACTACCCCGATACCGAACGCTTCGTCATCGAGCCGGTGGCGGTGACCAAAACCAAGGGCACGATCACCGTCCACACTTTCGATGCCGCAGCGCTCGAGGCCGGCACCCTGCCGATCGAGTTCATCGGCTGCTCGTCGGTCACCGACACCAATTTGATGTCGGGCAAGAATGCCTGGGGCGCGGCCGATGCCAATTTCAACAAATTCGCCCCGCATTTCAGGGATATCGAGGTGCCGTCGGAAACGCTGCAGACGCTGCTCGATCGCAACGGCATCACCTACATCGACGCCTTTCTGGTCGATTGCGAGGGCGCCGACTGGATCGTCTTCGAGCAGCTCGACCTCAAGCGTTACCGTCCCGGCATGATCAAGGTCGAGGTCGGCGCGCTGCCCGCCCCGGAAATTGGCCAGGTCGTGGTCAAGCTGAAGACCGCGGGCTACCAGGTCGGGTTCCAGGCCGAGGACATCTGGGCCTTTGCCTGAGATAGATCGCCACTGACGACACGCCGGCGCGCTGGTCGCGCCGCATCTGCGACGTGTCGCAAACAGGCGGTAGCTCCATCCGCGTCGTCTGCATATTGTGCGCCATTCGAACGGGCGCGGACGCGCCCGCTTTATCCCCTTGGAGTCGTGGGCAATGGCAGAGTTTCCGAAACAGGCGAAGGTCGTCATCGTCGGCCTGGGTGGTATTGTCGGCGCATCGATCGCCCATCACCTGATCGAACGCGGCTGGACCGACATTGTCGGCATCGACAAGTCAGGCATCCCCACCGATATCGGCTCGACCGCGCATGCCTCGGACTTCTGCTACACGACGAGCCATGATTTCCTGTCCTGCTGGACGACGCTCTATTCCATCGATTTCTACGAGAAGATGGGCCATTACGCCCGCATCGGGGGCCTCGAAGTGGCGCGTGTCGGCGACGACGGCCGCATGGACGAGATCAAGCGCAAGATCGCTTCGGCCAAATCCTTCGGCACCCGCGCCCGGCTGATCGAGCCGGCCGAGATCAAGGAAAAATTCCCGCTGATCGAAGAGTCCATGGTGCAGGGCGGGCTGTGGGATCCGGATGCCGGCCTGGTCATCCCGCGCTCACAGACGGTCGCCGGCAAGCTGGTCGACCAGGCGGAAGCGTCGGGGAAACTCAAATCCTTCGCCAACACGCCGGCCAAATCCCTCATCGTCGAGGAGGGCCGCATCAAGGGCGTCGTCACCGACCGGGGCACCATCATGGCCGACTATGTCGTGGTCTGCGCCGGCATATGGGGCCGGCTGATCGCCGAAATGGTCGGCGAAGACCTGCCGGTGATGCCGATCGACCATCCGCTGACTTTCTTCGGCCCCTACAATGAGTTTGCCGGCACCGGCAAGGAGATCGGCTGGCCGCTGCTGCGTGACCAGGGCAATTCGGCCTATATGCGCGACACCGGCGATCCCAAGACCGCCGAGGGCGGCCAGATCGAATGGGGCTATTACGAAGAGACCAATCCTCGCCTCTGCCATCCGCGCGACCTCCTGGAAAAGGACCAGGCGCGGCTGTCGCCGTCGCAGCGCGACCTCGACATGGAGCAGATCCTGGCGCCGCTCGAACGTGCCATGGAGCTGACGCCGATCCTCGGCGAACTCGGCTACAATGAAAGCCATTCCTTCAACGGCCTCTTGCAGGTGACCGCCGATGGCGGTCCGTCCATGGGCGAGAGCCAGAAGGTGAGGGGTCTGTGGTATGCCGTCGCCATCTGGGTCAAGGACGGGCCCGGCATGGGCAAGCTCATCGCCGACTGGATGACCGACGGCCGCACCGAGATCGACCATCATGCCATCGACTATGCGCGTTTCTACCCGCACCAGACCAAGGAGCAGTTCATCTGGGATCGCTGCACCGAAACGGCGATGAAGGTCTACAATCCGGCGGTGCATCCGCGCGAGCCGTTCTCCAAGGGCCGCAACATCCGCCGCTCGCCGTTCTGGGAGCGCGAGAAGGAGCTCGGCGGCTACTTCATGGAGCTGGGCGGCTGGGAGCGCGCGCATGGCTACGCCGCCAACCAGCACCTGCTGGAGAAGTATGGCAACCGGGTTCCCGTACGAGAGAACGAATGGGACAACCGCCATTTCTGGCGGGTGTCCAATGCCGAGCACCTGGCGATGAGCGAGGATTGCGGCATCGTCAACCTCTCGCACTTCTCTATGTATGACGTCGAGGGACCCGACCATGTCGCCCTGCTGGAATGGCTGTGCGCGGCCAAGATCGGCGGCGACAACAATATCGGCAAGGGCATCTACACCCACTTCCTCGACGAGGAAGGCATGGTGCGCGCCGACTTCACGGTGATCCGCATGGCCGATCGCTGCCGTCTGATCGACGGCGCCGACGCCGGCCCGCGCGACTTCCGCTACATGCAACGCACCGCGCAGGACAAAGGTTTTGATGTCACCATCACCGACGTGACGGAGAAGTTTGTCACCATCGGCATCTGGGGTCCGAATGCCCGCACGACGCTGCAGAAGGTGGTCGAGAATCCGGACGGCCTGTCGCTCGAGAACTTCCCGTTCGCGGCGATCAAGCCGGTCAGAATCGGCGGCAAGGATGTCACGGCCTTCCGCATCTCCTATGTCGGCGAGCAGGGTTGGGAATTGCATATGCGCTACGAGGACGGTCTCGCCGTCTGGGATGCGCTGCGCTCGACCGGGGTTATGCCGTTCGGCGTCGAGACCTATGCCAACACGCGCCGTATGGAAAAGAGCCTGCGGCTGCAGAACGCCGACCTCCTGACCGAGTACAATCTGCTCGAAGCCGATCTCGCGCGTCCAAAGGTCAAGGAGAACGATTTCTGCGGCAAGGCGAAGCATGTCGAATACCGGGCTCGTGAACACCAGCCGGCGATCCTGTGCACGCTGGTGATGACCGAGAACGTCGATTCCAAAGGCGTCGCCCGCTATCCCGTCGGCACCATGCCGGTGATGGATCCGAAGACCGGCGAGACGTTGGTCGATGAACTCGGCCGCCGCTCCTTCACCACCTCCGTTGCCTATGGCCCGACCATCGGCAAGAACATCGCGCTCGCCTATTTGCCTTGGGCCTGTGCCCAGGAAGGCCGCAAGCTCAGTGTCGAGTATTTTGGCGAGACCTATCCCGTCGAGGTTGCTGGCGTCGGCTACAAGCCGCTCTACGATCCGGAGAATTTGAAGCCGAGAAGTTGAGCCGGCAAGAAGACAACCGCAATCGCGGAAGCATGAATGCAAAGCCCGGCTCACGGCCGGGCTTTTCACTTTGTCAGCAGCCGATTCTCGCTTACCTTGGGGCATGTCTGCTTTTTCCCACGCAAGACATTTCCTTTCAGGCAGCGCCGCGCTGGCGCTGGTGCTCTGGCTGACGCTGTCGGTTGAGGCCGCCGAGCCGGTCGATGTCGAGCTGGTGCTGGCCGTCGATGTGTCGCTGTCGATGTCGCCCACCGAACTCGAAATCCAGCGCCACGGCTATGCCGCGGCGCTAACCCACGACAATGTGCTGCAAGCCATAGCCGATGGCGCCTATGGCAAGGTCGCCGTCACCTATGTCGAATGGGCGGGAGCGACCACGCAACAGGTCGTCGTGCCGTGGACGGTGATCGCCAGCCGGGCCGACGCCGAGCGAGTGGCGGCGCAGCTTTCCGCCCATCCGCCGGCCAGCGCCCGGCGCACCTCGATTTCCGGCGCGCTCGAATTCGGCAGCGATCTTTTTGCCGAAAGCGGCTTCCAGGGGACAAAGCGCGTCATCGATATTTCCGGCGATGGCCCCAACAACCAGGGCGCGCCCGTCGACATCACCCGCGACGCGGTGGTCAAGCAAGGCATAATCATCAATGGACTGCCGCTGATGACGCGCGGCGGTGGGTTTGGTGGCGCCTATGACGTCAACAATCTCGACCGCTACTACAGCGACTGTGTTATCGGCGGGCCCGGATCCTTCATGATCCCGGTCAATGACTGGACGCAGTTTCCCGAAGCCATTCGCCGCAAGCTGGTGCTGGAGCTGGCCGGCCCCGCTTCGCCGCAATGGGCCCGAGAGGAAGCCACTCATCCGCCGGTGGTGCTGGCGCAGGACCGGCCGACTGACTGCCAGGTCGGCGAAAAAATGTGGCGCGACCGCAGCTGGATGTTCGACGCGCGCTAGACTAGACCTTTGGCCCATGCCGCAATGCAGCATCAGTTTCATTGACAAGCCCATGGGCGTCTGTGACACAATTCCCCATCCGAAAAAAACAAGGGGAACTGACATGAACAGGACCATCGTCTTTGCTGCGGCATTGGCGCTTGCAGCGGGATTGTCCGCTCCGGCCAAGGCCGCCACGTTGGTGACCATCGGCATCAGCGGCTGGACCGGGTTTGCGCCGCTGACGCTTGCCAAGCAGGCCAGCATATTCGAGAAGCATGGCCTCGACGTGACCTTGAAGAAGGTGCCGCAGGCCAGCCGGCCGCTTGCCATCGCCAGCGGCGACCTGCAATGCGCCGCCACCACGGTCGAGACCTGGCTGGTCTGGAACGCCAGCGGCGTCACCACCAAACAGATATTCCAGCTCGACAAATCCTATGGCGCCGACGGCGTTGTCGTGCGCAACGACATCAAGACCGTCGCTGACCTCAAGGGCAAGAATGTCGCGTCCTCGGCGCCGGGCACGTCCCCCTATTTCATGCTGGCCTGGGTGCTGAACAAGAACGGGCTGTCGACCAAGGACGTGACCGTAGTCAACCTGGAGCCGGATGCGGCCGCACAAGCCTTCCTCGCCGGCCAGAACGATGCGGCGGTCACCTACGAGCCGTTCATCTCGGCGGTGCGTGACAGGGCTGACCAGGGCCATATATTGGCGACCACGCTCGACTATCCGATGGTGCTCGACACGGTCGGCTGCACGCCCGAATTCCTCACCGCCAATCCCGACGCCGCCAAGGCGCTCGCCGACAGCTATTTCGAGGCACTCGACCTGATCAAGAGCGATCCGCAGAAATCCTACGAGATCATGGGTGCCGACGTAAAACAGTCGGCCAAGGAGTTCGAGGATTCGGCGAAATATCTGAAGTGGGCCGACAAGGCAGAGAACAAGCAGTTCTTCACCAAGGAATTCCAGGACTTTTCCAAAACCGCCGGCGAACTGCTCCTGCAGATGGGGCTGATCAAGGAAGCGCCAGATGTCGCCACGCTGGCCGACACCAGCGCGGTATCGAACTGACGGGCTCGCCTTTGACCATCAGGCGGCGGCGCTTGGCGCCGCCTCCTCCTCCTGGACAAGTGGTGATTTGAAGATGCGGACGATCTGACGATGCGCCCCTTGCATCCGGTGTCGCCGGGCATTCGAACCGTGCTCGGCATTTCCTTCTTCGTGCTGTTCGTCGCCTTCTGGGCGTGGATCACGCTTGGCGGCCACGTCAACCGCATCTTCCTCGCCGATCCGCTGTCAATGCTGCGGGATGGCTGGCGGCTGCTGGTCGAAGACCGTTTCTGGCTCGACATTTTGATTACCATCTGGAGGGTCTTCGGCGGCTTTGTGCTGGCGTCGATCATCGCCGTGCCGATCGGCATCGCCATGGGCGCCTGGAAGCCGGTGGAGGCGTTCCTGGAACCGTTCGTCTCCTTCGCCCGCTATCTGCCGGCCTCGGCCTTCATTCCGCTGTTGATCCTGTGGGCGGGCATTGGCGAGCTGGAAAAGCTGTTGGTCATCTTCGTCGGTTCGGTGTTCCAGATCATCCTGATCGTCGCGGTCAAGGTCGGCTCGACGCGGCGCGACCTGGTCGAAGCCGCCTCTACGCTGGGCTCGACCAACAATGGCATCGTCAAACGGGTGATCATGCCGGCCAATGCGCCGGAGATCGCCGAGACGCTGCGGCTGGTGCTTGGCTGGGCCTGGACCTATGTCATCGTCGCAGAGCTGATCGGTTCGTCCTCAGGCATCGGCTATATGATCATCAACAGTCAGTCGCGGCTGGCGACGGGCCAGATCATCTTCGGCATCATCGTCATCGGGCTGATCGGGCTGTTGTCCGACTTCGCCTTCAAGGCGTTCAACCGCTGGCTCTTCCCCTGGAGCCTGGCATGAGCAAGCTTTTGATCGAAGGCGTCTCGCGCACATTCGCCGGCGTGCGCGGCGCGCAGCCGGTCAAGGCGCTGATGCCGGTCGATCTGACGGTCGCCGCCAACGACTTCATCACCATTCTCGGGCCGTCGGGCTGCGGAAAGTCGACGCTGCTCAGGATTGTCGCCGGCCTCGAGGCGCCGAGCGAAGGCCGCGTGTTGCTCGACGGCAAGGCGGTGACGCGGCCGGGACCGGATCGCGGCATGGTCTTCCAGTCCTACACGCTGTTTCCGTGGCTGACGGTGGCGCAGAATATCGCCTTCGGCCTGCGCGAACGCGGCATGGCCGGAAAGGAGCGGGACGGGATCGTTGCCTCCTATGTCGATCTCGTCGGGCTCAAGGGCTTCGAGAACCATTGGCCAAAGCAGCTTTCCGGCGGCATGCAGCAGCGTACGGCAATCGCCCGGGCGCTGGCCAACGATCCCGAGATCCTGTTGCTCGACGAGCCGTTCGGCGCGCTCGACAACCAGACCCGCGGGCTGATGCAGGAGCTTTTGCTCGGCATCTGGGAACGGCGCAAGAAGACGGTGCTATTTGTCACTCACGACATCGAGGAGGCGATCTTCATGGCCTCGCGGGTGATCGTGATGAGCGCGCGGCCGGGGCGCATCAAGTCGGATGTCGCCATCGACCTGCCGCACCCACGCCACTACACGCTGAAGACCAGCCCGGAGTTCTCGGCGCTGAAGGCGCGGCTGACCGAAGATATTCGCGTCGAGGCGATGCGGACGGCACAGGCGCAGCCGGCCGAGGCTTGATCTGAAGCGTTCGGTTCAGGCGGCCAGCAATTGCTTGCGGTCGACGCGCTCCTGCTGCGGTGAGCGGGCGTAGAGCTCGCGATAGCATTTGGAGAAATGCGAGGCCGAGACGAAGCCGCAAGCGACCGCCACCTCGACCACCGGCATCGACGACTGGATCAGCAGATGCCTGGCGCGGTCGAGGCGGATCTCGAGATAGTAGCGGGCAGGGGACCTGCCCATCTCGGTACGGAACAGGCGCTCGATCTGGCGGCGCGACAGGTCGACATGGTCGGCAATCTCGATCAGCGACAGCGGCTCGGAGAGGTTGCCTTCCATCAGTTCGATGATGGTCAGCACCTTGGAGTTCTGTACGCCGAGGCGGGCGCGCAACGGCAAGCGCTGGCGGTCGGTCGGGCTGCGCACGCGGTCGGTCAGCACCTGCTCGCAGACGCGGTTGACCAGATTGTCGTCAAAGTCGTCGCCGATCAGCTTCAGCATCATGTCCAATGCTGCTGTGCCGCCGGCGCAGGTGTAGATGTTCTGGTCGATTTCGAATAGGTCGGCAAAGACGTTGGCCTTCGGGAAGGCCTCGGAAAAGCCCGGCAGGTTTTCCCAATGGATGGCGCAGCGCTTGTTGGAGAGCAGGCCGGCGGCGGCAAGGATATGCGCGCCGGTGCACAGGCCGCCGACGGCGACGCCTCTGTTATACTCCTCGCGCAGCCAGGCGAAGGCCGACCTGTTCTGGTAGCGCTCGACATTCACGCCGCTGCAGACAATGGCCATATTCGGCCGGTCCGGTCCGGCCATTTTCTTGCGCTCTTCCTCGAGCGAGGTGTTGACCGCGCATTCGACGCCGTTGGAGGCGCGCACCGGCTTGCCGTCGATGCTGGCGAGGCGCCAGCGATAGGCCTCATAGCCAAGCATGCGGTTGGCCGAGCGCAGCGGGTCGAGCGCCGTCGCAAAGGCGATCATGGTGAAGTCGGGGACGAGGAAGAATACAAACGATCGCTTGATCGGATGCTTTACGGCGTTCAAGGGAACCTCACGCAGCCATGGCGCGAACAGGATGTCGCGAACAGCATAGCGTCATCAGGAAAAACCATTCCTGTCAATCGGCTAGGCGGCTAAGCGGCAACTAAATTTGCGACATGGGTCGCAAATGGGCAATCCCTGGGGATGACGGGCACGGGCTGCCGCGAGATTTAGCATCGCTATCCGGCAACATCGGCTTCAGAACGAAAAACGCCGCCTCGGTCAAACCGAAGCGGCGCTGTAATCGACTTTCGGCAGCGGCAGGGAGCGCTGCGCGGTAGCCGTTATCTCAGGCGACGAAGCCGAGGCGCACCGCATTCATGGCGCCGGTCTGGCCGGGCATGGTGTTGGCAAGGCGCTGGCGCTCGAGAGCTGTGGTCAGGTTCATTTCGCGGCGGGGGAAAAGGCGGGCAAAAAGCTTCATCATCATCTCCTATCGGTTGCTCAGACGGGTCGCCTTCGCTTGATGGAGTGGGGCAGCTCGTTTGCTGGCGGTGATATAGGCGTGTGTGAGCAGAAACTAAATCGCAAATGCGAAGCGCTTGATATGAAAAGCGACATCAATTGCGACATTTTTCGGCAGACTGCCCGAGATTTGTGATTATTTACAAGGCATTAATTGGAAATTTGAGCTGCTATGCAGCTTGCTCATATGCGCCATGCAAGGGCGACATGGCTCTGAAAATCGTTTGAATGCAAATAAGTTAGAGAAGGCGGGTGAGTAAAACAGAGAAGGCCTGCCGGGCTGGTTCTGCGCGGCAGGCCTTCAGCACATGGTACACAATGGTTTACTTTGCTCCAGCCCAGGATCCGACGCCGTGTCGTGCACCGGTCTTGGTGTCGGCAGCTTCAGGCCAGCCGATATCCTTCTGCAGTTCGATCGGCAGCGAGCGGATCGCACGTTCGGTCTGGAAGCGGGCGCGGGCCGCGCTGAACTCGGTCGCAAGCCGACCTATGGATGACAGGATAGACATTTCATTCTCCTTTGGTTGTGGCACGTCCCGCATGAACGCGTTCCGTGACCGGGATATTCCGCATCGAATGCAGTTTCGTGTCAGGAGCTTTTCGATCCGGGGCACGTCCTGCCTTCGATGGAGTTGACTATCCTCCCAATCTGATGTTCAATCAAACGAAATGGAATGATGCTTCACATCAGAAAAATTGAAGGTCGATCCCGATGAACGCCCCACTCAATCATCCGCTCCCCCTGCTCGATCTCGACGTTTTGCGCACGTTTGTGGCCATTGCCGAGACCGGCAGCTTCACCACCGCGGCCAATGCGGTGTTCCGCACGCCGTCGGCGGTCTCCATGCAGATTAAGAAGCTCGAGGACATTCTCGGCCGCTCGGTCTTTGCGCGCGATGCGCGCTCGGTGACGCTGACCACCGATGGCGAGATGCTGCTCGGCTATGCCCGCCGGCTGTTGTCAATCAACCGCGAGGTGGTGTCGAAATTCATCATCCCCAAGATCGTCGGCGTGGTGCGGCTCGGATCGCCGGACGATTATGGTGAGCGCGTGCTGCCGCATGTGCTGAAGCGGTTCGCGCAATCGCATCCGTCGATCGCCGTCGACGTCACCATCGACCAGAGCAGCAATCTGCGCCGCCGCATGGACGACCGGGCACTCGACATCACGCTGTTGACCAACTCCTACAAGACCAGCGCGCTCGGCGCCGAGGTGCTGTTGACTGAGCCGATCGTCTGGGCTGGCGCCAAGGGCGGCAGCGCGCATCTGCGTGAGCCATTGCCCGTATCGCTGTGGGAAGAGGGCTGTGCTTGGCGGGCCGGCGCGCTCGATGCGCTCAGCCGTGAGGGCCGCAACTACCGCATCGCCTATATGAGCGCGCACACGGCCGGCCAGCGCGCCGCCATCATGTCCGATCTCGCCGTCGCGCCGCTGCCGAAGTCGTTCCTAGGCAACGACATGGTCGAGCTGTGCCCGAAGGACGGTATGCCCGACATCGGCACCTACAATCTGGCGATGGTGGTGTCGCCGGACGCCAGCGCCCCGGTCAAGGCGGTCGCCGACCATATCCGCGCGACCTTCGAACTGTTCCGGGAAACCGGGAAGTTCTGATCTATTTCGCTGCTTCGGCAGGGCGCGCCGCGAAGGCGGTTCGCGCTCTGCGCCGCGCAGTTGCGCGCCGCCTGGCGGGCTCACCGGCGAGGAAGGTGACGATGCTGTCCCTGGCGCGACGCGCCTCCGGCATCTCGATCAGCGGCCAGACGTGGAACATCCCTTCCTCGTAGACGACGTCGATATCGACGCCGGCAGCGCGCGCCTTTTTGGCGAAGATCAGATTGTCGGGGCTGAGCAGGTCGTGCGAGCCGGTCAGAAGCAGGGTCTGCGGCAGCACCGAGAGGTCGCCGTAGAGCGGGCTGATATGCCAGTCGCTGCGATCGATGCCGGCGCTGTACATGCGGATCGCTTCCAGCCCGCCGGGAATGCCGAGCCACGGATCGTTGCGTTCCGCCTCGAACACTTCCGGGTTGGACAGCGACATGTCGAGGCCGGGTGAAATCAGCACGTGGCGCGACGGCAAGGGCAGGCCTTCTTCGGCCGCCATCATGGTCAGCACCACGGCCATGTTGCCGCCTGCAGAATCGCCCATGAAAACGATATTTTCGGCGTCCGCCTCGTCCAGCATCTGCCGGTAAACGTCGCCGACCATGCCGAACATGGCGTGAAAATCATGCTCCGGCGCGATCGGGTAGATCGGCACGGTGATGCCGAAACCCAGCCGCTCGGCCATCTCGGCGATCAACCCCCAATGATAGGAGGTGATCTGGAAGACATAGGCGCCGCCATGCATGTAGAGGATGCGCCTGCGCTCGCCGGCCTTCGGCGCGATCTCGTAGACGGGGAAACCATCGACGCTGCGCTCGGTGATATCGAGGCGCTCGCGCAGCAATGCCGGAGGACGGTGGTCCTCGGTCTTGCGCGCATAGGCGATCCAGCGCTGCAGGTTTTCGGGGCTGGCAAATGCCTTCTTCCGGCTGTGCCGGAGGATGAACGAAACGAGATAGCTTTTGAAACTGGGCATTCGAATACACAAGCTCGGCAGCAGCCGACTAAGAGAATTCCCCACTAGTTCGAAGATCGCGCCTCCAGCCGAAATGTCAAGAATTTGGACCAACGCAACACGGTTGTTTGATCGACCGAGTTTGCGGTTTTCCCGCCAACGGCCTCAGCGCCGGGGCAGCAGCGCGGCGCGCAGCTTGATGTCAGGCGCAGCCGGGACCACGCGGCGGCCCCGGCGTTTTGTCAGCAATTTGCATTTGTCGGCGAAGGTCATCAGCGGCTCGAGCCCAGGATCAGGCGCGTCAGGTTGGCCTGGGCGTCGATGCGCGGCGACACGGGCCAGCCAACGTCCTTCTGCACTTCGGGCGGCAGGCTGTTCATGGCACGCACGGACTGGGCATGCTTGATGGCCGCACGAAAACGGCCGAGGGTCTCGAACATCGTTACTCTCCTTTGAAGCGTTGTGACGGCGCAATAGTCCGGCCCGCCTTTCGGTGTCCGTTAAATGCTTCACGTCTGTATCGGGTGGATTGCGCGAAAACAGCGCTTCGGTTTCCAGATCGGTGCGATCTGGAAACATTTGCATACAAATGAAATTGAAAGAATTCGCCAGCCTTGGTGGCCGGCCTATTCGCGGCTGCGCCTGGCCGCGTGGCCTTCGCGCGAACGCCGGCGTGGGGCGGCATCGCCGGCGATACCGTCCTCGCTGACGGTCTTGCGCGGTGGCAATTTCACCGCCGCCGACAATTTCGGGAACGGGTCGACCTTGTTCGGCAGCGCCATGGCGTAGACGAAATGCTCCTGGAATTTCGGCTCAAGCGCGGTCTCGATCTTCTCGATATGGCTGACGGTGTCCTCGATCTCGCGGCGATAGCCGCGGTTGAGCAGCGCCATGCGCGCGCCCGCACCGGCGGCGTTGCCGACGGCCGACACCTTGTCGAGGTCGCAGTCCGGGATCAGCCCCAGCACCATGGCGTATTTCGGATCGATGAAGGAGCCGAAGGCGCCGGCAAAATGGATGCGGTCGACGTGCTCGGTGTTCTGCTTTTCCATCAGAAGCTTGGTGCCGGCATAGAGCGCTGCCTTGGCAAGCTGAATGGCGCGCACGTCGGTCTGGGTGATGGTGATCTTCGGTTCGCCTTCCTTCAAGACATAAGAGAAGGTGCGGCCATTGGCGGTGACACGCGGCGAACGTTCGGCCAGCGACCCGTCGACGACGCCATCCTCGGAGATAATGCCGGCGAGGTACATCTCGGCAACGATCTCGATAATGCCGGAGCCGCAAATGCCGGTGACGCCGGTGGCTTGGACGCTGTCGAGGAAGCCTGGCTCGTCGGACCAAAGTTCCGAACCGATGACACGGTATTTCGGCTCCAGCGTTTCGGGATCGATGCGCACGCGCTCGATGGCGCCAGGCGCGGCGCGCTGACCGCCGGAGATTTCAGCGCCCTCAAAGGCCGGACCAGTGGGGGAGGAGGCCGCGACGACGCGCGTGCGGTTGCCGAGCACGATCTCGGCATTGGTGCCGACATCGACGATCAGCATCATTTCATCCTGGCGGTGCGGACCTTCCGACAAAGTCACGGCGGCAGCATCCGCGCCGACATGGCCGGCGATGCAAGGCAGCATGTAGAGACGCGCGCCCTGGTTGAGCTTCAGGCCGATATCGGAGGCTTTGATGCGCACCGCGCCCGAGACGGCGAGCGCGAAGGGCGCGCCGCCGAGCTCGGTCGGATCGATGCCGAGGAACAGGTGGTGCATGATCGGATTGCCGACGAAGACGGAATCCAGGATGTCATTGCGCTGGACATTGCCTTCGGCGCAGACCTTGTCGACCAGGCCGGAGATCGCCTCGCGCACGGCGACCGTCATGCCTTCGCGGCCGTCCGGGTTCATCATCACATAGGAGACGCGGCTCATCAGATCCTCGCCGAAGCGGATCTGCGGATTGGACGTGCCGGACGACGCGGCGACGCGGCCCGACAGCAACGACACCAGATGCATGGCGATGGTGGTCGAGCCGATGTCGCAGGCCAGTCCATAGGCCTCGTTCTTGAGGCCGGGCCAAAGCGCGATGACGCGGGCGATGTCGCTTTCGGCATCCTTGTGGATGGCGGCGGTAGCGGTCCAGTTGCCCTTGCGCAAAATGCCTTGCACCTGCGGCATCAGGTAGAAATCGAATTCGAGGTTTTTGAAGCCCCAATCCTTCATCAGGGCGATCTTCAGGCGGTCGAGATCGCCGAGCGGCTTGTGCATGTCGGGTTCTTCGATCTCGACATAGCACATGCGGATCGCCGCATCGCGGGCGATGACGCGGGTGTCGGCATCCTTGCGGATGGTCTGCGCGTTGATAACCGTATCCTGCGGCACGTCGATGACGAGGTCGCCGAGGATCTGCGCCGAGCACGAGAGGCGGCGGCGTTCGGGCAGGCCGCGCACGCGCTCGTAACGCTCTTCCTTGGCGCCCTTCTGCGAAATGTGGTCGTTAGAGGAGACGATCTTGTGCTTGGCGAAATTGCCTTCCTGCACCTCGATCTGGCAGCGCCCGCAAGTGGCACGACCTCCGCAGACGCTTTCGACATAGACGCCAAGCTGGCGCGCGGCGTCGAGTACCGATGTGCCAACAGGAAACCGCCCGCGCTTGCCTGACGGCATGAACAGCACGAGCGGATCGGTAATGTTTGCAGGCGAGTTCACGATTGCGCGCTTATCCTCGAGCCATCCGAGCTTCGCGTCCGCCACGGCGGCGGCCACCATTGGCAGCGCCATCGCCCGGCGCGTTGACCTGCGTCGGCGCGGCAACCGCCTGGCCACCTTCGGCCGGCTTGTAGTCCTTGTAGGTCCTGATCCAGTTGGTGCAGTTCTCGTCAGTGCCGTTCAGCACATTGGCGCCGCGCACGGCTTCCATTTCCTGCGGGCGCACGGGGTTCATGATCGCCGAGGTCATGCCGGCGCCGATCACCATCGGGATGAAGGCGGCGTTGATGCCGTGGCGGTGCGGCAGGCCGAACGAGATGTTGGAGAGGCCGCAAGTGGTGTTGACCTTGAGCTCTTCGCGGAGCCGACGCAGCAGCGCAAACACCTGGCGGCCGGCATCGCCCAGCGCGCCGATCGGCATGACCAGCGGGTCGACGACGACGTCATGCGCCGGAATGCCGAAATCGGCGCAGCGCTGCACGATCTTCTTGGCGACGGCGAAGCGGACGTCCGGATCCATCGAAATGCCGGTCTCGTCATTGGAGATGGCGACGACCGGCACATTGTACTTCTTGACCAGCGGCAGGATGGCTTCGAGCTTTTCTTCCTCGCCGGTGACGGAGTTGACCAGCGGCCGGCCCTTGGCGACCTTCAATGCGGCTTCGATTGCGGCGCTGACGGAGGAATCGATCGACAGCGGCAGGTCGACCAGACCCTGGACGATCTCCAGCGTCTGCACCAGCAGCGCCGGCTCGGTGGCGTTCGGGTCGACAGCGGTGACGCCGGCATTGACGTCAAGCATGGTGGCGCCGCAGGCGGCCTGTTCCAGCGCATCCTTGATGACGGTTTCGAAATTGCCGGCCACCATCTCGGCGGCCAGCTTCTTGCGGCCGGTCGGGTTGATGCGCTCGCCAATCACGCAGAAGGGCTGGTCGAAGCCGATGATGATCTCGCGTGTCGCCGAGGCGACGATGGTCCGGGTCATGAAGTCTCTCCGCCTGATATAAAGTGCTTCTTTATATCGTGTCTGGTTTCGTTCCAGGGTCTGGTGCTCGGCCGGGCTTAGTGCGCGGTCTTTACCATGTCCACCTGCGTTTCGGTAATCTCGTCATGCAATATGTGGTCGAGCCGGTCGGCGACCATCTGGTCGTCACGGCGGATCTCGCGTTTCCACGGCTGGCGGCCCTTCAGCACGCCCGATTCATCGACGATCTCGGCGACATACTCCTCCTGGCGGTAGGCCATTACATGGATGCCGGCGACGCCCGGGATTTCCTTCACCTCGTTGATGATGTCGATGCAGAGCTGCTTGCCTTCCTTCTTCTGGTCCTGCGCACCCTCCAGCCGCTTGATGATGGCGTCCGGGATATGGATGCCGGGCACGTTGGAGCGGATCCATTTGGCCGTCTTGGCCGAGGCCAGCGGGCCGACCCCGCACAGGATGAACACCTTTTCGGTGTGGCCGAGATCGCGCGCCTTCTGCATGAAGGTTTTGAACATCGGCACGTCGAAACAGTACTGCGTCTGCACGAACTGCGCGCCGGCGGCGATCTTCTTGCCGAGATGGATCGGACGGAAATCGAAGGGCGGCGCAAACGGATTGACGGCGGCGCCGAGGAAGATCTGCGGCGGTGTCGTCAACTTGCGGCCGGACAGGAACTTGCCGTTGTCGCGCATGATGCGGCAGGTTTCGAGCAGCGACATGGAATCCAGATCGAACACCGGCTTGGCGCCGGGCTGGTCGCCGGCCTGCACACCGTCGCCGGTGAGGCACAGCATGTTGGCGACTCCCATCGCCGCACCACCCAGCACATCGCCCTGGATGGCGATGCGGTTCTTGTCGCGGCAGGCGATCTGCATGATCGGGGCGTAGCCCATGCGGGTCAAAAGCGCGCAGATGCCGACCGAGGACATGTGGCAGTTGGCGCCGGAGGCATCGACCGCATTGATGGCGTCGACCCAGCCGTCGAAAATCTTCGCCCGGTTGTAGACGTCTTCGGGATCGGCGCTGTCGGGCGGGTTGAGCTCGGTGGTGACGGCGAACTCGCCACGCCGCAGCACGCGCTCCAGCCGGCCGCGCGAGGAGTGGCCGGGCAGGGGATCGAGCGGCAGATGGATGCCGGCCGGGTTCTCGTCGCGCTGGCGGGCGATCATGCGGCGGCTCCGGTCTTGGCATTGGCCGCGGCTTCGCGGGCTGCCGCCGCCTGCGCGGTCACCCGCAGCCACGCCGACGTCTCACGCAACGACTGATCGACCGGCTTTTGCACGTCGAGGATCTTGTCGCCATGCACCATGTTCTTGGAGCCTTCCCAAGCCTTGACCCAGACGCAGGGCATGTCGGGCTCGACCTCGCAATTGCCATTGGCGCGCACGCCGCCGCACGGGCCGTTGCGCAGCTGCTTGGGGCAGTTCATCGGGCACGACATGCCGGTCGAGGACAACACGCACTGGCCGCACATGCGGCAGTCGAACATGAAGCCTTTGACGCGTTTTTCGACAAACTTGATCGGGGCTTCGACCCGCCCGTAGCCGAGGCCTTTCCACAAAGGATGGAGAAGCAGGAACATGTCGGCGAACCTGGAGTAGAACCATTCGAGCAGGCGCGAATGCCGGATCGACCACAGCCTGACTGCAAACGAGCGCTGCACGCGCCGCTGCGGCGACACATCGGCCGGCTTGTAGTCGGATTTCGGCGCTGCCTTCTTGACCAGAGTGGCCTGGGTAACCGCCGGTTGAGACTCAGACATGTTCTTTCCCGCCCGCCTTGACCAGAGCGACCAGCCGCTCGCGGTCATATTTCGCGTCGATGTCGTTGAAGGCCTTCTCGACCTCGGCTTCGAGATCGTCGCCGACCGGGACCGGTTCGGCCTTGCGCCATTCGGCAAGGTAATCATCGGTGCCGCCGGCGCCGGTGCGCATGGCGCACATGTCGATCGCCTCGGTGAAGCGCAGCGGCAGCTCGCGCTTGGCGTTCTGCCGGCCCTTCTTGACGATCACCTGGGCGGGTATGTCGCGCCAGTAGACGACGATCAGATCGGCCATGAATTCTCACTCCCTGCCGAGCGCAGTGCATCCGCTTGGACGCACGAAGGACGCTCGACCACTCTATTCAGCAGGTGCGAGCATTGCCGGATGCGCAGTGGGGCTGCTTGTTATGGGACGACGCGCGCGCATTCAAAAGCGACGCTATTGGGAGTCGCAAAAAGAAAGGCGAGATTTCGGGGAATTGCCGGCTACCAGACCCGCCTGGTGAGGCCGGTCCAGAGGTAGAACCAGATCGTCGGGTGGTACCATTGTTTCGACGGCAGATCCGGCTTGATGGTCGCCAGCTTGCCGTCCAGCGCATCGCGGACCGCCTCGACACAGATGTCGCGCGAGAATGCCGCCTGGCGCAGTGCATAGCTTGAAATGGTGTCGCCGGGCTCAGGCCTGCCGCGCGCCTGTTTCAGAACGTCGCCCGTGTCGACGCCGGCATCGACCAGATGCACCGTGGTGCCGAAATTCTGGGGATCGCCGGAAGCCAGCGCCCAGTAGCCGCCATTCATGCCGCGGTATTTCGGCGCGATGCCGGCGTGATAGTTGAGCACAGGACAAGGCATTTGCGCCAGCGTCTGCCGGGACAAGAGCCGGCAGCCGGCAAGCAACACCACGCCCGGTCGGATGTCGGCGATCGCCTGCAGGCAGTCGGGCGCGTTGGCAGAGGAGACGTGGATGATCTTCTGGTCCGGCCTTGGTTCGGTCTCAAGTTTCTGCCCGGCAATCAGCTGCGCCGCATGGCCGGCAAAGAAGCGTTTGCCCAGCCTGGTCAGCAGCATCGTACCGAGCTGGCCGATGGCAGAAAACCAGCCCTGGCGGCGGGCGCGGCCGAGCAGCAATTGCTTTTTGGACTCAGGGTTTTCCAGGATGACGCTGACAGGGCCGAGACGGTCGGCGATGGCGTTGACGATGGCCCAGATGTGGGGGCCGCCTTCGGTGACGACAACGATCGCAGCACTGTTCTTGTCAGCTGAAGCCATGGCGCGCCTTCTTGCCGGCGCGCAACCGTCTTCCCGTGCGCTGCCTGGCTCAATTCTGTGCCAGGCGGGGTTAAATCTTGATGACCGCGCCAGCCGCCCCCGAGGGCGAAAAGCTCGTGGATCAGCGCTTCAATTCCATGATGTCGAGATGCGATTCGTAATAGGGCGCCGGGAATTCGATGCGCCACTCATTGGTGCTGTTGCGGAAGACATAGCCGACCTGGTCGCTTTCCGGGCCGCTGCCATAGCGCTTCGGCTTGTTGTCATTGACATAACCGGAACCGAGATAGATTGCGCGTTTCTCGCTGTCATCGAAGAACCGGCCTGTCGTGCGCTGTGAGCCCGTGATCTTTTCCAGCCGCCAGCCGGAGCCGTCGTCCGTGACCTTGCACTTGAACCAGCCATAGATGACCAGCGGACTGATGCCGCCGACCTTGATGGTGCGGCATTGCCAGTTGCCGGTCAGATCCTTGTCGGAAAAGGCGACCAGGGGCTTGGCCAGCAAGGTGTTGAGCTCGCTAACCTCGGCCGGGTCGCCGGCCTTCGCCTCTTCAAGGGCAGCTTTCCGGGTCTCGCCATATTTGTCGAGCCGTGCCTTGTCGGCCGGCGTGATGATCTTCTGCACCTCGCCGTCGGCGTGAGCGGGCAGGGCGAAACAGAGGAGGCCAAGGGCGGCAATCAGCAGGCGAGGGGTCATCTGATGTATCCATGTTGGCACGGCTGGAGCAGCCGATTCTGTCTACCGGCGCACAACTTAACCATTCGCGGCGGCCTGTCATCCGTGCTTTATATTGCAGTATGTCCGTGGAGAGGTGCGCGTGGGGGTTACGATTCATTTTGAGGGGCAACTGCCCGGAGAGGAACAATATGTTGCGCTGTTGCAGGAAGTTGAAGCGTTTGCCATCGCTCGAGACTGGCGATTTCGGCCAATAGACGAAGCCGAAATGGTTCTCAACCGGGTCATCGACGAACGCAGCGTTGACTATATCAGCCCGGTCATGGGGATAGAATGCCTGCCGCATCCCAAGTCGGATCACCTAAGGTTCGAGTTCGACAGGGACCTCTTCATGCAGCAATATTGCAAGAGCCAGTTTGCCGGGTCGGAGGCCCATATCGAAATCATTGAGTTGCTTCGTAAGGTTGCCCCTCTTTTCGTAGAGTTCGACGTCTTTGATGAAGGCGAGTACTGGGAACTGGGCGATCGCTCAGTTCTGCAGGCCAATCTCGACTCAGTCGACGCTCTGCTTGCAGAGGCTTTGCGCAAGGATCCAACTGCAACGGGGCCGATCCGGTTGGACAACGGCCGCGTTGTCGATTTCGTGTCGGATCCGCAACCGGAGAGCAAATAATCCGAATTCGGGCGCCTAGCGGACTTCTTCTGGATGTGCCGCCACCCGCGCAAGTTCGCCTGTGAGGTCGCCATAGCCAGTCGAGCGGCGCTCATAGGCGAGACCGAGCAGAGAAGCGGCCTTCTCGGCGACCTTGTCGAGCTCCGGATCGTCGGTCTGGGCGATGTAGACCAGCTTCTCGTAATTGCCGAAATAGTCCTTGATCAGCTCGGGATGCTTGTCGAGGCCGAGCGGCTTCATGAAGAAGGCGTCGAACTGGCGGCAGAGGAAATCGGTCATGTAAAACGACATCATGTCGTCGTCGGCGACCTTCGCGTAGGCATCCATGCCCTGATAGAAGGCAAAGCAGTGCGGGCCGGCCATGCGCTCGACACCGTGCTTCTTCAGCACCCGGTCGAGCAGGCCGCCGGTGCCGCAATCGGCATAGCCGACGAAGATATGCTCATAGCCTTCCGCCTTGGCCTTTTCGATCGCCTTGTCCATCGCCGGGGCGATTCGGTCGGGGTAGAAATGGAACTCCGCCGGCAGGCAGGTCAGGTCGAGATGGTCGAGCTTGAGCTGCTCCTTGACGGCCAAAACTTCGCGCGCAATCATTCCGCAGGCGATGACCAGCAGCCTGTCGTCTTGATTCGGTTTCGTTTTTTGCATCCTTGCCATGGAACCCGGTCGAAGCGGCCTTCGTTGCTGTGGGGCGAATCTATCGAGAGAGGGATAAACCGTCCATGAAACTGTTACGCGTTGCGCCGATCGCAATCCTTGCCTGCGCCCTGGCGCTTACGGCCTGCGCCAACACCGTCCGCGGCGTCGGCCGGGATCTCAAATCGACCGCGAAAGCCATCGACGACACCGTCACCAAACCCTGACGCCGCTATCCGTTCCAATAGCTGGGAACAAAAAAGCCGCGCTGCAAGGCGCGGCTTTCGATTGTTGGCCAGACGCCTTGCTAGTGAAATCAGGCTGAAGCGCGCACATTGTGCTTGCGCTTCATGAAGTCCTTGGCGGTCTCGACCGCCACCGCCGCGTCGCGGCAATAGGCGTCGGCGCCGACGGCCTTGCCGAATTCCTCGTTGAGCGGCGCACCGCCGACCAGCACGACATAGTCGTCGCGGATGCCCTTTTCCTTCATCGTGTCGATGACGACCTTCATATAGGGCATAGTCGTGGTCAAAAGCGCCGACATGCCGATGATGTCGGGCTGGTGCTGCTCAATGGCGTCGAGATATTTCTCGACCGCATTGTTAATGCCGAGGTCGATGACGTCGAAGCCGGCGCCTTCCATCATCATGCCGACGAGATTCTTGCCGATGTCGTGGATGTCGCCCTTGACGGTGCCGATCACCATCTTGCCCTGCTTGGGCGCGCCGGTGGCGGCGAGCAGCGGGCGCAGGATGAACATGCCGGCCTTCATGGCGTTGGCCGACAGCAGCACTTCGGGAACGAACAGGATGCCGTCGCGAAAATCCTCGCCGACGATGCGCATGCCTTCGACCAGCGCCTCGGTCAGCACTTTGTAGGGCGCCCAGCCGCGCTCGAGCAGGATGTTGGTGCCTTCCTCGATCTCTTCCTTCAGCCCGTCATAGAGATCGTCGTGCATCTGCTGCACCAGCTCGTCGTCGGAAAGCTCGGAGAGGATGATCTCGTCGTCGGACATTTTTCTCAGGCTCCTTGCCGCGCGGGATGAGATCGCGGCGGCTCAAATTTATCGCGTCAATACCTAACCCGGCGTGGGCGTGTATCCATAGCTGATTTGCGACTTCCCGCAAAAGGAAAGCGACCGCAAATCTATTGGAATTCTTGTCGATTTTGCGACAGGCGTTGGCGCTGGCGGGCCGTTTCGAATAGGGTGCATGGCTACGATCCGGGCGAGAAGCTGCGATATGCGGCCGCAAACGGTTTTTAGGGAAAACGATCATGAGTGAGAACGCGTCAGTCGACCAGGAAGCGTCCAATGCGCGACGCGGGCGTGCGGCCAGCGGCGGCGCGGCGGCAAGGCGCGCGGCGCGCTCGGGCGGCGGACCGGGCACGCAGCTCACCTACATCAAGCGCAAGATCAACATCTATGAGGTCCTCAACGAGGAGGGCCTGGCGATTATCGAAAACAACACCGATACGGTGCTGGAAGAGATCGGCATCATCTTCCGCGACGACGCCGAAGCGCTGCAGCTGTGGAAAGAGGCCGGCGCCGACGTCAAGGGCGAGCGCGTGCACTTCCCCAAGGGCCTCTGCCGTTCGCTGCTCAAGACCGCGCCGCCCATCTACACCCAGCATGCGCGCAACGCCGAGCGTTCGGTGCAGATCGGCGGCAACGCCACCGTCTTCGCGCCGGTCTACGGCCCGCCCTTCGTGCGCGATCTCGACGGTGTCAGGCGCTACGCAACGATCGAGGATTTCCAGAATTTCGTGAAGCTCGCCTACATGGCGCCATCGATCCACCATTCGGGCGGCACGGTGTGCGAGCCGGTCGACGTGCCGGTCAACAAGCGTCATCTCGACATGGTCTATTCGCACATAAAGTATTCCGACAAGCCGTTCATGGGCTCGGTCACCGCGCCGGAGCGGGCCGAAGACACGGTCGCCATGGCCAAGATCGTGTTCGGTGACGATTTCGTCGAAAACAACACCGTGCTGACCAGCCTGATCAACGCCAATTCGCCGATGGTGTTCGACGAAACCATGCTGGGCGCGCTGAAAGTCTATTCGCGCCACAACCAGGCCTGCATCGTCACGCCGTTCATTCTCGCCGGCGCGATGAGCCCGGTGACGGTCGCCGGCACGCTGACGCAGGTTCTGGCCGAAGTGCTGGCCGGCGCCTCGTTCACGCAGCTGATCCGGCCCGGTGCGCCGGTGCTGTTCGGCACCTTCGCCTCGTCGATCTCGATGCAGTCGGGTGCGCCGACCTTCGGCACGCCGGAACCGTCGCTGGTGTCCTATGGCGCTGCACAGCTGGCCCGCCGTCTTGGCCTGCCGTTCCGCACCGGCGGCTCGCTCTGCGCGTCCAAGGTTCCGGACGCCCAAGCAGCCTATGAGAGCGCCAACACGCTGAACTCGACCATTCTGGCCGGCACCAATTTTGTGCTGCATTCGGCTGGCTGGCTCGAAGGCGGACTGGCGTCCTGCTACGAAAAATTCATGATGGATATCGACCAGCTCGGCATGCAGCAGAAGTTCGCCGAGGGTGTCGACCTGTCGGAAAATGGCCAGGCGATGGACGCCATCCGCCAGGTCGGCCCGGGCAGCCACTATCTCGGCTGCGACCACACGCAGGCGAATTTCCAGACCGCCTTCTACCGTTCCAGCATAGCCGACAACAATTCCTACGAGCAGTGGCTGGCCGAGGGCGAAAAGACCGCACCTCAGCGCGCCAATGAGCTCGCCCGCCGCTGGCTGGAGAGCTACGAGGCGCCGTATCTCGATCCGGGCATCGACGACGGGCTGAAGGACTACATCGCGACGAAGAAGGCGTCGATGGCTGACGCCTTCACTTGAAAGGAGCCCGAGTCAGGCGGGGCTAAAGTCGCCAACATCATCCACAAGGAAGTCTGGCGGAGCGCTTTCTCCGACCCGGACCAGAAGGGATGATTGTGCGCGGCACCGCTGACGAGATAGCGGCCGCGCTTTCCGCCAACGGCCTCATCCTGCGCGGCTGCGTCACATTCGCCGAAGGCGAGGAGGCACCCTCTGGCCTGTCAGGTGCTTCCGCCAAATCAGCCTTTTTGGTCGGGCAGGCGGGCGCGGCGCCCTGGCCGCATTTCCTGCGCTGGCGCGAGCGACAACCGCAAACTATCGCCAATCCGCTGGACACATGGTCACGCGAGGTGATCGGCGCGGTGGCGGAAAAATTTGGCGCGCGCGCCGTGTCGCCATCCGACAGGCCATATCTGCCGTTCCAGCAATGGGCGATGCGGGCTGAAGGGCTAAAGCCGTCACCGCTCGGCATTCTCATGCATCCGAAATACGGGCTCTGGCATGCCTATCGCGGCGCGCTGCTGTTCGAGGACGAGATATCGGTCGAGGCGTCTCAGGCATCGATTCACCTCTGCGACACATGTGTCGCAAAACCTTGCATGAAATCCTGTCCGGTCGACGCCTATTCGAAGGATGGCTTTGCCTATCAATCATGCGTCGCGCATCTGCGGGGAGCGAATGGTTCGCCCTGTCGGACCGGCGGCTGCCTCGACCGCAACGCCTGTCCCTATGGCAAAGCCTATCGCTATCCCCCTGACGTGCAGGCCTTTCACATGGCGGCATTCGCGCGCTGAGTTTCCGTCCCTGCGGCCGAGCGATACGGATTTGTAAACGCGTCGGGTCCGGGATTGATTTGCCCAGCCGTCTGTCCCGGATATGTATCGCGCGACACTCAAACGGAGCGAGCCATGGCCAAGCAGGACATCGAGATCAAGACCAAGGACGGCGTGGCCAAAGCCGGGCTGTTTCGCCCGGCTGGCCCAGCGAAGGCCGGCGTGATCCTCTATATGGACGCGTTCGGGCCGCGTCCGGTGCTCGATGTGATGGCCGAGCGGCTCGCCGGACATGGCTATGCCGTGCTGGTGCCGGACCTGTTCTACCGCAATGCGCCCTATGGTCCGTTCGACGCCAAGTCCGCTTTTGCCGTCGAGGAGACGAAGGTGGCGCTGATGGCGCTGGTCACCGGCACGACGCAGGACATGACCATCCGCGACAGCGGCGCTTTCCTCGATGCTCTGGCTTCGCAAGGCATCAGCGGTCCGGTTGGCGTCGTTGGCTATTGCATGGGCGGCGGCCGGGCGCTGAACGCTGCCGCTACGCATTCCGATCGGATCGCGGCCGCGGCGAGCTTCCATGGCGGCAATCTGGCGAGCGAGGCTCCCGACAGCCCGCACCGCAACGCAGCCTCGATCAAGGCGCGCGTCTATGTCGGCACCGCCGGCGTCGACCGCAGCTTTCCACCGGAGCAGTCTGCGCGGCTGGCCGAGGCGCTCAGGGTCGCCGAGGTCGACCACACGATCGAGAACTATGTCGGCGTCGGCCATGGCTGGTGCGTACCGGACCACGGCGTCTACGATGAAGCGGGCGCCGAACGCCACTGGAAGCGGCTGCTGGCGTTCTTTGCCGAAACGCTGGCTTGACTTCTTACCGTTGGTGGCCTGCTAGAACGCCGCAGGTCGAGCGGGAACGAACAGCCTGATGCAATCCTGTGATGTCGTGGTGATCGGCGCCGGTGCCGCCGGAATGATGTGCGCCATCGAGGCGGGCAAGCGCGGCCGCTCGGTTCTGGTGCTCGATCACGCGGCAAAGCCCGGCGACAAGATCCGCATCTCGGGCGGTGGGCGCTGCAATTTCACCAACATCCATACCAGCCCGAAGAATTTTCTCTCCGGCAATCCGCATTTCTGCATCTCGGCGCTCAGCCGCTACACGCAGCGCGACTTCATCGCGCTCGTCGAACGCCATGGCATCGCCTATCACGAGAAGACGCTGGGGCAGCTGTTTTGCGATGGCTCTGCGCGCCAGATCATCGACATGCTGGTTTCCGAAATGCAGGACCGGGGTGCGGAACTAGCGGTGTCGACCGAGGTGAGGGACGTCAGCCGGACCGCGGAAGGGTTTACCCTGAGCCTCTCCAGCGGCACCGTCGCCTGCCAATCGCTGGTCGTGGCCTGCGGCGGCAAGTCGATCCCCAAGATGGGCGCGACGGGTTTCGGCTACGAGCTGGCGGCACAATTCGGCCTGGCCGTGATGGAAACGCGACCGGCGCTGGTGCCGCTGACCTTCGACGCCAGGACGCTCGAGCGGCTGGCGCCCCTGGCGGGCAACGCCGTCGACGCCGAGGTCGCTTGCGGCAAGACGCGGTTTTCGGAGGCGATGCTGTTCACACATCGCGGCCTGAGCGGGCCGTCCATCCTACAGATATCGTCCTATTGGCGCGAAGGCGACGAAATCCGCATCGCCATTCTGCCGCGGATGGATGTGGCCGAGCTGCTGCGCGCCGCCCGGCGCGTCAACGGCAGACAAGCGGTGCAGACGGTGCTGGCAAACCATCTGCCCAAGCGCCTTGCACAAGCGGTGGCCGAGCGTACGGGGATCGATGGCAATCTCGCTGATTTGACGGACCTGCAGATGAAAACTGTCGACGCCGCCGTCAACGACTGGCGCATCAAGCCGGCCGGCTCCGAGGGGTATCGCACCGCCGAAGTGACGCTTGGCGGCGTCGACACCAACGGGCTCGACCAGAAGACGATGCAGGCGAAGTCCGTGCCGGGCCTGTTTTTCATCGGCGAGGTCGTCGATGTCACGGGCTGGCTTGGCGGCTACAATTTCCAGTGGGCGTGGTCGTCCGGCTGGGTGGCAGGACAAGTCGTCTAGTTTCGAAAAGCGCCTGCCTGAAAAAAATCTTTCTATAACCCCAAGGATTGGCCATTAGCCTTCGTCCAACAGGCAAATGATGGCGATGATGCTGGATGAAAGCGAAGCCTCCGACGCCGAGTTGATCGGGCGGGCGAAGGGCGGAGACAGGGGTGCCTTCGGCAAATTGCTGGAAAGGCACTACGACTTCGTCTATCGCGCCGCCTATCGCTGGTGCGGAAAAAAGGCCGATGCCGAAGACATCGCCCAGGAAGTTTGTGTCCGCCTCGGCAAGGCGATCCGCGACTATCGCGGCGGCGGCGCGTTCACGACATGGCTTTATTCCGTGACGATGAACGCGGCGCGCGACATGATGCGCAAGACCACGCGCGAAAACGTCAAGACCGAGGCCTACGGTGCCTACAGCATGATATCGGGAGAGGCCTCGGCCGAGCCCGAAGATCCCACTGAGGCGCTCTGGGCAGCGGTGCGGCAATTGCCGGACAAGCAGCGCGATGCAGTACTTCTGGTCTATGGCGAAGGTTTGAGCCATGCGGCCGCCGCCGAGGCGATGGCAATCTCGGAGACGACGGTTTCCTGGCACATCCATGAAGCGAAGAAACGGCTGAAGACGTTGATGCGTTCGGCCGGGGAAGTGTGACCATGGTCGACGACAACGAACTCAACAGGCTGCGCGATGCAGCAGTACCGGCGCCGGCCGAGAGCGCGAAGGCACGCGCCTTCGAAGCCGCCATGCGCGCCTATGATCAGGAAAATATTTCTGCCGTCACCCAAGGATCGGTTGGCGGGCTTCGTCTCACAGAGCGAGCACAAAAGCTCTGGAGCGAGATCATGCAAAAGAAACTCATTGCCACGCCGGCCATTGCCGGGCTCGTCGCCCTGCCGATCGCCGGATACGCCACCTTCCACATGCTGAGGGAACAGCCGTCGCCGTTCGGCGGCGACGAGAAGATCACCGAAACGCTGGCCGACAAACCGGCAACCAGTGGGCCGGCGATCAACACACCGGGAAAAGACAAGCAGGCGTCCGAAGGCGACCTGAAGAAGGCCGATGCCGACGCCGAGGTGCGAAGCCGCGACGTCAACGATGCGCTTGTCACGCCGACCGCGCCCCCGAAGACCGAGGCTCCGGCGACGGTTAACGAACGCGAGAACGGCACTTTGCAGACTTACCGGCAGGCGCCCGAGCCTGCGCCAAGCACCGAGGCCGCGCCATCGGGTGGCAGAGTTATCATGCAACTGGCGCCACCTGCGCCAGCAGCCGATGCCGCGCGGGCAAGCCGTGTCCAGGGGACCGCCGAATCCAAGCTGGTGGCGCCGCAGCAGCCTTCGACGATGCCGGCCGACCAGATTGCGCCGCAGGAGGAAAACCGCGACCGCGTCGAGGATTTCAAAACCAATCCGGTGCATGCAGCCCTTCAGGATCCGGTCTCGACCTTCTCGATCGACGTCGACACCGCTTCCTATTCCTTCGTGCGCGGCTCGCTGAAGCAGGGCTACCTGCCGCAGGCCGACACGGTGCGCGTCGAGGAGATGGTCAATTACTTCCCCTATGACTGGAAGGGTCCGGATTCGGCCTCGACGCCGTTCAACTCGACTGTCAGTGTCATGCCGACGCCGTGGAACGGGCACACCAAGCTGATGCACGTCGCCATCAAGGGTTTCGACGTCAAGCCGGTCGAGCAGCCCAAGGCCAATCTGGTGTTCCTGATCGACGTGTCGGGTTCGATGGACGAGCCGGACAAGCTGCCGCTGCTCAAGTCGGCGTTCCGGCTGCTGGTCAGCAAGCTGAAGGCGGACGACACCATCTCGATCGTCACTTATGCCGGTGACGCCGGCACGGTGCTGATGCCGACCAAGGTTACCGAGAAGGACAAGATACTCAATGCCATCGACAATCTGACGCCCGGCGGCTCGACGGCCGGCGAGGCAGGCATCAAGGAAGCCTACAAGCTTGCCCAGCAGTCCTTCATCAAGGACGGGATCAACCGTGTGATGCTGGCCACAGACGGCGACTTCAATGTCGGCCAGACTGATGACGAGGATCTGAAGCGATTGATCAAGCAGGAGCGCAAGACGGGCGTCTTCCTGTCGGTATTCGGCTTCGGACGCGGCAATCTGAACGACCAGATGATGCAGACCATCGCCCAGAACGGCAACGGCACCGCCGCCTATATCGACACGCTGGCCGAGGCCGAGAAGGTCCTTGTCGAGGATGCCTCTTCGACGCTGTTCACCATCGCCAAGGACGTCAAGATCCAGGTCGAGTTCAACCCGAACAAGGTGTCGGAATACCGGCTGATCGGCTACGAGACCCGCGCTTTGAACCGCGAGGATTTCAACGATGACCGCGTCGATGCCGGCGATATCGGCTCGGGCCATTCGGTCACCGCCATCTACGAGATCACGCCGAAGGGCAGTGGCGGCGAGCAGATGGATCCGCTGCGCTACGGCCAGGCCACGGTTAACAATGGCGGTGTGGCCAATGCCGACGAATATGCCTTCGTGAAGATCCGCTACAAGCTGCCGAACGAAGACGTCTCGAAGCTGATCACAACGCCGGTGACGTCGGCCAACGAGGTCGAGTCCTTCGACCAGGCCAGCACAGACCAGCGTTTCTCCGTCGCTGTCGCCGCCTTCGGCCAGAAGCTGCGCGACGAGGATGCGACCGCGAAGTTCGGCTACGACAAGATCATGGAGATTGCCACCGCCGCCCGAGGAGCCGACCCGTTTGGGTACAGGTCCGAGTTCCTTTCGCTTGTGCGCCTTGCCTCGGCGCTGGGCGGTAACCGGTAGTGGCAATACAGCCGGTTCCTTTCAGACGGGGGTCGTTCTGATACGGGGGAACCGGCTACGGGCGGGTGAGGCAGGCCGGCGAGGGAAACCTTGCCGGCCTTTTTTCGGTCTGGCGATATTCAGGTGAGGTGCGCCTCGAACAAAGGGGTGCCGGATCGTTAAATTGTGCGGCAATTCCGGAACGGGATCGCAATTTCCTCTTGTTACGAAGAGCTAATACAGGGCTTTGGGGGCCGAATTGCAGATCAAAGACATTGCGACTTCGATGCCGGCGGCAAGGGACGTTCAGTCGACCGCTTCGCAGCCGCATTCGGCGGAATCTCGGCGGATCATGAATGACGTGGCCGCGGCCAGGACCACGGCGATGTCGGCACTGAACAACGACCGCTTCCGCGTCATGCTTGAGCAGATCACCGATCCCGGCGCATCGGGTACGCTGATGACCATGGGCGGCGACGCCGGCAGCACAAGCACGGATTTCAAGACGGCGCTGTCGCGCTACGCTGAAAACAGCGAATAATTCCAGATCGATATCAGGCTCGGCTGCGGCGACGTTCGCGGCGGGCTTCGCTGGTCTCGGCGGTGTTTTCCGTCGCCACCTTGTTGCGCATCGGACCGATGCGCTCGACGATCTTTTCGACTGTCGGACGTTCGGACTTGGTGTGCGCGTCGAGCGCCTTGCGCATGGCGGCAAGGTGCTGGAACGAGGTGCCGCAGCAGCCGCCGACGATCTTGGCGCCGGCATCGACCGCCAGCCTGACATAGTCAGCCATCAGTTCCGGCGTGCCGGAATAATGGATCTCGGTGCCACGGAATTCCGGGATGCCGCAATTGCCCTTGACGATCACCGTCGCCTCGGGCTTGGCCTCGGTCATGTCGAGCAGGGACGCCAGGATGTCGGACGCGCCGACACCGCAATTGGCGCCGACGCCGAGCGGGTTTTGCGACAGCCCGTCGACGACGCCATGGATATCCCTGGGCAACAGACCCATCATGGTGCGGCCGGCGGTGTCGAACGAGCCGGTATAGGTGTAGGGCAGGCCGACGCGGATGGCGGCTTCGGCGGCAGCGCGGATTTCGTCCGGCGCTGACATGGTCTCGATCCAGGCGACTTCGGCGCCGCCTTCCTTCAGACCTTCGATCTGTTCGGCGAAGGCCTCGACCGCTTCGTCATAGGTCATGGCGCCGAGCGGCACCAGCAACTCGCCGGTCGGGCCGACCGAGCCCGCGACGATGACTTTCCTGCCGGCCTTGTCAGCGACGGCGCGGGCGATCTCGGCGGCGCGCTTGTTCAGGGCATGGACGCGGTCCTGCGCGTGGTGCAGCTTGAGCCGATGGCGGGTGCCGCCGAAGGAGTTGGTGAGAATGATGTCGGCGCCGGCATCGACGAAATTCTGGTGCAGGCTGGTGATGGTGTCAGGCGCTGTCTCGTTGAGCAGCTCGGGCGCTTCGCCGGCCTCCAGACCCATCGCGAACAGATTGGTGCCGGTGGCGCCGTCGGCCAGCAGCACGCCCTTTTCGGCCAGCAATGCGTCGATGGGATTGGTCGTGGTCATCGGATCGGCTTTCAAATCTTCGAATGGAATAAGGATATAAAGAAGTCTTTATGTCCAGTCAATGTGTTTGCGGCCCGCGGTCGCCGCACTGCGCCCCTTTCCGGGGCGTTGACGATCAGGCAGAACCCGACGGAAATGACGCGCCGGCCAGATTGCGCGCGAAGGCGGCTGCTTCGTGCGGGTTGACGTCGGCGGCGCGGATCAGATTGTCGAAATGCCGGGTCAGCGCCTGCACCGGCTGGGTGGCATTCAGCACCACATACATGTCGCCGACATAGATGGCGGCGCGGTAGGGACCGAAGATGGTCAGCGGGATCGAGTAGCGCATGCGGCCGTCATAGAGAAACAGGCGGAAGGTCGGGTAGAGATCGTCAAGCAGCGTCGCCATATGGGCGAGCTGCTGCCGCCGGTCTGCCTCGGGAAAACGATCCCAGACGCCGAGGCCGCGGGCAAAAATCTCCAGCGTGTGGCGCGGCATGCAGACCTCCATATCGGTCTCCGGGCGCCTGTTGTACTCGATGCGGTACTGGGTCTCGCTGGCCTGCGCCAGACGGCTGCGGTTGGTGATGTTGGCTTCGTAATCGACCAGCTGGCGTGTGCGCAGGAGGTCGGGAATGCCGGCCGGCACATAGCGGATCTTGGTGCCCGCGGCTTCCGCAAACCATTTGGCCAAGAGCGTGCGGTCGAAACCGTCGGGCGCCTCCTCGATCTCCAGGCTTTCGCGGATTTCGCCGGTGACGCCTTCGTCTTGGCTGAGCCCAAGCAGCCAATCCAGAGACACTTTGAATTCGGCGGCGATGTTGAGCAGCGTTTCGGCGCGCGGCAGCCGCGTCGAAGCGCCGGACATCAGTTGCGACAGCGCCGACCGATCGATGCCGACTGCTGACGCGAAGGCTGACTGGTTGAGGTCGGATCGTGTCAGGAGCAGCTTCAGACGCTCCCGAAAGATGGCTGACAGGTCCCGTTTGTCCACTGTTCGTCCTCCCCGCTCTTTGAGGAAAAATTTGCGCCAGAGCCGTCGAATCAGGGCTCCAGGCGTAAATGAATCCCTGAGGCTGTTTACAATGTGTAACATGTGCGGTCAAAAATGCGCAATCGCAACATTTTGTACACTTTGTCTCGTTGAGTGGAATCGCTTCTCCTGACACTATGCTGTCAGGAATCAATTGGGGTTCCGGCGACTGAAGGACAGTGGTCGATAGCATGGCAGGCAAGAGCATCAAGCGACGCAACGCAGCGGCCATCGAATGGCCGACCGTGGTCCTCGCTTTCTTCTGTTACGGAACATGGCTTGCTGTCGGTTTGCTGTTCTGGCCTTCTTATCCGATCCTGGCTCTCATTCTCCTCGGCTTCATCCTGGCCCTGCAGTCGTCAATCATGCACGAAGTGCTGCATGGCCATCCGACGCGCAGCGCGCTGATCAATGAAGCCTTCGTCTTCCTGCCGATCGGCCTGGTCTGGCCGTTCCGTCGCTTCAAGACGCTTCACTTGCGCCACCACGCCGACGAGCGACTGACCGATCCGCTCGACGATCCCGAGAGCTATTACCAGGCGCTGTGGATGCATGACGATCTGCCGCCGACGATGAAATTCCTGCTCAAGATCAACAACACAATGGTCGGCCGTTTCTTTCTCGGCCCCTGGTTGTCCTGCATCGGTTTCTTCATCGACGACGCCAAGCACATGATTGCCGGCGACAAGGTGATCGGCAAGGCATGGCTGCTGCATGCGGTCGGTCTCGCCATCGTGCTGCCGGTCGTGCAGTTCAGCTTCGGCATCCCCGTATGGCTCTACATTCTGGTGCCGGTCTGGCTCGGCCAGTCGCTGATCGCTGTCCGCACCTTCGCCGAGCATCAGTGGTCCGAGCATCCTGAGGGGCGCACGGTGATCATCGAGCGCTCGCCGCTGTCGTTCCTTTTCCTCAACAACAATCTGCACTTCGTCCATCACAAGATACCGACAGTGGCCTGGTACAGACTGCCGAAGCTGTTTCGCGACCGCCGCGACGAGTGGCTGCGGATGAACAACGGCTATGCCTATCCGAACTACTTCGCGCTGATCAAAGCTTACGCCTTCAAGGCCAAGGAGCCGATCGTGCACCCGGTGCTGCGGCGCCAGGCCGAGCCGGGCAGGGCGTTCAAGCCGCGCATCAGGGCGCGCAGCATCAGCGGGCTCGGCAGCGCGCCGGTTCCCGCCGAGCCGCCCAAGGAATAATCCGGGGCATCCCAGGACCCGTGTCGGCCAATTCTGATTGGACGCCGCGTTTTTGCGATCCTTTCCTGAGACATGATGATTGAGTGTCGGCATGAGTGACTTGGTTGCGGCTTTGCCGATGTATGACTGGCCCGAAGTGCGCGACGAGGTCGATGCACAATGGGCCGGGTTGCGCGAGACTTTTAGGCAAAAGGGCATCGATGCGCCGCAGACAATCGTGCGCCGCAATGGTGACCTGCCGCCGGTGCCGGGCGGCATCCACGACGCCGAGGGCAGACTGATCGCGCCCGATCCGGCAACGCTGCCGCCGAACGAACTCGACCATCACCAGCTTTGGCTGCATCCGGCGCTGCTGTTCGCGCAGACCTGCTGGGGGCCGATGGAGCTCGGCCTGTCCAAACAGGTGCAGGTGGTCGGACAGCCGAGGTACGACGCCTTTGAGGGCGGACAAGGCGAGCTCTATTCGAGCGCGCTGGTGATGCGGATAGGCGAGGGGCCACAGGTTCGGTCGCCTGCGGATGGCAAAACCTTGCTGCCGCTCGATCTCATGCGTGGCAAGCGCTTCACCTTCAACAGTCTCGATTCGATGTCGGGCGTCATTGCGCTGACGCGCGACCTGCAAGCGGCCGGCGAAAGTCTCGATATCTTTTCGTCGCGCAGCGAGAGTGGCGGCCATCGCGGTTCGATCGTCGCGGTTGCCGAGGGCAAGGCGGATATCGCCGCGATCGACTGCGAGAGCTGGGCGCTGGCGCAGCGTTTCGAGCCAGCGGCACGCAAGGTCGCTGTTGTCGGCTGGACGGCGCGGCGCAAAGGCTTGCCATACATCACTGCCAGGACCACGCCGGAAAAGATGGCCCGCGCAATGCGCGAGGCCCTCGCCAGTCTAGCCGAGCAACCTCGCATCCAACGGGTAGGTTGAAAGCTGCTCGTTGCCGGCCGCGGTGATCAGGATCTGCTCCTCGATCTTGACGCCCTCATGGCCGCCAAGCCTGCCGATATAGCTTTCCACGCACAGCACCATGCCCGGCTCCAGCACGCCGTCGGGCGTGCCCGGCGTCCAGTCGCTGGCATGCGGCAGGGTCGGATATTCGTCGGCTAGCCCGACGCCGTGATAGAGCACGCCGTATCGGGTCGGGAAGCAATCTCCCGGCGGCACCACGGAGCGTTCGACCAGGTCACGGAAGGAGATGCCGGGCTGCAGCAGTTGCGTGTTGTGGGCGATCTGGTCGGCCGCGATGCGGAAGAGATCACGCTGCTCGTTCGACGGCCTTTCGTCGCCGCAAAGGAAGGTGCGTGAGAGATCGGCGCAGAAGCCGTAGGGGCCGATCAGGTCGGTGTCGAAGGCGACGAGATCGCCTGCTTCGATAACGCGTGACGAGCATTCCTGGAACCATGGATTGGTGCGCGGCCCCGACGTCAGCAGCCGGGTTTCGATCCATTCGCCGCCGCGCGCAATGTTGCCGCGATGCAGCTCGGCCCAGAGTTCGTTTTCGGAAATGCCAGGCTTCAGCGCCGCTTCCATCTCGCCCATCGCCGCCTCGCAGGCGACGATGGCGCGGCGCATGGCGAGGATCTCGTCCGGCGACTTGATCAGCCGTGCATTTTCCATCACCGCTTCGCCATTGCCGATGGCAATGCCGAGGCGGGCGAGTTCCTCGACGCCTTCGGGATTGATGTGGTCGACGGCGATGCGGCTGTTGCCGCCGCCATGTTGCCTGACCAGATCGGCGATGCCGGCCGCCCAGCGGCGGACTTTCTGCTCGGTCAGCTCGCCGCCATAGAGATACATCCACGACACTGCCGGCCGCACCTCGTCGACGACGCCGGAATGGTCGGAGAGATGCTCGCAGGAGAAATAGTCGAACAGCACCACCGGTCCCTCGGTGGCGACGAAGCAGTGGCGGGTCGGGTTGTGCGCGACCCACAGCTGCATGTTGGTCGAATCGGTGGCGTAGCGGATGTTGACGGGGTCGTAGAGCAGGGTGCCGGCATAGCCGCGGCGCTTCAGCTCAGCGCGGATGCGCTTGAGCCGGTATTTACGCATCGCGGGCAGGTCGGGTGCTGCGATGCCTGCCGCTTGCCATTCGGATTCAGCCAGCGCGCCATAGCCCAGCACGTGCTGGTTCAGCGAAGCCGCCTTCTGGCGCGAGGCGTCGCGCAAGGCCTCGACCGAGCCCGGCTCGAACGGCATGATCTTGCGGTGACGACCGAACCCTTGCTTCTCCACCCGAGGCCTCCCTGCCGACGCTATTGTGGTGTTGCGCCTGCCGCGGCCGCCACCTTCTTCAGCCGCGTGACGGTTACAATGCGGATGGGCGGGTCGCTGCCGAACAGCTGCGGCACGGCAAGCTGCTGCGGCGGTCCATCTGCCACATAGCCAGCCTGATCCAGCAGCTCGAGGACGGCGTCGACATCTTCCTTGTCGTTCGTCGTGACAAGCACTGCCGGCTCTTTCAGCAGCTGGCTGAAGTCCGGCAATTCTTCATCGAGGACGATGAGATCGGGATCGATGAGACGCAGATTTCCCAACCAGTGCCAGCTCGATACCGTTGTGCGGATCGGTCCGTTTGCCGTCAGCTGAGCGTAAAGCGCCGTGTAGTCCATGCGCACGATGCTGCCGCGACTGTCACCGCCATAAAGATGCGCATACCAGGTCAATGGCAACACAAGGATGGCAAGCGTCGCGCCGACAAAGACGGCGACGTCCTGCACCTTTCTGCCGCGGTCTCCCCTGGCGTCCATGTGTATGGCCAGTGCTGTGGGCAGCAGCACGAGTATGGGAAGCATCCAGCGATCGCGAAACTGCGTTGCGCCGCTCGCAAGGACGAGCACGAGGGTGATGGCAAAGGCAAAAGCGATGGTGCGCCATACCAGCTTTTGGGCCCATGGCGGCGGTTGCAGGGCTGGCGCCGGTCTGTTCCTTGCGATGAGAAAAGCCACCGCGAATATGCCGGCCGGCAGCCCGGCGAAATTCAGCATCGCCCTGCCGAGTCCCCATACTCCAGTGAGCGCGTTCTGGATCACACCATTTTCCCTGGCCATGCCGAAGCCGCCGGCGTGCGACAGCAGCTGGTCGGTGTGAGTCAGGCTCCAGTAGAGTGTCGGCAGGCAAAGCAGCACAGCCAGCGCGACACTAATCAAAAACTGGCGATTCAGCACGACGCTGCGTGTTTCGCGCAGCGAAAGCGTCGACAGGATCAGCGCGGCGAGAAAAATCACATTGTTGTATTTCGACAGGATCGCGGCAGCGATAGCCACACCGAAAAGCACATAAGCCAAGAGCGATCGCCGCTGCACCAGTTCGACGAGCGCAAGAAACAGCACCACTGAAAAACAGAAGGCGGCAATCGAGTGGGTGAGGGCATGCTGCATCTCCCACACCATCTGCGGAAACAACAACAGGCCGAACATAGCGGCGGCGCCAGCCCGGCTGGAATAGCCGAGACGGCGCACTGCGATGAAAGCCGACGCCAGCGCCACGCCGATCAAAAGATACTTCACGATCTTGAGCGCGAGTATATTCGTCCCGACGACGCCGGCGACGAGGCGGGCAAGCCACGTATAGAGAGGCGGCTGCGAGCCGCCATAGCCGGCCCAGAGGTAATGCATGTACATCAGCTGTTCGGAATCGTCGACGCCGACGCCGGTTCCCACGATGTGGGACAACAGCGTCATCACCACGATCTGGACAAGGCAATAGACCGCGAGAGAGACCAGCGCGGCGTTGAAAGGACCGGCCTTGCCTTCGCACAGCCAGTCCGTCCATTTCTCTAGATACTGCAAGGGGATCGTCTTCTCATCGAGGGAAAGGCCTGTGGCCACCGCCGATGCCCCTTACACGATCTCACACACGCTGTCGCCGATATAGAGCGGTTCAGAAACGCCGAACCGCTCTATATCTTTATGTTTCTACGCAATTCCGGACGGAAAACCGCTTCACACTTTTCCTGGAATTGCTTTAGGTCCGCATCTTCTCGCCGCTCGGATCGAAGGGCGCCTCGACATTGATGCGGGCGGAACGCCGATGGCCGAGGATCTCGATCTCGAACAGGCCGGCACTTTCGTCCTCGGCCAGCGCTGCCGGCACATAGCCTTGAGCCATCGACTTCTGCACGGAATGCGCATAGCCGCCCGAGGTGACCCAGCCGACCACGCGCCAGTCGCCATCGACGATACCGCGCACGGCCGAAGCCCCCTCGGCAGCCTTTGAGCCACGGACTTCCTTGCCCGCCGTGTCGAAGCGCGGCGCGCCATAGCCATGCGGCTTTTCAACCGTGCCGTAGTCCTTGCTGACCTTGGCCCAGATCGGCTCGTCGCCCATCACATCCGCATCGGTCGCATCGACGATAAACGAGACGCGGCGCAGCTTCGGCCCTTCCGCCTGTTCCTTGGCGGCGGCCTCGCGGCCGATGAAGTCGTTCTTCTCGAGCTTGATGAAGCGGTCCATCGAGCCTTCGAACGGCCCGTAGATCGGGCGTAGCTCGCGGAACCAGGTTGGGAAGTTCTTTTCCAGGCGCATGGAGAGCAAAGCGCGCATGCCGAAATCGACCAGGCCGAACTCCTCGCCGGCGTCCTTGATGGCCTTGTAGACCAGACGCTGATAGGCCGGCGCCATCCAGATCTCGTAGCCGAGATCGCCGGTATAGGTGATGCGGTTGACCATGCAGGGCGCGCCGCCGACCGCCATTTCGCGGAAATCCATGAAGCGGAAAGCCTTGGTCGAAATGTCGACATCGACCAGCTTCTGCAGCAGGTCGCGCGATTTCGGACCAGCGATGGAGAGACCGACCAGCGTCTGGTCGAAGCGGTGGATGCGCACCGACCCATCCCTAGGCAGATGCTTTTCGAACCAGCGCATATGGTATTTCTGCGCTGCCGATGAACCCCAGATCATGAAGCGGTCCTCGCTGGCCTTGGCGATGGTGAAGTCGCCGATCAGCTTGCCGAATTCGTTGATCATCGGCGTCAGCACGATGCGGCCGATCTTCGGCATGCGGTTGGTCATCAGCCGGTTGAGGAAATCCTCAGCCGCAGGTCCCGACACTTCGTATTTGGCGAAGTTGGCGATTTCGGTGACGCCGACCTTCTCACGCGTGGCACGGACTTCCTCGCCGATAGGGCTGAAATCGTTGGAGCGGTGGAAGGAGACGATGTCCTTCGGCTCCTTGCCCTTTGGAGCAAACCACAACGGGGTTTCGAGGCCCCAGCTGTCGCCCATGACGGCGTTGTTGGCCAGCATGGTGTCATAGAGCGGCGTCGTCTGCGCCGGGCGAGCCGCCGGCAGCTCTTCATTGGGGAAGCGGATGGAGAAGCGGCGCGAATAATTTTCGCGCACCTTGGCGTTGGTGTAGCGCAGGCCGGCCCACTCGCCGAAGCGGGCGACATCCATGCCCCAGACGTCGAAGCCCGGGTCGCCATGCACCATCCAGTTGGACAGTGCGAGGCCGACGCCGCCGCCCTGGCTGAAGCCGGCCATGACGGCGCAGGCGCACCAGAAATTGGTCAGGCCTTGCACCGGGCCGACCAGCGGATTGCCGTCGAGCGCGAAGGTGAAGGGGCCGTTGATGATCTGCTTGATGCCGGCCTTTTCGATGCCGGGGAAATGCTTGAAGCCGATTTCCAGCGACGGCGCGATGCGGTCGAGGTCCGGCGGCAGCAGTTCATGGCCGAAATCCCACGGCGTGTTGACCGGCGACCACGGCTTGCAGGCCTTTTCATAGGTACCGAGCAGGATGCCGTTGCGTTCCTGGCGGGTGTAGATCTCGCCCTTGAAGTCGAGCACGCCGATCATTTCGCGGCCGGTCGACTTGTTGAACTCCTCGACCTCCGGCATCGGCTCGGTGAGCAGGTACATGTGCTCCATCGCCAGCACCGGCAGTTCGACGCCGACCATGCGGCCGATCTCGCGCGCCCACAGGCCGCCGCAATTGACGACATGCTCGGCATGGACCGTGCCCTGCTCGGTGACGACGTTCCAGGTGCCATCAGGCTGCTGGGTCAGGTCGACGACGCGGTTGCGCAGCACGATCTCGGCGCCGAGTTTCTTGGCCGCCTTGGAATAGGCGATGGTGGTGCCGGAGGGGTCGAGATGGCCTTCGACCGGATCCCACATGGCGCCGACAAAATTGGTCTCGTCCATCAGCGGGAACATCGCCTTGGCTTCGGACGGGGTGATCAGCTCGGTGTCCATGCCGAGATAGCGGCCCTTGGCGTGGGCGAGGCGCAGAAAGTCCATGCGCTCGGGCGTATCGGCCATCATCACGCCGCCGGTCAGATGCAGCGAGCAGGATTGGCCGGAAATCTCCTCGATCTCCTTGTAGAGCTGCACCGTATAGGCCTGCAGCTTGGCGACGTTCGGGTCGCCGTTCAGCGTGTGGAAGCCGCCCGCCGCATGCCAGGACGAACCGGAGGTCAGCTCCGAACGCTCGATCAGCATGATGTCGGTCCAGCCGGCCTTGGCCAGATGGTAGAGAACCGAGCAGCCAACGACGCCGCCGCCAATGACAACCGCTTTGACGTGAGATTTCATAAAGATGGGTCCGTTTTTGAAGAGACTGATTCGAATGGACGGGGCGTGAAAACAAAGCGCAGATCGGATGCAGTGATGTTCTCGGCCAGCCTGCCATCAAGCGCGGCAAGGATGGTTTCACAGACGGAAGTACGATGTTTCAGGACATCATGGTTCCAGACACGCAGGATCGAATAGCCCTCGGCGCGCATGAAGTCATCGCGGCGGCGGTCATATGAACGGTCGGCGTGTTGGTGGCCATCGATTTCAACAACGAGCCATTTTTCGCGGCAAGCGAAGTCGGCAAAGAAGGGGCCGATGGAAAACTGGCGCGTAAAGCGATAGCCGCCGAGCTTGCGAGCTTTCAACTCAAGCCAAAGCAATGCTTCCGCCTGGTTACCCGCTTGCCGGAGATTACGCGCTCGCTTCGTTGTGCCTGTTTTTCGGCGACTGCGGGTTTCATGAACGCCTTCCCCCACTCCGTCGCCGCTTCGCGGCGCCACCTCTCCCCCCTCCGGAGGGAGAGGAAGGGAACCAGCCTGCGTAAGCTCGCGCCTTTCCTCTCCCCCGTCGATCGGGGGAGAGGTGTCGAGCGCAGCTCGACGGAGTGGGGGTCGACCGTTCATCAAATCCATACGAATGATCAGTTCATCAAACCAACACAGATGATCAGAAATCGGTCGGCGCGCCGCCTTCGGAGCGGCGCTTTTCGACGAAGTCGTTGAGCTCTTCGCGGATCGCCGGGTCCATATAGGGTTCTTCGTAGGACGCCAGCCGTTCCTTCCAGACCTTGTTGGCCTTTTCCAGCGCGGTCGGCGAGCCGGCTTCGGCCCAGGTCTCGAAATTGCGCCAGTCGGAAAGGATGGGCGAATAGAAGGCGTTCTTGTAGCGGTCTTGCGTGTGCTGGGTGCCGAAGAAATGGCCGCCGGGGCCGACAGACTGGATGGCGTCGAAGCCGAGCGCCTCTTCGGAGAGGTCGAGCGGGGTCAGGAACTCCGCCACCATCTGCAACAGGTCGATGTCCAGGATGGTCTTCTCGTAGGAGCAGCGCAGGCCGCCTTCCAGCCAGCCGGCGCCGTGCATCATCAGATTGCCGCCGCCCTGGATGGCGCCCCACAGCGAAAACACGCTTTCATAGGCGGCCTGTGCGTCTACCGTGTTGGCGGCGCAGGTGTTGGAGGTGCGGTAGGGGATCTTGTAGCGGCGGGCAAGCTGGCCGCCGACAAGCTGCGCCTTCATGTATTCGGGCGTGCCGAAGGCCGGCGAGCCGGACTTCATGTCGACATTGGAGGTGAAGCCGCCATAGCCGACCGGCGCGCCCTTGCGCACCATCTGCGCAAAGGCGATGCCGGACAGCGCCTCGGCATTCTGCTGCACCAGCGCGCCGGCGATGGTGACCGGCGCCATCGCGCCCGACAGGGTGAAGGGCGTGACGACAACGACCTGGCCCTTGCTCGACATCTGGATGATGCCTTCCATCATCGGCACGTCGAGCTTCAGCGGCGAATTGGTGTTGATGATGGTGAAGACGGACGGCTCTTCCAGCATCTGCTCATGGCTGATGCCGCGCGCGATCCTGGTGATCTCGATGCCGTCGACATTGCGTTCCTTGCCGAGCGAATAGATGTGGAACACCTTGTCGGTCAGGGTGGCGAGGTCGCGGATGCATTCGAGGTGGCGCACCGAGGGATGGATGTCGGTCGGCTCGACCGGATAGCCGCCGGTGCAGTTCAGGATGTTGTGCATCTGCGCCAGGCGCAGGAAGTTGCGATAGTCCTGCTGGTTGCCCGGGCGGCGGCCGCGATCGAGGTCGGAGCAGTTCGGCGCCGAGGCCATCATCGACAGGATCACATTGTTGCCGCCGAAGCGGATATCGTGCGCCGGGTTGCGGGCATGCAGCGTGAATTCCGACGGGCAGTTCGAGATCAGATCGAGGATCATGTCGCTGTCGAAGCGCACCCGCTCGCTGCCCGCGGTCACGTCGGCGCCATTTTCCTTCATGATGCGACGCGCTTCGTCGTGCAGCACGTCGACGCCGATCTCCCGAAGCACGCGCAGCGAGGCGAGGTGGATCGATTCCAGCTCGTCGTCGGAGACCAGCTTGGTCGGCGTCAGCGGGTTTCTCAATTGCCGGAAAGCCGGCTGTTCGAAGGCGGCCGAGCCGCCGGCGCGCTTGCCCGCACGACCACCACGACGGGCGCGGTCGGTTGCCAAAGGCGGTTCGGCTGGATGCAGGGCGGCGGTCATGATGGTCCTCGTACAATGCGGGTAGCGGCCGGCATAATGGACCGGCGGCTGTCCGGCCATTGCGGAGGCGGCGACCACTAGGACGAGGGAAGCGACATGCCGGAACGGCAGGTTGCGATAGATAGGACGCGCCCACTAGCCCTTGGCGTAAGGGGATTATGGCGGCGGCCCTTTCTTTCGCAAATTCGAACCGCTAGCTCATGGTTTGCCGCTGAATGGGCCGGCAGTTCACATGGAAAGCAATATGGCCACCACCGGCGCGAGCGAGGGCGAGGCGGGGACGCAATGGGCAGCGCTTGCCGGCGTCACCGCGGCCCTGGCCATGTTCGGTGCGGCGCAAGGCTTGAGCTATCCGCTGTTCACGCTCTTGATGCAGCGGCAAGGCATGTCGCCGGCCTTGATCGGGCTTTCCGCGGCGATGATGCCGGTCGGCCTCATCCTGTCGGCGTCCTTCGTACCGGCCGCGGTGCGGCTGTTCGGCGCCCGCAATCTCGCCGTCGGCTGTTCGCTGATCGGGGCGCTGTGCTTTCTGGGCATCGGCTACCTGCAGGACTGGGTGGCCTGGTTCGGTATCCGCTTTTTCGTCGGCGTGGTCATCAACCCGCTCTATGTGCTCGGCGAAGTGTGGGCGCTGTCGCTGGCGCCGCCGTCGCGCCGCGGCCGGGTGATGGGGGTGTTCAATGCGCTGATGGGTGCCGGCTACGCGGCCGGGCCGCTCATCCTGATCGCCGTCGGTGCCTCGGGATGGCCGCCTTTCATTGCCGCGATAGCAGGTTTTGCGCTTTGCGCGCTGATCCTGCGCGCAGTGTCGTCGAAGCTGACCGGCTTCGAAGATGACGGCCAGCCGGCCAGCGGCCTTTTCGGCTTTGCCAGGCTGGCGCCGGCATTGCTTCTGGCGGTGCTGGTTTCAGCGGCGGTGCAGCAGAGCACCTATGCGCTGATCCCGGTCTTCGGCGCCGGCTATGCGCTTCCCGAAGCAAAGCTCGCGGCGCTGGTGACGGCGCTGTCGGCCGGCAATATCCTTCTGCAGATCCCGCTCGGGCTGATGGCCGAACGTTTCGGCGGCCGGGCGATGATCGTCTTTTGCGCACTGGCGACAGCAGCGTGCGCGCTGTCGCTGCCGATGCTGATCACCACGCCGCTGGTCTGGCCGGTGCTGGTGGTGATGGGCGCGGTCGGTTACGGCGTCTACACCATGGCGCTGGTCGAGCTCGGCAGCCGCTTCAAGGGAACGGTGCTGGTCGCCGGTAACGCCGCCTTCGCCTTGATGTGGGGCGCCGGCGGCATTGTCGGCCCGCCCGGCGCTGGTGCCTTGATGCAGGTCATCGGCCCGCTCGGCCTGCCGGTGGTCATCGCCGGCCTCGACGCACTGCTGGTGAGCTTCGCGCTCTATCGATCCTTCAAGCGCCAAAACGCCTGACAGGGGTTGTCTGGAGCAGAGGCTAACCCCATCAGTCTCGATGACCTGACGTCACCATCTTGAATAAAACCGCCTGGGACGCGATGTAGGCAGGGCCGCCCGCCAATAGCTTGGAGACCATGCGTGACCCAATCGACGACAAAACGCCAGACCGAGACCGCCGCCGAGGATAATTTCCTCTGGCTGGAAGATCGGACCAGCAAGCAATCGCTCGACTGGGTGCATCGCCAGAACGAGGTCACATCAGGCGAACTGCAGGGCGATCCTTCCTATCAGGCGGCGTTCGAGACGGCGCTCGACCTGATGACGGCCGAAGACAACATCGCGGTCGGTGCGGCGCTCAACGGCCATGTCTACAACTTCTGGCAGGACAAGACCAATGTGCTCGGCCTCTGGCGCCGCACGACGGTCGCCTCCTACAAGACCGAGAAGCCGGATTGGGAAACCATCATCGACTTCGACGTGCTTTCGGCCAGGGAGGGCGTGAAGTGGGTGTTCAGCGGCGCCAGCCGCCTCTATCCCGACTTCAACCTTTGCCTGGTGGCGATGTCACCGGATGGCGGCGATGCCAGCGAGATGCGCGAATTCGACATTGAAGCCAAATCCTTTGTCGAGGGCGGCTTCAGCGCCCCGGCCTCCAAATCCGGCTTTTCCTGGCTGGACAAGGAGACCGTCCTTGTCTCGGCCGCCTTCGAGGAAGAGGACAAGACCCAGTCCGGTTATCCGCGCGTCGTCAAACTTTGGAAGCGCGGCACCCGCCTGGAAGACGCGACGCCGATCTTCGAGGCGGAGAAACAGGATCTCGCGGCCGGCGTCTGGGTCGAATATGACGGCGACAGGCAGTATCTGTTTCTGTCCCGCGCGATCGCCTTCTTCTCCTCGCACAGTTTCCTGTGCCTGCCATCGGGCGAAAACCGGCGCATTCCGCTGCCGGACGATGTCACCGATACGGCCCTGTTCAAGGGTCGGTTTGTGTTCAGCGTGCGCAGCCCGTGGACGGCGCCGGACGGCACTGAATGCTTGCCGGACGGCCTCTATTCCCTGGATTTCGAACGCTGGATCGACACCGGTGAACTGGGCCCTGTCGAAACCATGCTCGAGCCGGCGCATCGCGTGTCCATCGCCGGCATTGCCCGCACGCAGGACCGGCTGTTCATCAATCTGATGGACAATGTGCGCGGCAAGGTCATCGTCGCCGAGCGCAAGGGGGAAAGCTGGTCGCTCAAGCCGGTGGCGCTGCCTGAAAACGGGAATGTCGGTATTGCGCACGCCGAGCATTTCGGCTCCAGCGTCTCGTTCTCCTTCACCGATTTCCTGACGCCGAGCTCGATCATCTGGTCGGACGACGATGGCGAGACGCTGGCCACGGTGAAGTCGCAGCCGGCGCGTTTCGATGCCGCGCCGCTGATTTCCGAACAGTTCGAGGCGCGCTCGAAGGACGGCACCATGATCCCGTATTTCGTCGTCAGGCGACGCGACCAGAAGGGTCCGGTGCCGACGCTGCTTTATGCCTATGGTGGCTTCGAAGTGCCGCTGCTGCCCGGCTATGCCGGCGTGCGCGGCAGGCTGTGGCTGGAAAAGGGCAACGCCTATGTGCAGGCCTGCATCCGCGGCGGCGGCGAGTTCGGCCCCGCCTGGCACCAGGCGGCGCTGAAGGGCAACCGCCAGAATGCCTTCGACGATTTCGCCGCGGTGGCGCAGGATGTCGTCAAGCGTGGCATCGCCACGGCCGGTTCACTTGGCATCCAGGGCGGTTCGAATGGCGGCCTGCTGACCGGCGTTTCCCTGACGCAGCATCCCGAGCTGTTCGGCGCCGTCATCATCGAAGTGCCACTGCTCGACATGCTGCGCTACACCGAACTGCCGCCCGGCGCCTCGTGGATGGGCGAATATGGCGATCCGTCGAAACCGGAAGAGGCCAGGTGGCTGGGCGCCTATTCGCCCTACCAGCATGTGTCAGCCGACGCTGCCTATCCGCCGGTGCTGCTGACGACGTCGACCGCTGACGACCGCGTCCATCCCGGCCATGCCCGCAAGATGGCGGCGCGGCTGCAGGAAGCCGGGCACGACAGGACTTTGTTCTTCGAGGAGACCGAGGGTGGCCATGGCGGGCGCGGCGACCGCCGGCCACAGGCTGCACAAACGGCGATGAAATACGTCTTCCTGCAAAGGGCGTTGTCCGCCACGGCCTAGACCCCTCGTGGCCAAGCAAAGGGTGGTTCACCTCGACCAGCCTTTGCTCTAAGGTGCGGCCATGGCTCTCGTCAGGATCTTGGTCAGCGCCTTAGGGGCTCGCGTATTTCGGGTGGCGGTGACACCGTCGCCGCGCACGCTGCGTGCCGAACTTTTGCGGCTGTGCGCCCGCATCGGCTATTCACCGCCTGCCGTCCTCTGACGAATTCGCCCCGGCATCGCCGGAATGATTTCAGAGGAAAGACCCAGATATGACCTATCAGAATTATTCGCTGAAGCAGCTTCAGCAGATCGACGCCGCGCATCATCTGCATCCGTTCACCGACCATAAGGAGTTGCGCGAGGCCGGCTCGCGCATCATTACCCACGCCAACGGCCCGTTCATCTACGATGCCGATGGCACCGAGATTCTCGACGGCATGGCAGGGCTGTGGTGCGTCAATGTCGGCTATGGCCGTGACGAGCTGGCCGACGCTGCTTACGCGCAGATGAAGGAATTGCCCTACTACAACTCCTTCTTCAAATGCTCGACGCCGACGCCGGTGCTGTTGTCGAAGAAGCTGGCCGAACTGGCGCCCAAGGGCATCGCCCAAGTGTTCTACGGCTCCTCCGGTTCGGAGGCCAACGACACGGCACTCAGGCTTGTCCGCCATTTCTGGGCGCTCGAAGGCAAGCCCGAGAAGAACCGTATCATCTCGCGCAAGTCGGCCTATCACGGCTCGACTATCGCCGGGACGTCGCTGGGGGGGATGGATCTGATGCACAAGCAGCTCGGTGGTGCTGTCCCCAACATCGTCCATGTGATGATGCCCTATGCCTATGAGCTGGCTCTGCCTGGCGAAAGCGACCATGATTTCGGCCTGCGCGCCGCCAAGGCAGTGGAGGACGCCATCCTCGAGGCCGGCGCCGACAAGGTTGCCGCCTTCATCGGCGAGCCGGTGATGGGGGCGGGCGGAGTGAAAATCCCGCCGATGAGCTACTGGCCTGAAGTGCAGCGCATCTGTCGCAAATACGATGTGTTGCTGATGCTGGACGAGGTCATCACCGGCTATGGCCGCACCGGTGAATGGTTCGCCGCGCAGACCTTCGGCATCGAGCCCGACACCATCACCACGGCCAAGGCGCTGACGTCGGGCTACCAGCCGCTTTCGGCGCTGCTGGTCGGCGACCGCATCGCGGCGACGCTGGTGGAGAAAGGCGGCGAGTTCTATCACGGCTATACCTATTCGGGTCACCCGGTGGCCTGCGCGGTGGCGCTGAAGAACCTCGAGATCATGGAGCGCGAAGGTCTGGTCGACCGCGTCAAGAACGACACCGGACCTTACTTCGCCCAGGCGCTGCAGGAGCGCATCGCCGGCCACGAGCTGGTCGGCGAGGTGCGTTCGATCGGGCTGATGGGGGCGATCGAGATCGTCAAGGACAAAGCGACCAAGAAGCGCTTCCTGCCGGCGGGCAGTGCCGCCGTCACCGTTCGTGACCACGCCATCGCGCAAGGCATGATGCTGCGCGCCACCGGCGACACGATGATCCTGTCGCCGCCGCTGATCTGGACGCGTGAGACGATCGACACGGCTTGCGAACGCATCGCCAGGGCGCTCGATCTGGCGCAAACGGATTTGCGCAAGAAGTAGGCGAAGCGATCGCCGGGGCGCGCTGCGATCAGGGCGCCCCGGGCAACTTCGTGGCTTCAGGGAACGATAGCCGCCGTCGCGCGTAGTGTTCTCAGCCGTCAGGATCGGCTGCAGTTGAGGGGTTCATGAAAAAGATCACGACGACACTGCGCACGCGAAGAGCGAGCGCCATAGGGGCCGACCTGATGCTGGCGCCATTGGTGATGGCCATGCGCCTGCCGCTGATGGCAGCCGACGCGCAAAGCGGCAGGGGTCTTGGCTCCGAGACGGCTCGCGCCATCAATGAGAAAGCCACGGCTGTTGCCGAAGGCGCGTTTGCCGCGCAAATGGCGCTGTTCCAATCGGCGGCGCGCTTCTGGCCGGAGGTTTTTGCAGGCCGCACGCCATCGCTGTTCAACGGCATAGCCGTGGAACGGTCGATCAGCGCGGCGCTGAAGCCTGCCAGCCGCGCGGTGAAGGCGAATTTCCGCCGGCTGTCGTCAAAGGATTGATTGAGGCTTCGCGCCCGACGACATCTTCTGTCCGACTTGGTGGCGGTGAAAACCGGTTTCCGGTTTTATTGCGCCTACGCTAGACTCCCATGCGGCATATTGCCGATGGGGGGACATGATGGCCGTACAACCGCTCAACCAGCCCGCTGAAATTCCGTCCGAACTCGACCGTTGGAACTGGGGCGCGTTTTTCCTCAACTGGATCTGGGGTATCGCCAACAACACCTTCATCGCGCTGCTGATGTTCGTCCCGCTGGTCAACATCGTCATGCTCTTCGTCCTGGGCGCCAAGGGCAGCCGCTGGGCGTGGCAGAATGTGTCCTGGCGCGATGCCGAGCATTTTCGCAGGGTGCAACGCAACTGGGCGATCGCTGGGTTCAGCCTGTTCGTGGTCTCGCTTGTCAGTATTGCCGCCGTGGCCCTCGTCGTTCCTCGCATGATGAAGAACAGCGACGCCTACCGGCTGACCATGGAGACGGTGCGCGCCGATGACCGCGTCAAGGCCGCGCTGGGTGAAGATATTGACGCCGGCTATTGGGTGGTCGGCAGCGTCCAGGTCGTCGGAGACGGCTCGGGCGACGCCCAGCTCAGCGTTCCCGTCCATGGCAGCCATGGCTGGGGCTGGGTGATGTCGCATGCCGTGCGCAGCGCGGGAAAATGGAATCTGCGCCTGCTTGTCGTCATGGCCGGAGGGGCGCCGATCGTGCTGGTTGACGAGGATCACATCGGCAGTCCAGGTGCGGCAACCAAAATATAATCGGACGACGCGGCAATAGTTCCTAGAAACGCAAAAACCGCGCCCCATCGGGAACGCGGCTTTGCCAGATACGCATGGCGTTTCGTCAACAAAACACTTGCGAAACTTACGGGCTCCGGTACGCGAGACCTGATCCGGAGCGCCGGGCGGATGCGATATGTCCGCCTCGCCATCCGTTGTATAGGCACATCGTTACCGTCGGGTTATCGAGAGCTTAAGCAAATCTAAATTTGCAACTTTTCCATACGAGAAAAATCGATAAAACGGTGCAAAATTCGAAACTTATAGAGAATTGCCGCGAAGGAAATTTATGATGCCGGAAAAATCGGCGCCGCCATTTCCCTGCGCGTTGAACAGGGCATAAAGCTGGGCTGCTTCGGCCCCCATCGGCGTCACCGCGCCGGCACTTTGGGCAGCCTCCTGCGACAGTTTCAGGTCCTTCAGCATGAGTGCCGCGGCAAAGCCCGGCTTGTAATCCCTATTGGCCGGCGATGCCGGCACCGGGCCGGGCACCGGGCAGTAGGTGGTCAGCGACCAGCACTGGCCGGACGAGGTCGAGGCGACGTCGAACAGCGCCTGATGCGAGAGGCCCAGTTTTTCGGCCAGCACGAAGGCCTCGGCAACGCCGATCATCGAAATGCCGAGCATCATGTTGTTGCAGATTTTTGCCGCCTGGCCGGCGCCGTCATCGCCGCAATGGACAATGCGGCCGGCCATCGGCTTCAGGATCGGCTCGGCGGCAGCAAAAGCTTCCCCCGAACCGCCGGCCATAAAGGTGAGGGTGCCGGCTGCAGCGCCGCCTGTGCCTCCGGAGACGGGGGCATCGATCGAATGCAGTCCGTGCTTCTTTGCAACGGCATGCGCCTTCCTGGCCGACTCGACATCGATGGTCGAGGAATCTATGAACAGAGCGCCTTGCTTGGCCCTGGGCGCGATGTCCTCGTAGACCGAGAGCACGTGCTTGCCGGCTGGCAACATGGTGATGACGACATCGGCGTCTTTCACCGCGGCAACAGCATTGGCCATTACCGTCACACCATGTTCACGCGCTACCGCAAGATTCTCCGGCATCAGGTCGAAGCCGTTCACAATATGCCCCGCCTTGACCAAATTGGCGGCCATTGGATTGCCCATATTGCCGAGGCCGATGAAGGCGATCGTCGTCATATCTCTCTCCCGGTATTGCTGGCTTCAGCGGCCGATCAGTGCCCGCGCGATGATGACGCGCATGATCTCGTTGGTGCCCTCGAGGATCTGGTGGACGCGCAGGTCGCGCACCAGCTTTTCGATGCCGTAATCGTGCAGATAGCCATAGCCGCCATGCAGCTGCAGCGCCTCGTTGGCGACGTTAAAGCCGATATCGGTGACGAAGCGCTTGGCCATGGCCGACCATTTGCCGGCATCCGGCGCCTTGCGGTCGAGTTTCGATGCGGCGGCATAGAGGAAAATGCGAGCCGCCTGCAGCTCGGTTTCCATGTCGGCCAATCTGAACTGCAGCGCCTGGAACTGGTTGATCTTCGAGCCGAAAGCCTTGCGTTCACCGGTATAGGCCAGCGCCTTGTCGAGCGCCGATTGCGCGCCGCCGAGCGAACAGGCGGCGATGTTGAGGCGGCCGCCGTCGAGCCCGGCCATGGCGATGCCGAAGCCGGCGCCTTCGCCGGACAGCAGGTTTGCCGCCGGCACCTTGCAATCCTCAAAGATGACCTGGCGGGTCGACTGCATGTGCCAGCCCATCTTGTGCTCATTGGCGCCGAAGGAGAGACCGGGCGCGTCCTTGGGCACGACGAAGGTGGAAATGCCTTTGGGTCCGTCGGCACCGGTGCGCGCCATCACGACATAGAGGTCGCTGTCGCCGGCGCCGGAAATGAACTGCTTGGCGCCGTTCAGCACATAATCGTCGCCGCTCTTTACCGCGCGCGTTTTCAGCGCCGCCGCGTCGGAGCCCGAGCCGGGCTCGGTCAGGCAATAGCTTGCCAGCCATTCCATCGAGGTCAGCTTCGGTAAAAAACGCTGGCGCTGCTCGTCGCTGCCGAAGCGGTCGATCATCGAGGCCGCCATGTTGTGGATGGAGATGAAGGAGGAAAACGCCGGATCGGCGTGCGACAGCGCCTCGAAGATCAGCACGGCGTCGAGCCGGCCGAGCGCCGAACCGCCGACATCGTCCCTGACATAGATGCCGCCGAGGCCAAGCGGGCCGGTCTCGCGGATCACATCGGCGGGAAAGTGTTTTGCCCGGTCCCATTCGAGTGCATTAGGCGCGACGCGATCGGCGGCGAAGGCCTGCGCCATCTCCTGGATGGCGCGCTGCTCCTCGTTGAGTTCGAACTGGCTGGTGCTCGCATCGACCGCGGCGTCCATGGCGTGCTCCCTATGTTTCCCCTTGCTGGGGGTTGGCTTGCTGGCCTGTTGTTTTTGGCTTTGCGCGCCGCCCAATCTAGACCAATGATGCCGCCGCGCAACCCGGCCTGCTGCGCAGCGGCTGTGCATGAATGGATCAACGGAGCATTGCGTGCCTACACATTTCGATGAGCTGCTCGAACGCTTCCATGCCTATCTCGAGGGCATCGACGATGCGCTGGTGCGGGACGCTGTCGCTCGAATCGACTGGAGAATGCCGGCCCGTGCGCTCGAATCGCATCCGCTGCCTTGCGTTGATCAGCTCAACCGCATCGCCGAACTGGCGCCGCCAGACGCGCAGCCGCTGGTGCGCCTGCTGGCGGAGCGCCGCAATGATCTGCATTGGGGGCAGTCTTACAATGCGGCGGATTTCGGCGCCGCATTCTTGCAGAGATATGGCTGGCTGGAGGTTTTCGGGCTGCGCGGCCATTTCTTCAACGACGAGGCCGCGGCCGGATTGCTGATCCTTGGACCTGATATCACCTATCCCGACCATCATCACATTGCCGAGGAGATCTACATTCCGCTGACCGGCGGCACTGAATGGCGGATGGGCGAGGGCGGCTTTCACGTCCGCCAGGCGGGCGAAGTGATCCATCATGCTTCCAATGTCAGCCATGCCATGCGCACCGGCGACGAGCCGCTGTTTGCGCTCTACATCTGGCGCGGCGGGCCGCTGGCGCAGAAGTCGACCATTCCCGGCGCGCAAGGCAGGGGCTGAGCCATGGCCAAAGCGATCATGCTGCAAGGCACTGGCTCGGATGTTGGCAAGACCGTGCTGGTGGCGGGTCTCTGCCGCGCCGCGAAAAACCGTGGGCTGAAGGTCAGGCCGTTCAAGCCACAGAACATGTCGAACAATGCCGCCGTCGCCGACATTCCCGGCGACAACCGCGCCGGCGGCGGCGAGATTGGCCGGGGGCAATGGCTGCAAGCGCTGGCCTGTGGTGTTCAGCCGACCGTGCATATGAATCCAGTACTGCTCAAACCCCAGAGCGACATTGGTTCGCAGGTGATCGTGCAGGGCAAGGTGTTCGGCGAGGCGCGAGCGAGGGACTACCAGACGATGAAAGCAGGGCTGATGGACGCCGTGCTGGAATCCTGGGCAAAGGTCGGTGAGGGCGCTGACCTCATCATCGTCGAAGGGGCGGGCTCGCCGGCCGAGATCAATCTGAGAAACCGCGACATAGCCAATATGGGCTTTGCCACGCGCGCCGACGTGCCGGTGATCCTGGTCGGCGACATCGACCGCGGCGGCGTCATCGCTTCGGTCGCCGGCACGCATCTGATCCTGCCGGAGGAAGACCGGCGCATGATCGTCGGCTACCTCATCAACAAGTTTCGCGGCGATGTCTCGCTGTTCGATGACGGCATCAGGGCGATCGAAAAATTCACCGGCTGGCGCTGCTTTGGCGTCGTGCCGTGGCTGAAGGCGGCAGCGCGGCTGCCGTCGGAGGATTCGGTCGTGCTCGAACGACTGGCTTCCGGCGAGAGAAGGGCGTTGAAAGTTGCCGTGCCGATGCTTGGCCGCATCGCCAATTTCGACGATCTCGATCCACTCAAGGCCGAGCCGCAGGTCGAGGTGGTATTCGTGCCGCCGGGAAAGAAGCTGCCGGAGGATGCCGGGCTGGTGATCATTCCCGGTTCGAAATCCACGATCGGCGACCTCATGAAGTTCCGCGAGAATGGCTGGGATCGCGATCTCCTGGCGCATCGCAAACGCGGCGGCTATGTCGTCGGAATCTGCGGCGGCTTCCAGATGCTGGGCCGCATGGTGCGCGACCCCGATGGCATTGAGGGCAGCGTCACAGAGGCGGAAGGGCTCGGCCTGCTCGACATCGAGACGGTGATGGAACCGGAAAAGACGGTGCGCAATGTCAGCGCGCGCTCGGTGCCGTTCGGCCTGCCGCTCGAGGGTTACGAAATCCATCTCGGCCGCACCACGGGGCCGGATATGGCGCGGCCGTCCGCCGTCATCAACGGCGCCGATGACGGCGCCATCTCCGCCGACGGCAAGGTTTTTGGCACCTATCTGCACGGGCTGTTTTCCGCCGATGCTTTCCGGTCGAGATTCCTGGAGAGCCTCGGCGTCAAAGGTGGCGGCATCGACTATCGCGCGGAGGTGGAACGGGCGCTGGACGAGATCGCAACTGAGCTGGACAGGCATCTCGACTGCGATGCCATTTTCGGGCTGGCAAGGTAGATCCCATCGGCGAACCATACACCCTCTGCGAATAGCGAAGACGCCCGCCGCTTCGTCATCCACGGGCGACGCAAGGAGCGTAGCGACGCAGCGCAGACCCGAGGATCCATGCCGCGACGTCTGTGCGATGCTACGGTGCAGAACCGGCTCTCGTGAGCGTGCCCTTCATTCTTGGCCGCTGCATTCTTCGACGGCCGTCACGGCATGGATCCCAGGTTTCCGCGACGTCGCTTCGCGACTGCTCCACCCTAGGATGACGAAGCTGAGAGGCCTGGCGAAAGGGATGATAGTCACGCCTTCTCGCCCGCCTTCGGCCAATACGTTCCAAACGACCAGACATTGCCTTCGGGATCGCGGCAGATGAATTCGCGGCTGCCGTAGTCGCGGTCGGTCAATTCCTGGATGATCGTGGCGCCGGCCTTTTTGGCCCTGGCGTGGGCGGCATCGGCATCGTCGACGGCGACGTAGATCGACTTGCCGCCGCCTGAGCCCGGCTCGCCGACCATCTTGCCGTAGTCGTCGCTGCGCGCTGTACCCAGCATGATCATCGAGGAACCGAAAGTGAGTTCGGCATGGTGCACGATGTCGCCCTCGCCATAACGGGAGCGGACTTGGAAGCCGAAGGCCTCGCCCAGCCAGTCGATCATTTTTCCTGCATTCTTGTAGCGCAAGGCAGGGTAGAGCCGGGGTGCTTCAGTGATTGCGGGCATGAAAGCCTCCTTCATTCAAGTTGGTCGATAACCCACTCTGTTCGAAGGCCGTCCTGCCGTCTTGAAGAAATGTTACCTCAGCGCTGTCGGCGGATCGCCGGCGAGCTGGCGAAACTCGCGCACCAGATGCGCCTGGTCGGCATAGCCGCAATCGGCGGCGATATCGGCCCAGTCGCTTTGGTCCTGCCGAGACAGGCACGATGCGCGACAGCGTCTTCGGCCCGATGCCGGTCGCATCGCAGAATTTGCCGGCGAGATGTTTGCGGCTCCAGCCCAATTTTTCGGCGATCGAGGAAATGCGGGTCCGGCCGCCAGATGTGACGATGCGGTCGTAGGCCCAGGCAATTTCAGGCGACGTATCGGCGGCATGCCCGAGGCGGGTGGCGACGAAGGCCTCGGCAAGGTCGAAACGCGCCGCCCAATCCGATGCATTGCCAAGCCTTGCGCGCAGCGCCATGCCCTCGGCGCCGAGCACATCGTCGAGCACGACCATGCTGTCGGTCAGCTCGCTCATCGGGAGGCCGAAGAAGCGGCGGGCGCCGAGCGGGGTGAAGTTGATCTGCACGCAGCAGGCGGCGCCAAAGGATTCGATGATTACCGGGCCGGCAAACAGGCCGGCGGCGAAACTGGCGAAACGGTCATTGTCGCCGGGATCCTTGCCAAGGCCGATGGCGAACGGCTCGGCGAAGCTGATCACCAGCGGCACGGTCAATGAGGCATATTCGATGTTGCGGAAATGGCCGACTGCTGTTTCGCGATAGCCGCAAATGTCCGACACAATACCCTCGAGCGCGGGCGGCGGAGCCCGCCGGCGCATCTCGAACCGCCCGGCGATGGAGAGGTCCTGTTCCTTGCGGCGCTGCATCTCGATCGGCATAGGCCATCCTTTGCCGATCAAATCTAGCAGACGCCCAATCCTGAATCAAAACGGGGCCTGAATCAAAACGGGGCCTGAATCAAAACGGGCCGAAAGCAAAAGCGCCCGGCTTTTGGCCGGGCGCTTCGGTTGCCTGAGATATGCGTGCTTAGGCGCCGCGCATCATGCAGCCGGCGGCAAGCACGATGTAGGCGATGAGCATAATCCAGACCGATGCCAAGGGAATAAACGCAAGAACGCCAAGCGCGGCGAGAAGGCCGATGATGGCGATGACAAGGGAAATAATGAAAATAAGCTGAGTGGGTGCACTAAGATTCATGTGTGGTCCCTCCAACATGATTCGTACGACCACATTCTATCAGGGCGTGGGCTCATACACCAACTAGCTGGCGTAGTGGGTTTGCCGGATCGGCCAGCAGCTTGATCGCCAGCGCCAGGCAGATGATCACCAGCAGCGGCTTGATCAGCCTTGCGCCGATGCGGATGGCGAGGCTGGCGCCGAGACGCGCGCCGAGGAACTGGGCGACGCCCATCATCAGGCCGATCTTCCAATAGACGACACCGGCGACGGCAAAGACGATGAAGCCGCCGATGTTGGAGGCGAAATTGAGCAGCTTGGTGTGCGCCGTCGCCTTGAGCACGCCGAAGCCGGCGAGGCTGACGAAGGCCAGCATGTAGAAGGAGCCGGCTCCCGGCCCGAACAGGCCGTCATAGAAGCCGACAGCAGGTGCCACGGTCAGCCCGAACAGGAAGGGTGGCAGGCGCTCGGCGCGGTCGACATCGTTCATGTTGGGTTTCACCGCGAAGTAGAGCGCAATGGCGATCAGCAGCAGCGGCAGCAGCGCCCGCAAGAGATCGCCGGGCACGAAGGCCGCCAGCAAGGCGCCGACGGCACTGCCGGCAAGGGCCAGAAGCGCGGACGGCAACTGACGGCGCAGATCGACATGGCCATTCATGGCGTAGTGGATGGTCGCCGACGCCGTGCCGAAAATGCCTTGCAGTTTGTTGGTTCCAAGTGCTGCCACCGGCGGGAAACCGGCAAGCAGCAGAGCAGGTATGGTGATCAGGCCACCGCCGCCGGCTATCGAATCGACAAAGCCGGCTGCAAAGGCAGCGAAGGCGAGCATGATGATTGTCTGGTGGGCGAGGTCGAACATCGGGATTTTCTGGGCATTCCGGCGGGAAAAGAGATGCCGCGCCTTCGATCATGGCGACCTGGTTTGCGCAAGGCCGAATCCGCGCTACCCCTATCCAGGCACGTTGCGCTTGGATTTCCTGTGGTGCATGTCATTATCCCAAAACCGCTGCGCACTTTTGGGTCACCGGGGCGGATTAGGAAAAGGGACGCTGTTGGCGATGGCATTGCTCGACCAGATACGCTCGATCTTCGATGGCGACCCCGGCGTTCGCAAAGTGGCCGACGACCCGGTGCTGTCGGCGGAACTTCTGATGCTGTTTCGCATGATCCTCGCCGACGGCTCGGTGTCGGAGAGCGAGATGGTCGCCTTCCGGCGCATCTGCAAGGAGGCCTTCGGCATCCCGGAAACCAGCATCGACGCGGTCGTCGAATATCTCAACGAGTTCGGCTACGAGACCAACGGCTCGCAGGCCATCGCGCTGTTTCGCGATCTCGATGTAGAGCGGCGCAAGCTGCTGGCACGCCATATGGCCGAGATCGCCAAGGCCGATTCAAAATTGGCCGAGAGCGAGGTGCGGCTGCTCCGCCGTACGCTCGACCTGCTGGACATCAGCCCGGTCGATGTGGTGAAGCCGGAAGAGTAAGCCGGCAGAGCCGGGCTCGACGGCGGCTAGCCGGGTCCCCGCTGCTTCGCAGCGTCCCAGCGTTCGCGACCTTTCATCGTGCCACTGGCACGATGAATTCGCTGCGCGAACCGGCCGCTCACCCCTGTTCCTGCATGCGCCGTGCGATCGCCCGGTGCAGGTCGGGAGCAGCCGCCACCAGCGCCTTTGCCGCCTCCGACTGGGGATGGTCGAGTACATCACTGGTCTTGCCGCGCTCGACGATCCTGCCGTCATGCATCACCAGCACTTCGTCGGTGATGGCGCGGGCGACGGTCAGATCGTGGGTGATAAAGAGATAGGCGATGCCGAGCTTCTGATTGAGCTCGGCGAACAAATCGAGGATCTGGGCGCGGATCGAGACATCGAGTGCCGAGACCGGCTCGTCGGCGACCACCAATTTCGGGCGTGTGATGATGGCGCGGGCGATCGACAGGCGCTGGCGCTGGCCGCCGGAGAATTCATGTGGATATTTGTCCATGTCGCTGACGCCGAGGCCGACCTCGTGCAGCGCATGCGCCACCATCTCGCGCCGCTCGGCAGGCGTCGGCTTTTTCTCCAGCACATGCAGCGGCTCGGCCACCAGTTTCTCGACCTTCTGGCGCGGGTCGAAGGAACCGTAAGGGTCCTGGAACACCACCTGCATGTCGCGCCGCGCTGGCTTCAGCTCCGCCTCGCTCCTGCCGGTGATGGTTTCGCCGCCGAAGCGGATCGTTCCCGAGGTAGATTTGTCGAGCGCCAGGATCATGCGGGCCAGCGTGGACTTGCCGCAGCCGGAGCGTCCGACCAGCGCCACCGATTGACCGGGCGCCAACGACAGGGAGACGTCGTCGACAGCGCGGATTGGCGTCGGGCGTTGGAACAGGGAGGTGCGCCGGCCGGAATAATCCCGCGTCACGCCTTCGACCTCAAGCAGCGGCTTGCCTTGGCCGGTAGCATGCGCCTTGGCGCGCGCCGGCACATGCATCGAGGCCAGTGCCAGCTGGCGCGTGTAGGGGTGAAGCTGTTCCGACAGTGTACGTGCAGTGTCACCGGTCTCCATCACCTCGCCATGGCGCAGGATGGTGATGCGGTCGGCCATCTCGGTCACGACAGCGAGGTCGTGCGAGATCAACAGCAGGCCCATGCGGTTTTCGCTGACAAGGCCGCGCAGCAGGTCGAGGATCTGCGCCTGCAGCACCACGTCAAGCGCCGTCGTCGGCTCGTCGGCGATCAAGAGCTTGGGCTTCAATGCGCAGGCGATGGCGATGACGACGCGCTGGCGCTGGCCGCCCGACAGTTCGTGCGGATAGCGAGACAGCGGGAATTTCGCTTCGGGCAGGCCGACGCGGTCGAGCATTTTGCGCGCCCGGTCCTCAGCTTCGGCTCGGCTTGCCTTGGTGTGCCAGCGTATGCCTTCGGCGACTTGCTCGCCGATGGTTTTTACCGGATTGAGCGCCGTCATCGGCTCCTGGAAGACCATGCCGATATCGTCGCCGCGCAGCGCGCACATCTGGTCCTCGGTGGCCGCAAGGATGTCGATGCCGTCGAAAGAGACGCGGCCGCTGGCGCGCGCGGCGTGCGGCAGAAGCTGCATGATGGTCAGCGCCGTCATCGATTTGCCGGAGCCGGATTCTCCGACCAGCCCCATCACCTCACCGGGCGCGACTGAGAGCTCCACCCCTTTCAGGATCGGCGTGTCGCCGATCGCCAGCGACAGGTTTTCGATCTCCAGCAGGCTCATCGCTGCCGCCGCGATTTCGGGTCGAGGATGTCGGCAACGCCGTCGCCGAGCAGGTTGAGGCCGAGCACGGTGATGACTATGGCCATGCCCGGGAAAATCGCCATCCATGGCGCCACCACCATGCGCGTCTGGGCGTCGAACAGCATGCGGCCCCAGCTCGGCATTGGCGGCTGTGCGCCGAGGCCGACATAAGACAACCCGGCTTCGGCGAGGATGCCGAGCGCGAACTGGATGGTGCCTTGCACCAGAAGCAGCGTGGCGATGTTGGGCAGCACGTGTTCGATGCTGATCTGGGTCTTGCTCTTGCCGGCAGCACGCGCGGCGAGAATGAATTCGCGCGGCCAGATCGCCAGCGCGCCGGCGCGGGCGACGCGGGCGAACACCGGAATGTTGAAGATGCCGATGGCGATGATGGCGTTGATCGCGCCCGGCCCGAAAATGGCCGTGATCATGATCGCCGACAGCAGCGCCGGGAAGGCAAAGACGAGGTCGTTCAGCCGCATCAGCGCCTCGTCGACAAAGCCGCCGCGCGCGGCGGCAAAGGTGCCGAGCGGCACGCCGACGCCCATGCCGATGCCGACGGCGACCAGCGCCACGGCAATCGAATTGCGGGCGCCGACCATGATCATCGACAGGATGTCGCGGCCGAAATGATCGGTGCCGAACCAGTGCGCCGAAGAGGGCTCGAGCGTCTTGTCCGAGATCACCAGCTTGGTCACGTCGTAAGGCGTCCAGACGTAAGAGACGAGCGCCATTGCCACCACCAACACAGTGATGGCGAAGCCGATGAGGAAGGAGCGGTTGCGGAATGCTTTGGCCAGGACGCTGCCAAACGTCTCCTCTGGGATGTCGATGTGCAGCGTCATTGCCGGCCTCGAAGGCGGGGGTCGACGATGGCGTAGGAGACATCGACGACGAGGTTGACCGCAATGACGGCGACGACCAGCAGCATGACGATGCTTTCGACGACAATCAGGTCTCGCTGGGTGATCGCCTGGAACACCAGCCGGCCAAGGCCGGGCAGATAGAAGACGTTTTCGATGATGATGGTGCCGGCGAGCAGGAAGGCGAATTGCAGGCCCAGAATGGTCAGCACCGGGATCATCGCGTTGCGCAGCGCGTGCCGCCACAGCACGGCGCGGTAGGGCAGACCCTTGGCGCGGGCGGTGCGGATATAGTCCTCGTTCAGCACCTCGATCAGCGCCGAGCGGGCGACGCGGGCCAGGATCGCAGCCTGCGGCAGAGCAAGTGCTACGGCCGGCAGCAGCAGCGATTTCAGCGCCGGCCAGACACCGGCGCTCCAGCCGGGAAAGCCGCCGGCCGGCACCAGCCGCAGCCAGACGGCAAAGAGGTAGATCAGCATCAGCGCGAACCAGAAGTTCGGCACGGCGACGCCGAGCTGGGCAGCGCCCATGGCGATGGTGTCACCGGCCCGGCCGCGCCGGCTGGCGGAATAGAGCCCGACCGGAATGGCAATGATGGTGGACAGCGCCAACGCGATCAGCGCCAGCGGCAGGGAAACCGCCATGCGTTCGCGCACAAGGTCGATGACCGGCACCGAATAGGTGTAGGAGCGGCCGAAATCGAGGCTGAGCAGGCCGCCCACCCAGTGGAGGTAGCGCAGGACCAGTGGCGCGTTGAGCCCCATCTGGTTGCGGAGCTGCTCGACCTGGTCGGCGCTGGCGTTCAGGCCAAGCATCAACCGCGCCGGGTCGCCGGGCAGGATCTCCAGCACGGCGAACACGACCATCGAGGCCAGGATCAGCGTGGCGATGGCGATGGCGAGGCGTTTGAGGAGGTAGGCGGTCATGATGCGGGAAGTGCAGGGTTGCTGCAGGCGAAGAACGGGCAGAGATCGAGTTCCCGCCCACCCCCCTCTGTCCTGCCGGACATCTCCCCCTCAAGGGGGGAGATCAGCAGTTCCAGCGCGGGGCTTTCCTTTGCGGCGTTGGCAATTGGCGAAAGCAGAGATGAGAGCGCAATCTCCCCCCTTGAGGGGGAGATGTCCGGCAGGACAGAGGGGGGTGTGACGGAGCGCAAGCGTCGCGCCTTGGCCAACAGCCTCACTCGCTCCACTTCACCTTGGTCAGATCATTCGCCTGGATCGGCGCATTTTCCCACAACCCCTGCAGCTTGGCGTCCCACACTCCGACCTTCGGCAGTTCGTAGAGGAAACCGACCACGGCATCGTCGGCCAGGATCTTCTGGGCTTCGCCGAGCAGCGTGTTGCGCTTGGCGTCGTCGGAGGTGAGGTTCAGCTCGGCGATGATCTTGTCGAAGGCCGGGTTGTCGTAGTTGAAGTAGTACTCCTTGCGCGAATAGATATCGATGTCGTTGGGCTCGGTGTGGGAGACAATGGTGAGGTCGTAATCCTTCTTGGTGAACACCTGATCCAGCCACTGCGCCCATTCGACCGGAATGATCTCCAGATCGATTCCGACATCGCGCAGCTGCGAGGCGATGATCTCGCCACCGAGGCGGGCATAGGAGGGCGGAGGCAGTTTCAGCGTCGCCTTGAAGCCATTTTCCAGGCCGGCCTGTTTCAGCAATTCCTTCGCCTTGTCGACATTGTGCGGATAGAGGCCGGTGAGGTCGACATAGGCCTTGCTGGCGGGCGACATGTGCGAGCCGATCGGCACGCCGAGGCCGGCCGAGGCGCCGTCGATGATCGCCTTGCGGTCGAGCGCGAAGGCAATCGCCTGCCGCACCTCGAGCTTGTCGAAAGGCGGCTTCTTGTTGTTGATCGCGAGGATGGTTTCGCCCTCGGTCGAGCCGATCACCACCTTGAAACGCGGGTCGTCCTTGACCTGGGCGACGCTGTCGGGATCGAAGAAGGGGAAGGCCTGGATGTCGCCGGAGAGCAGTGCCGGCACGGCGGCCGCGGCATCGGGCACGATGCGGAACTCGGCCTTGTCGAGAGATACCGGAGCGCCCCAGTAGGTGTCCGATTTCACCAGCGTGATCGATGAGCCCTTGGCCCAGCTCTGGAACTTGAACGGGCCGGTGCCGATGGGCTTTTCCTTGTTGGTGTCGGCGCTCTCCGGCGCCACGATCACGGCGTCGCCCCACCCCATATTGTAGAGGAACGACCCTTGCGGGTTCTTCAGCGTGACCTGGACCGTCGCCGGATCGACGACTTCGACCGTGTCGATGGCCGCGAACAGGCCCTTTTGCGCGTTGACGGAATTGTCGGCGCGGGCGCGGTCGAGCGAGAATTTCACGTCGCTGGCGTCGAAATCGGTGCCGTCATGGAATTTGACACCGGTGTGCAGCTTGAAGGTGTAGACCTTGCCGTCGTCGGAAATGGCCCAGTTCTCCGCGAGATCGGGCAGCACTTCGCCGTTCGGGCCGATGCGGGTCAGGCCTTCGAAGACGTTGGCGTAGAGCACTTCGTCGATCGCCGCGGCGGCACCGGCGGTCGGATCGAGATGCGGCGGTTCGAGCGTAATGCCGATCACCAGGTCGGTACGCGCGGCAAAGGCCTGGCTGCCGGCGGCCAGCGCCAAAACTGCCGCGGCAAGAATGGTTTTCCACAATTTCATCGTGCAACTCCCAAATGCTCGGACCCTGATGGATAGAAGCGTGATTTCGAGGTGGAGTAAATTGCGTTTCGTGCTCCCCAGTTGTGCCAAGGGGAATGTTTTTCCAGCGAAGTCGGTGGTTCAGCCCGCGGCCGTGCCTCTCAGCAGCACATTGAGCCCGATTGCCATCACCTTGGCCGATTCCACCATGTCCGAGATACCGACCCATTCGTCGGGCCGGTGGGCGAGATCGAGAATGCCCGGACCATAGGCGATGCAATCGTAGAGGTGGCCGATGCGGGCAATGTGCTTCTGGTCGTAAGTGCCTGGCGAAATAATGTAATCCGGCTCGCGGTCGAAGATCGCCATGATGCCTTGCGCCACCGCCTTGACCACCGGCGCATCGCGTTCGGTCATCAGCGGCAGAACTTCCATCAGGTCGCGGATTTCGTAGTCAAACTTTTTGCGCTCGCGTTTCAGCCGGTCGAGGATATCGGTCACTTCGCTTTTGACCGTGGCAAGGTCTTCCTCGAGCAGGAAGCGGCGGTCGATGGTCAGCCGGCAAGCATCCGGCACGTTGGGCGAGGGAAGGCCGGGGCGGAAATCCTCGGTCTGGCCGCCATGGATCGAATTGATGTTCATGGTCGAGCGCTTGGCCCCTTCGGGCACGACAGGCATGCGCGTCATCTTGCGGTCGAGCGCCGGAAACAGTTCGTCCTCGAAGGCCTGCAGCACGGCGCCCATGTGGCGCACCGCATTGTCGCCGAGGAACGGCATCGAGCCATGCGCGATCTCGCCCTTGGTCTCGATCTCCGCCCACCAGACACCGCGATGGCCAAGGCAGATGCGATCCTTGTTCAGCGGCTCGGGAATGATGACGTGATCGACCTTGGGTTTCGAGAAATAGCCAAGTTTCGCCAGGTGGGCGACACCACCGAAGCCGCCTGACTCCTCATCGACCGTGCCCGAGATTTCGATGGCGCCGGGAAAATCGGGGAAAACCTCCATGAAGGCTTCGGCCGCGATGATCGAGGCGGCGAGGCCGCCCTTCATGTCGCAGGCGCCGCGGCCATAGACCCTGCCATCCCTGACGATGCCGGCAAAGGGATCGACACTCCAGCCTTCGCCGGCTTCGACGACATCGATATGCGAGTTGAAATGGACGCAGGCGCCGGGCGAGCGGCCGTCGAAGCGGGCGACGACATTGATGCGCGGATAGCGGTCGGTATCGCCGGGCGTGCCCTCGGCGCGGATAAATTCGGTTTCGAAGCCGCGCTTGCTTAGCCGGGCAGCAATATATTCCGCGCAGGGGCGATAGGCTTCACCCGGCGGGTTGATGGTCGGGAAGCGGATCAGGTCGGCGGTGAGCTGGACCAGTTCATCGGAACGGTCGTCGATCGCTTTGAAGAGTCGTTCGTTCATCAGGAGAGTTGAGCAACGAACGGGTGGCTTTTGCAAGCGTTACGCCACTGGCGCCAAAACCACGTGCCGCGGCAGCAACTATGGCGGGAAAATCGTTCAAATTCGCTGCTTTAGATTGGCGATTTTATCAAGGAGTGTGTGTTAGATCACTCACCTGTCGTTAAAAAGATGAAAAACCGCGTGATGACAGAGCAGGCAAGGGGCATCAAAGGGGTTTGATCTCATGACTAAAATCGTTTTCATGGCGGCAGCTTTTGCTGCGATGCTGTTCGGCACGTCCATCGAAAGCAGGGCTGCTTCGCTGGTGGCCAGCATCGACGTCTCATCGCAGACCATGACCGTCAGCCAATACGGCCAGGTGCTATATCGCTGGAGCGTGTCGACCGCGCGCCGCGGCTACTTCACGCCGCCCGGCACCTATCGCCCGCAACGGACGGCGCGGATGTGGTATTCGAAAAAATACCACATGTCGCCAATGCCGTATTCGGTGTTCTTCCATGGCGGCTACGCCATCCACGGCACCAATGCGGTGAGGCAGCTTGGGCGTCCGGCCTCTCATGGCTGCGTGCGGCTGCACACGGCCAATGCCGCGGTCTTTTATTCGATGGTCCGCGAAGTCGGCTTTGGCAATACGCGCATCGTGGTGACGAACTAACGGTCTCGACGACCTAGGATTGACGCTGCCGCTGGCCGGCGGCGTCCTTTGCCTGTCCACGCCGGCGGCGACGCCGGCCTGAGATTTCCCACCTTTTGTGGAACCACATCCACTGTCCTGGGTCCTCGCGAACCCAGCGCTCGACGACGTCGGCGAGCAGTTGGGTGGTGGCTGGGACATCGACGCTGCCGCTCTCATTGCGCGGTAGAATGAGCTTGTCTTCGATCTCGAGGCGGAAGCGGTTGCCAGGCAACCGGACGCAGCGCGCCGGATAGACATCGCAATCATAGTGGCGGGCGAGCATGCCCAGAACCGGATTGCTCTGGCACGGGCGACCGAAGAAGGTCGTCTCCAGTCCGCTGGAGAATTTCTGGTCGACCAGAACGCCGATATTGCCGCCATTCTCGAGAATGGACGCCAGCGCGAAGGAGGCGCCGGTGGAGGAGGGCAACAGAGCGCCCATGCTCGAACGGCGGGTCGAGTGGATGTAGTCGGCGAGGTACGGGTTGTTGGGCGGGCGAAACAACGCCGTGATCTTCATGCCGAAGGTGGCGGCCGCCACCGGCAAAAGCTCGAAATTGCCGAGATGGCCGGTGAACAGGATGTGCGGCTTCTGCTCGGTGGCGATGTGCTTGAAGTGATCGACGCCACCGACTTCGACGCGCCCGGGCGTCGTCGCGTTCGGGTCATAGTCGAACAGCGCATCGAGGAAGATGTATTCGGCGGCAAGCCGGGCCATGTTGCCCCACATGTCGGAGGCGATGGCCTCTATCTCGGCGTCGCTCTTGTCGGGGTAGGCGAGACGCAGATTGTTGACAGCGACGCGGTGGCGTCCGACGCGCGGGCCGATGCGGCGGGCGGCGCGGTCGGCGAAATTGAGCGCGCTGTCGGCGGGCAAGAGGCGCAGCAGCGAGATGATTGTCATCGCCGCACGCGCCACCAGCCAGTGCTCCATCTGGCGCAGTCTTCGGCCATAGCGGAACATGAAGTCCCGACGGGCTTTCTTGAACACCTTGCCGACCATTGGCCTAGGAAACGCGCAGGATGATCTTGCCGAACACGTCGCGGCCTTCCATGCGCTTCAGCGCGGCGTCGATGCCGTCGAAGTCGACTTCGGTGTCGATGACCGGGGCGACCTGACCCGCCGCCATCTTCTGCATGGCATTGGCCATGTTTTCCATGCGGCAGCCGAATGAACCGAGCAGCTTCAACTGCTGCTGGAAGAGCTGCATCAGATTGATCTGCGTCGACACGCCCGAGGTCGAACCGCAGGTGACCAGGCGGCCGCCGCGCTTCAGGCACAGCATCGAGGCGGCAAAGGTGTCGGCGCCGACATGTTCGAACACGACGTCGACGCCTTTCTTCCTGGTCAGCTTGCGCACGACGCCTTCGAAACGGTCGTCACGGTAGTTGATGACATGGTCGGCGCCGAGTGCTTTGGCCTTGTCGATCTTGTCGTTCGAGCCGACCGTGGTGATGATGGTGCAACCCATGCGCTTGGCCAGCTGGATCGCCGCCGAGCCGATGCCGGAGCCGCCGGCATGGATCAGGATGGTCTCGCCCGGCTGCAACTTCGCGTTGTCGAACAGCATGTGCTCGACCGTGCCGAAGGTGACGGGCGCGACAGCCGCGCCGATATCGGTCACGCCGGGCGGGGCAGGGACCAGCAGACGCGCCGGCAGGTTGATCTTCTCCTGCGCGAAGCCGTCGAGGTGGAAGCCGTGCACGCCCGAAACATGTTCGCAGAGATTGTCGCGGCCTTCGCGGCAGGCACGGCAGAGGCCGCAGGTGCGGGCGCCGTAGATCGACACCAATTGCCCGGGCAGCAGGCTGGAAACGCCGGGACCGACGGCCTCGACCTCACCGGAGGCCTCGGCGCCGACGACCAGCGGCAGCTTGCGCTTGGCGAAGGCCATGCCGCGCCAGCCCCAGACGTCGATATGGTTCAGCGCCACCGCCTTGATGCGCAGCGTGACCTCGCCCAGTGCGGGCGGCGGCGGGGGCGGCAGGTCCACCGTTTCAAGACGGCGGTCCTCGATAAGTTGCAGTGCGCGCATAAGGCCTGTCGGTTCTGTTGGAGCGGAAAGCGCTCGCTTAGACCGGTTCCCGCGCCATGACAAGGCAGGTGTTCTGGCCGCCAAAGCCGAAGGAGTTCGACAAAACCGTGCCGACTTCGGCATTGCGCTTCTTGTTCGGCACCACGTCGAGCACGATCGCCGGGTCGGGATTGTCGTAGTTGATGGTCGGCGGAATGACGCTTTCGCGCATGGTCATCAGCGAAAACGCCGCTTCGACGGCACCGGCGGCCGACAGCGTGTGGCCGATCATCGACTTGTTCGACGAGACCGGCATCGAGCCGATCCGCTCGCCGAACACGGTCGACAGCGACAGATGCTCCATCTTGTCGTTTTCAGGCGTCGAAGTGCCATGAGCGTTGACGTAGTCGATCTCGTCCTTGCTCAAGCCGGCATCTGCGAGGGCAGCGCGCACGGCAGCGATCGCCGGCGATCCGTCGGGCTTGGAGCGGGTGCGATGGAAATCATCGGCCTTTTCGCCGCAGCCGCGCAGAATGCCGAGCACGGTCGCTCCGCGGGCAAGGGCGGCCTCCAGCGATTCCAGCACCAGCGCGCCGGAACCTTCGGCCAGGACAAAGCCGTCGCGGTCCTTGGAGAAGGGTTTTGAGGCCTTTTCCGGAATGTCGTTGTGGGTCGACAGCGCCGACAGCAGCGAGAAGCGGATCAGCGCCTCGGCGGTTGCCGAACCGTCGGCGCCGATCGACAGCGCCCGGTCGCATTCGCCGCGGCGGATTGCCTCGACGCCGAGCTGGATGGCGGTAGCGCCGGAAGCACAGGCGGTCGACAGCGTGATCGGCAGGCCGCGCGTTCCGAACCGATCGGCCAGCCGGTCAGCGATCGAGCCGAACTGCGTGGTCTCGAAAGTATCTGTTTCCTTCAGCCCGCGCGCCACCCTGAGCAGCCTTTCGGCGCCGGCGCCCTGGCCGTCGGAATTGTAGAGCGAGAAGCGATCGTGCCAGTCGAGCTCGACCGGCGGCGAGGCAAGGAAGAGCGGCCCGCCGAAATCAGAGGAATCGAGGCCGGATTCGGCCACGGCCTCATTCGCGGCGGTTTCGGCCAGCTCGTAGGTCAGCAGGCTGGCGCCCTTCGAGCTTGAGTCGAGGAAGTCGACCATGCCGGAAATGCGGGTGTTGAGGTGGTCGACGGGAAAGCGAGTGATCGGGTGGATGCCGGATTTGCCGGAGGTCAGCGCCGCCCAATTGTCTGCCTTGCCGACGCCGAGCGAGGTCACCACGCCGATGCCGGTGACGGCGACGATCGGCCTGCCCATGTGATCTCTGAGATTGGCCATCCGGAACCTCTTAACTTTGCAGCATGATCGCGCAGCACTGCTTCAAGCAACGTTGACCAGCGCCATGCCCTCGAATTGGTGATAGCCGATCGCCGTTGCAAGCACGGTTTGCGGAATGCCTTCGAACGGCTTCTCGGTCGCGGCGTCGAAAACGGGGAAGGCGGCCTTGCGGTCGACAGCCAGTGCGGCGAGCGCCACAGCGAACGGAAACTGCGCTTCCTTCATATGCCCCGTCAGCGTCGCGAAACCGCGCGCCGATATCGCCGGATTGGTATCGAGCGCTGCCTTCTCGGCTGATGTTGCCTTATGCGCGCCGGAAGCGCCGGACATGGCAAGCAGCTTACCGTTCGGGAGTGCTGCCTGTTTGAGCAAGGCCGCGATCTCGGCGTCGAGTTCGCCGCGCGAGCGCCGGGCGCGGCCAGAGACGACCGGTCCGAGCTCGGCATAGATCTTGCGGCCACGGCTTGTCGCGTGTTCGCGCTGTTCCAGCACCAGGAAGGCGCCGCCGGAGCCGGAGACCAGGCCGCCACCCTCGGCACCCTGTCTTTGCCAGACCGGCTTCCATGGGCCGCGATGCAGGTAGCCGGCCAGTTCATAGCCGAGCAGCATGTCGGAATGTTCGGTCTGGAAGGCGCCGCCGACCAGAATATGCGTCGACTGTCCCGAGCGGATACGCGCGGCAGCCGTCTCGACGGCGGCGACACCGGCACCTTCCTCGCCCATGAAGGTCCTCGACGATCCGGTCACCTTGTGAACGATGGAGATGTTGCCGGCGAGCAAATTGGAAAGCTGCGCCAGAAACAGAGTCGGCCGCAATTCGGTGGTCAGCTTCTCGTTCAGCAGCACGTCGCGGTCGTTGCGGCTTTCCGAAGCGGCAAGGATCGCGGCGTCGACCGCCTCGTCGCGCTCGCCGCCGCCGGCGGCGACAACCATGTCCATGGTGGTGCTGAGCTCGTCATTGCCCTTGATGCCGGCATCGTCCAGCGCCAGGCCGGCGGCATAGGTGCCGAGCCGCTGCCAGGTTTCCATCTGCCGCTGGTCGCCGCGCTTGGCAATCTGCAGGTTCCAGTCGATCTCGGGCAGGGGATGCACGGTGTAGGGCGCAAAACGCGCGGCTTCGAGCACCGGCTGCAGGCCTGGCTGCGCCAGCTTCTGCCAGTGTGCGTCCGGACCCTCTCCAAGCGAGGAGACAAGGCCAATACCAGTGATGACGACGTCGCGGGGGCTGCTCATGAGCGGCTTTGTGGGTCAGGCGGCGCAGCCCGTCAAGGCCGCGCGCTTGCCCGATGTCAGGCGTTCTTGGCGGCGACCAGCGCGTCGATCTTGGCGCACAGGTTCTTCATGACGAAGTAATCGTCGGTCGAGGCCTTGCCGTCATTGACTTCCTGGGTCCACTTTTCCAGCGGCACCTTGATGCCGAATTCCTTGTCGATGGCAAAGACGATGTCGAGGAAATCGAGGCTGTCGATGCCGAGATCGTCGATCGTGTGGCTTTCGGGGGTGATGGTGTCGATATCGATCTCGCTGGTGTCGGCAATGATCTTGGCGACTTTGTCGAACGTGGTGGACAAGGGCTCTTCCTTCGGTTGCGGGCGGAATCTGTCCGCATCTGGTTTGGGCGCTGTCTAATCGGTTTTTCCCGGCAGGAAAAGGCCTGATGCGCCGGGCGCAGATGGGGAGGGGGGTCTAGAAGCGCAAGAAGGGCCGCCAGTTAACCAGCGGCCCTTCCATTTGACGCAACGTCAGCTCAGCTCTCGCGGAGCTTGACGATGTCGTTGAGCAGTCCGCCCGTTCCGTTGTGGACGGTCAGCCGCTCGACCTTGCCGGCGATCGTTTCCAGAGCCTCGAGCTCCTTCAACCGCAGCATCACCGGGTTTTCGGCCATCACCCGGGCCGTGTTGAGGAGCGAACGCGTGGCGTTCGTCTCTTCGCGGCGGCGGATGACGTTGGCCTCGGCCTGCTTTTCGGCCGAAACCACCTGGTTGAGGATTTCGCGCATCTCGCCCGGCAGGATCACATCCTTGAGCGAGATATCGCTGACCTCGACGCCGATCGCGGCCATGTCGGCACGGACCTTGGCCGCCGCCTCCTCATCGACAGTCACCTTCTTTTCAAGGATCTGGTCGAGCGTCAGCGCGCCAAGCGTCTTGCGGAAGGCATACTGCAGGGCGCGGTAGAGGGCTTCGGAGAAGTCCTTCACCGTGCTCACCGCCTTGACCGGGTCGACGACCTGGTATTCGGCGGCGATGTTGACGCGGATCGTCACGCGATCCTTGGTCAGCACTTCCTGCCCGGCGACATCGAGCGACTGGCGCTTGAGGTCGACGACCTTCACCTGCACCATGCGCCCGACATTCCAGAACGCATGCACGCCCGCAGTGAGCGTGCGCACCAGCACACCGTCGACGAACAGCAGTCCGGCCTGGCCATCGACGATCGGATGGACGGACATCAATTCCGTCTTCCGGGCCTGACCGAGCCGGCGCATCAGCGCCGGATCGATGGCAAGATCGACTGCGGTGTCGACCAGCGTCACCTTCCACGGCCCGGCATCCGTCCACAGCACCAGCTTGCGGTCCGGCGCCAGCGCAGCATGCAGATTGCCGTCGCGCTCGATGACGGCGACCTCCGTGCGTCCGGTGCGAACCACGGTCAAATGACGCGCGGCCACATCCGGGAGCTTGTCGAACAACGCCTTCTCGTACGCCGAAACGAATTCCGGGTTCTTCAGATCGTGCCGGGACACTTCAAGGTTGCCGCGCCGGTTGACGAGCGAATGCTCACCCGGCAGCAGGACAGCCTTGATCTCCCCCTTGTAGAGGGTGAGGGCACGTTCGTTTTCCCTTACGAGGACGCGCTCGCGTCCAAGAACCTTGTCGAGAATAGTCGTCATTGTCTTACTCCTGTCGGGCATGGCCCCATGCGAGGCGTCACGTCATGCGTCGATCTTCCCTTTCGTTTCTCGTTTCACTTCGTCGTTCCCGGCACGAATGATCCGGGGACCGGTGGCATCAAATCGCGGCGGGCCTTCGGGAGCGGATCGCGGGGCAGCGAAGCGGGCGCCGGAGGCCTTGGCCTCCCTTGCCGGCGACACTGCGCCTTGATCGTCACCGCGGGCCTGGCCGTGAGCCGATGGCGTCGGACCTTTCGAGCCGGCCTCGGCCCGTGGGCTTCGGCCGCCTTGAGGTCTTCAGCATTCCGGTCCCCGGACCGATTTTCCGAATAACACCGTGACAGGGTGGCTTGGCTTGGAAGGCCAATGGAGAAGGATTCGAACCTTCGACCGTCAGATTCGCGATCTGATGCTCTACCCAACTGAGCTATCCGTGGTGCAGACAGCAGGATTCGAACCTGCGACCTCCGGATCCAAATCCGGCGCTCTCCCAGACTGAGCTACATCCGCGATCCCAATCCCCAAAACGGCGCCGTATACAGGGCGGCAAAGCCGCCTGCACGGGCGGAGACGAAAGCTCCAACCGTTGTGCTCGCTTCGGTTTTCGTGACCGGGAGCGCGCCTATAGACCCTGCGACGGGTTGTCGCAAGCGGCATTGTGGCGGCGAATTTGCGGCTTCTTTCGGCGGTGGTATTTCAGCAACAGTGCGCGGGCTGACGGGCTGCTCAGAAGGTGACGCGGCCGAGCACACGCAAGCCATCGCCTTGCGGCTCCACCACCACCGCTTCGCCTTCGCGCGGCGAGACGCCGGTCAGCGCCACGATGTTTTCGAGATGGGTGACCATGACCAGATTGTCGGAGCCGGAATAGGCACGGATCTCCTTTATGACCGCGGCGAGCTGCGCGGCCTTCTCGGTCGGATCACTCTTCAGGAGATCGAGCGGTGCAAAAAGCTCCGGCTCGGCTTCGAAGGCGATGCGGGCGGTGTCGAGGCAGCGGCAGTAGCGGCTGGACAGCACGCGCTCGATGGGCGCGGCGCGGGCGCCGAACAAGGCGCCGATCTTGCTCGCCTGTTGCTTGCCGCGGGCCGAGAGGTTGACCTGGGTGGCGCAGTTGTCGATGTCGAAATTGGCCGGGTCGGTGGTGCCGGTGACCAGCGCGTGGCGAAGCAGCACGACATGGCCGCCGTCACGCAAAAGCGCCCAGCCGGCATCTGTCGCATGGGCCGCGGCCGGGACAACAAGCAGAAATAGCGCCAGCACAAATCGAATCATCTGAAACCTTCCGAGAGCCGGATGTCGGCCCTGGTCATTCGCATATAGGGATCGGAAAGCCGCCACAAAGACAAGCGAAAGGCGGACGCTCCGTCCGCAACGTCACTTTTTCGCCATCTGCTTCTTCGCCAGATCGATCTTCTGGTCGGTGAGCGGGATGGGGATCGTGTAGCCGGCTTCAGTAAAGCCCTGCTTGGCGTTCTCGAAGAATTCGATCGCTTTGAGATATTCCGGCTTGCCCGCGCCGTAGCTGGCGCGGTTCCAGTGGACGTCGCCGATATTGTTCTGTTCGAAGGCCCACTGCAGTGGCTGAGTTTCACGCGTAAACACCTTCAGCGTCGCCGTGAATGCAGCTTCGGCGTCGTTGAGATATTTGTCGGTCCGCTGGAGATTGCCGAGATTGAGCAGGCTCATACCGATGCCATTTTGAGCATTGGCCCAGTCAACCGGTGCTGCCTCGATGGTGAGTATTTCGAGCGCTGCCCGCCGCGCCGCAATCGAATCCTGCAGGGTCTTGGCATCGGCATTGCTCATGCTCAACCAGTGCAGCGTCGAGCCCAGGCCGGCCTGGGCCAGTGCCCATTGCCGCGGGTTCGTCTCGCGCTTGTACTCGCGCAGCGCATTGCCGTAGGCGTCGACCGCAGCGCTATAGGGCTCGGGCTTGTCGGTCACGCCGCCCAGTAGCTGCAGCGTGTTGCCGAGATTGTAGTAGCTCATGGCCCAGTCCTGCGGGAACTTCCGCCTGACATAGACCTGCCGTGCCGCCTGGAAGGCTGCCACCGACTGTTCCAGCTTGGCCGCATCACGCGTGCGCTGGCCCAGCGTCTGGTAGATCGAGCCAAGATTGTTCTGCGCCGACGCCCAGTCCATCGGGAAGCGCTGGCGGGTAAACACTGTCAGTGCGTCGTCATAGGCGGAAGCTGCTTCTTCGAGCGTCGCCGTGCCCATGTCGAAGCGGGCGACACCGCTCAGCGCATTTCCGAGATTGAGGCGACTGGTGGCCCAGGACACCGGAAAGGTTTCCCGGGTTCGCACTTCCAGCGCGGCGCGGAAAGCGTCGGCCGCCTCATTGATCTTGGCCTTGTCGTTGAGTTGGATGCCAAGCGTGACCAGCGTGTTGCCGAGATTGTTCTCGACCATCGCCCATTCCACCGGCGTTTTGGCACGTGTGTACTCCTCGAGCGCCAGCCGGTAAGCGGCTTCGGCCTGCTTCAGATGCTCGCCGGCGGGTTCGCGTTCGGAGAGTGCATAGAGGGCGAGGCCAAGATTGTTCTGCGAAGATGCCCAGTCCAAAGGCAGCTTGTCGCGCGGGCGCTTCTCCAGCGTGGCGCGCATGGCCGCCACCGCATCGTTCAGGCGCTTGGGGTCGCTTTCGCGTTCCCCTATCTTCAGCAGCACATTGGCCAGGTTGTTCTGCGCGGCGGCCCAGTTGCGATCATCTTTCTCGCGCTCGAAGACGACAAGCGAATCGCGAAAGATCTGCGCCGCTTCTTCCAGATGCGCGGTCTCGGTTTCGCGTTCGCCGATGGTTTGCAGCACGACCGCCATGTTGTTGCGAGTGATTGCCCAATCGCGGTTCTGTTCACCGTTGGGGATGAAGTTCAGGATGACATGATAGGCCTCGATGGATTGTTGCAGGGCATCGAGGTCGCCGGTGGCGTAGCCATAAGCGTTCAGCGCCTCGGCCTCCTGGTTCTTGTAGTTCCAGCGCAGCTTCTCGTCCCACTTCTCGACCAGCGAGAAAGCTTTGGCATAGTCGTTGGCGGCGGATTTGTAGTCGAAGACCAGTGCGGCGGCGTCGGCGCGTTTGGCATAGATGGCGGCGTCGGCGATGCGCTTTTGCCTGACCAGATCTTCGGCCTCGTCGACCGCACCGCTGTTTTCCTCGACCCGGCCGACCGCGTCATCGAGGAATTTGCGCGCTGTCACCATGGCACCCTGGTTGATGGCTTTGTCGGCGGACGCGACCAGGCGGCTGATCTGGGGATCGTCGGTGCGCAGCGCCGCGCGCTCGGCCATCATCTTCTTCAGGCGCTCGGCCTGGCTGTCCAGAACCTTCTGAAGGTCGTTCGGGTCCTCCGGGATCTTTTCCGTGCCGAGCGCCTTGAGCACGCCGTAGAGCGCATCGAGCGGCACGCCGTCCTTCAGCGAGGCCAGTTCCACCTGCGCCCGCTTGGGATCGGGCAGGTCGGAGATGGTCAACAGCAATTGCCGCCGCTCACCAGTGATCAGCCCATCATCGCCGGTCGGCTCCGGCGGCGCGACGCCGAAATAGAGGAGACGGCGCAGGCTCTCGCTGACCCAGGGGCGCTGCTTTGCCTTGGTGTCGAGATAGACCTCTTCCGTCACCATGCGCATAACCGAGCCGAATTCCGTACCCTTCATCGCCGTGAGGTGACGCAGAAGCGCCGCCGCGTAGGGGCTGTTTTCGCCGGCGTCGCCGTCGAGCGCCGGGCGGCCCGGTTCGGCGGCAAAGCCGACCACCGTGCCGAGGCTCGCATCGTCCACCGAGGCATTGCCGAGCGCCTTGGCGCCGCGCACCGGTTCCAGCCCGCCGGCGCCGATGGGCTCGGCGGAAGCCGTTGGCGCCCGGCGCACGACCGCGTCGGCCGGAAACGGATTGGTGCGGCAGGCGTCGAGCAGCACAATCGTCACCGGCACGGTCTTCTTCAATTCGTCCATGACGGCCGAAATCGGCACCAGCGCCTCACCGGCATGTTTCAGCGAGGAGACGTCGGCGTCCACCGGCACCAGATAGTTCTCGCCGCCGGCCTCGATGCCATGGCCGGAATAGTAGATGAAGGCGACGTCTGCGCCTTCGGCATCCTCGGTAAACCGCTCCAGGTCGCGCTTCAGCTTGGCGGCATCGCGATCGGTGACGTTGCGGGCATCGAAGCCGAGGTCGGTCAGCATCTTGGCCATGTCGCGGGCGTCATTGGCCGGATTGGCAAGAGCGGCGATATGGTCGTATTTCGACTGGCCGATGATCAGCGCCACGCCCTTGAGACTTTTGGTCTCGGCCGCCTGAGCTACCGATACGGCAAGGCAAAGCAGCACAGCGACGAAAGCCGTCAGCCGCCGGACACGATTGCCTTTCGAGGTGCCGACAAAGCCCATTTGTCGTGTCGTCCGCCCAATGATCCAAACCCTCTATAAGCCTGCCAGCCGACGATGATCAAATTCGGGCGCGATTGCGCCGCGAGCATGGCTCGCTTATCCCTCTGGAAATGTCGCCGCTCACCGAAACCGTCCTCTTCGTCTTCAGCCTTGTCGCGCTCGGATATGTCGCCGGGTGGACACGCTATCTCAGGCCAGCGAGCGGTGAGGGCATCTCCGAATTCGCCATCAACGTGGCGATGCCGCTGCTGCTGTTCCAGACGATGGTGAAGTCCGACTTCCATCGTGTTGCGCCATGGTCGCTATGGGGCGCTTATTTTGCGGCCGTCGCGATCACCTGGGCCGCCGGCCATCTGGTTACCACCCGTGTCTTCGGCAGGGATTCTCGCGCCGGTGTCGTCGGCGGCGTGTCGTCGGCGTTTTCCAATGTCGTGCTGCTCGGCGTGCCCTTTATCCTCGGCATATTCGGAACGGATGGCTTCGAGGTGCTGTCTCTGCTGGTCTCGGTGCATCTGCCGACCATGCTGATGGCCTCGATCGTGCTGTTCGAAGTGTTCGGCCGCGGTAGCGGCGAACCCGTGCATCCCTTGCGCGTTGTCCGCAGCTTCCTCAGGCGGCTGTTCATGAATCCGTTGATCATCGGCATTCTGGCGGGGCTCGCATGGCGCATCACCGGCGCGCCGCTGCCTGCTGTCGCCATGCGCCTGGTCGATACGCTGGCCGCTACGGCGGCGCCGGTGGCGCTGTTCGCCATGGGGCTCAGCCTGCGCCGCTTCGGCATTTCGGGCAATGTCAGGCCGGCGCTGGTGCTTTCGGCGCTGAAACTGTTCCTGATGCCGGCGCTGGTGCTTGTCTTCGTCTGGTTGCTCGGCCTGCCGCCCTTGACGGCCAAGGTGGCGGTGATGGTGGCCGCGATGCCGTCCGGCATCAATTCCTACCTGATCGCCGTGCAGTTCAACACCGGCCAGGCGCTGGCGTCGAACCAGATGACCATCGCCACCGCCTGTGCCGTTCTCACCACGACCTGCTGGCTGACGGTGGTGGTTCACGTCTTCGGTTAGGCCACACGGCAATTTGCCTGTTGCGGCTCTCGTCTTGCTCTGGCCCAACCCCTATATGCCATCTTGCGATTGCTTGCGGGGCTTGCCCTAGGTTAAGAGCAGTGGCTTCAGCGTGCCGGCTCCGCAGCCTTTGCGCACGCTCATCGAAGAGATCCAGAAACCGGCCCGTCAGTGCGCCGAACGGAGGCTAGACCATGCTTCAGAAAACCAGCCATTTCATGCGCCAGGCCAATCTCATCAACGGCGAATGGGTGCAGGCCGACAGCGGCCAGACGGTCGACGTCAACAACCCGGCCACCGGCCTCAAGATCGGCACCGTGCCGAAGTCGGGCAAGGCGGAAACCCGCCGCGCCATCGAAGCCGCCGCCGAGGCTTTCAAGACCTGGCGCAAGACCACCGCGCTCGAACGCTCGAAGCTCTTGCGCAAGCTGCATGACGCGATGATGGACAATCAGGACGTGCTGGCCGAACTGCTCACCATCGAGCAGGGCAAGTCGCTGGCCGAATCCAAGGGCGAGATCGGCTCTGCCGCCGCCTACATCATGTGGTTCGCCGAGGAAGGCCGCCGCACCTATGGCGATGTCGTGCCGTCGCCGTGGGGCGATCGCCGCATCCTGGTGACCAAGGAGCCGGTTGGCGTCATCGCGGCGATCACGCCGTGGAATTTCCCGTCCTCGATGCTTGCCCGCAAGCTCGGCCCTGCGCTTGCCGCCGGCTGCACTACCGTGGTCAAACCGGCCTCGCAGACACCGTATTCCGGTCTTGCCTGGGGTGCGCTGGCCGAGGAAGTCGGCTTCCCCAAGGGCGTCGTCAACATCCTGACCGGCTCGGCTGCCGAAATCGGCGACGAGATCTGCGCCAACCCGCTGATATCGAAGATCACGTTCACCGGTTCGACCGAGATCGGCAAGCTTCTGATCCAGAAGTCGTCCGTCACCGTCAAGAAAGTGTCGATGGAACTTGGCGGCAACGCGCCGTTCCTGGTCTTCGACGATGCCGATCTCGACCGTGCCGTTGCCGGTGCCATCACCGCCAAGTACCGCAATTCCGGCCAGACCTGCGTTTGCACCAACCGCTTCCTCGTGCAGGCCGGCATCTACGACAAGTTTGTCGAGAAGCTGGTCGCAGCCAGCAATGGCCTGAAGGTTGGCTCGGGCCTGGAAGAGGGCGTGCAGCAGGGACCGCTGATCGACGTGAAGGCGGTCGAGAAGGTCGAGGAATTCATCGCCGACGCCACCTCGAAGGGCGGCAAGGTCGTCGCCGGCGGCAAGCGCCACGCGCTTGGCGGCTCGTTCTTCCAGCCGACCGTCATCGCCAATGCCAAGCCTGACATGCGCTTCATGAAGGAAGAGATATTTGGCCCGATCGCCCCGGTGTTCAAGTTCGAGACCGAGGAAGAGGCCATCGCGCTCGCCAACGACACCGAGTTCGGCCTCGCCGCCTATTTCTACACCGGCGATCTCGGCCGCGCCTTCCGGGTCATGGAAGGGCTGAAATACGGCATGGTCGGCGTCAATGAAGGCCTGATCACCACGCCGGAAGCGCCGTTCGGCGGTGTCAAGGAATCGGGCCTCGGCAAGGAAGGCGGACATCAGGGCATCGAGGATTACCTCGACACCAAATATGTCTGCATTGGCGGCCTCGGCCTCTAAACCGCTGACGGGCAGGGCAGGCCATGCGCCTGCCCTTGCCAGATGACATTCAGCCGGCCTAGAGCGGTTCAGCGGAAACGCCGAACCGCTCTATCTCTTTGTTTTTCGCAATTCCGGACGGAAAACCGTTTCACACTTTTCCTGGAATTGCTCTAAGTCGACAGATCCACGAAATAGCATTTGGGCATAGCGATGAAGGACGGCGAAGTCTTCGGCACGACCCAGGCGGGCGAACCCGTCCGCCGTTTCACCATCCGTGGCGGCGGCATCAGCGCCAACATCATCGGGCTCGGCGCCATCATCCAGGATCTGCGGCTCGCCGGCCACGATGCGCCGCTGGTGCTGGGCTATGACCGCTTCGAGCCCTACGAGACCGACCGGGCCTTCTTCGGCGCGGTCGTCGGTCGTTATGCCAACCGCATCCGCGACGGCCGCTTCACCATTGCCGGCCAGCGCTACCAGACCGAGCGCAATTTCCTCGGCAAGCACACGCTGCATGGCGGTTCGCGGGGTTTTTTCCACCGGCCATGGACGGTTTCGCTGCACGGCCGGGATTTTGTCACGCTGACGCTGCACGATCCCGACGGCACGATGGGCTTTCCCGGCGCGCTCGACGTCACCTGCACCTACCGGCTGAAGATCCCCGGCACGCTCTCGATGGAGCTCACCGCCACCTGCGAGGAGCCGACGCTGTGCAATCTGGCGCAGCATTCCTACTTCAATCTCGACGATGGCGGCACCGGTGACATCCTCGATCACCGGCTGATGCTGAATGCCGGCGCCTACACGCCGGTTGATGGCGAGATGATCCCGACCGGTGTCGTCAAGCCTGTCGACGATACCCCTTTTGACTTCCGCCAGGCGCGGCCGCTGCGCATGGAAACAGAAGGCGAGCAGCTCGCCTACGACGTCAACTTCTGTCTGGCGTCAGCTCGAGGCCCGCTTCACCAGGTGGCGTGGGCGCAAGGCGCCAGTTCAGGCGTCGAGATGGAGGTCTGGACCACCGAGCCCGGCCTGCAGCTTTACACCGGCCAATATGTCGTGCCGACGTCGGGCGGCCTGGACGGGCGGCGCTACAAGGCGTTTTCCGGTTTTTGCCTCGAAGCACAGGCCTGGCCCGACGCGCCCAACCGGCCCTATTTCCCGCAAGCCACTTTGTGGCCGGGGCAGATCTATCATCAGGTGACGGAATATCGCTTCCGGCTTCCCTAAGGTCTTAGCCTTCGAAAGCGGTTCTTAGAACCTCGAACGGCGCCAGCGCGCCGCGCACCTGCACGACGGCGGCGGCGACACGATGCGCGTGCTGCACGGCCTCTGCTGGCGCATGGCCGGCAAGCCGGGCGGCTAGATAGCCGCCATTGAAGGAATCGCCGGCGCCGGTGGTGTCGACGGGGGTGGCGACATGCTGGGCCGGAACGGGCTGCAGGGTTCCGCCAGTGGCGATCAGCGCCGGCTCCTCGCCATTCTTGACGACGACTTCGCCGACCAGTTTTCCCATCCGCTCGGCGGTCACCTGGGGTGCCGTATCGCCAAACAGCATCTGCTCGTCGGGAAAGGTCGGCAGCGCGATGTCGGTGACGGCAAGCGCGTTAAGGATCGCGGCTTGCGCCTCCTCGCGGCCGTGCCACAGGCGCGGCCGGTAGTTAGGGTCGAAGGCGACCAGCGATCCGGCAGCGCGCGCCTTGGCCACCGCTGCCAGCAACGTCTTGCGCGCGGCGGCGTCCAGAATTGCCAAAGTGATTCCGGAGAAATAGACAAGCGCCTGGTTTTCAAGGCTTTTTGCCAAGGCCGCCGGGTCCGAGGCAAGCCGTCTGGCCGCCGCGTCGCTGCGCCAATAGGTGAAGGCGCGTTCGGCGCCGGTCAAGGTGATGGCGTAAAGGCCGGGCCGGGCACCCGGGATGATCGGGCTGGCGCCGATGCCGATGCCGTTTTCGGCGAAGAACGAGATCTGACCCTGCGAGAACGGGTCGTCGCCAAAGGCAGAGACGTAAGTGGCGGGCCTCTCGCCGCTCAGCGCATGCAGTGCCCACAGCGTGTTGAACGTGTCGCCGGCAAAGCCCATGCGCCAGTTGGGCCCGGTCTGGCCGGACAGTTCGAGCATGCATTCACCGATCGAAGCGACGCCGTCTGCTGCCATAACTCTCCCTCGGGGTTTGGTTTCGGTCCTGTAGCTTTTTGCGGCCGGCAGCGCCATGCTTGGCGGCGGCGGTTTTTTGCGCCAGAAGCGTTTTCCCACAGCAGCGGCGGGACGCGAATTGCTCCCCGGGACGTTATGTTTGGAAGAGGAACCGGTTTGGCATCACTATGGCGTTATCTTCTTGCGGGCCTTGGTCTGGCCGCCCTGCTGGCCGGCATACTGGCGATCGTCTATCTGACCGCGCCGCAATCGGCGCCGGGCCCGGATATTTCGCGCTCGAAGAAAACGGCGAACGGCTTGTTTGTCGCCAGTTTCCAGCCGGAGCGGGGCGTTATCAAACAAGGCGAACTGCAATCCTGGCTGCTCACCCTGAAGACGGTCAAAGGCAATCCCGTGGAAGGCGCGGCGATCTCGGTCTCCGGCGGCATGCCGCAGCACAATCACGGCCTGCCGACCAGTCCGCAGGCGACCGACTATCTGGGCGAGGGGCGCTACCGCATCGAGGGGCTGAAATTCACCATGAGCGGCGTGTGGCAGTTGCGCTTCGCCATTTCAGCGGCGGCCGGTTCCGACACGGTCGTCTTCAACGTGGTGCTGTGACCAGATGAACTGCCTGTTGCGCTTTCTGGCCCTGGCGGCGGTTTTGCTGGTTGCCGGCTGCGGCAAGCCGGATTTTTCCGATGCCGAGAAGAAGACCATTGCCTCGCTGGCGCTGAACGCCTTGCCGGCGCTGAAGCCCGATACCACCAACCGCTTTGCCGACGTGCCCGCCGCGGCGGCCCTGGGCTCCACTCTGTTCTTCGATCAGGGCATGAGCCATGACGGCAACGTGTCGTGCTCGACCTGTCACAAGATCGACCGGCAATTCCAGGACGACCTGCCGCAGGCCGTCGGCGTCGGCCGCACCAATAGGCGCTCGATGCCGCTGGCCGGGGTAGCGCGCAATCCGTGGTTCTTCTGGGATGGGCGGCGCGACAGCCTGTGGGCGCAGGCGCTGACGCCGCTGGAAAACCCGCTCGAGCAGGCGGGAAACCGCGCCGCCTTCGCGCATTATATCCAGAAGCGGTTCGGCGAGCGCTACGAGCGGATCTTCGGGCCGCTGCCTGACCTTTCCGCCGTGCCGGCCAATGCCAGTCCGCTCGGCAATGAAGCAGAGCAGGCGGCGTGGAAGGCGATGACTGCGGCCCAGATGGACGATGTCAACCGTGTCTTTTCCAATATCGGCAAGGCGATCGCCGCCTTCGAACGGTCGATCGAACCGGCGCAGACGCGCTTCGACCGTTTTGCCATCGACCTGGCGTCCGGCGCCAAGCCGAAAGCCGACGATGCCTTTTCGCTGGAGGAAATGCTCGGGCTGAAATTGTTCATCGGCAAGGCCAATTGCGTGACCTGCCACAACGGGCCGCGCTTCACCGACAACAGTTTCCACAACACCGGCGTGCCGCCGGTCAAGGACCTGCCGCTGGATCGCGGCCGCTTCGACGCGATAGCCCAGGTCGAGGCTGATCCCTTCAACTGCTTCGGCGCCTTCCGCGACGGTGGCGCCGGCGCCTGCGGCGAACTGCGCTTCATGGTCAAGGACGCGCCCGAACTGATGCGCGCCTACAAGACGCCGTCGTTGCGGGGCGCGGCGACGAGGCCGCCCTATATGCATGCCGGCCAGTTCTCCTCGCTGGAGGAGGTGGTGGCGCATTATTCGGCGGCACCCGCTGCTGTCGAGGGTACCTCCGAGGTGCACCCGCTGCAACTGTCGGACCGCGAGCGCGCGGCGCTGGTGGCGTTCTTGAAGACGCTGTCGGAGTGAGGAGTCAGCGGTCCTTCACCGTCTCCATCGCCACGAAGGTCGAGGTCTGGGCGACGTGCGGGAGCGCCGAGATGCGCTCGCCGAGCACGCGGCGGTAGGCGGCGATGTCCGTGGTGCGGACTTTCAGCAGATAGTCGAAGCTCGACGCCATCATGTGGCACTGCTCGATTTCCGGCACCGCCTGCACCGCGCGGTTGAAAGCGTCGAGCGCGGCCGAGCGCGTGTCCGACAGTTTGACCTGTACGAAGGCAACATGGCCTTCGCCCATGCGCTCGCGGTCGATGATCGCCTGGTAGCCCCTGATGTAGCCGTCTTTTTCCAAGCGCTTTACCCGCGCCTGCACCGGCGTCTTCGATAGGCCGACCTTGCCGGCCAGCTCCGACATGGACAACCGCCCGTCGCGCGCCAGAGACGACAGGATGTTTTTATCGATGCGGTCCAATTGGTCTTCTGTCACTGATATTGCAGTCCATTTGATGGCGATTTGATCGCAATGATAGATCGATCGGCTTGCCATGTCGATTTCTTTGGACCGGCTGAAAATACGGCTCTGTGCTAGCTTGCGCCATTCGGTCCGGCGACCGCCGGCCCGTTCCCTGATGCTCGCTCCGCAGGACCGCCATGCCGCTCGACACCATCCGCCAGCAGATCCGCGCCAACTACCTGCCCGACGAAGACGCGGCGGTGAAGAGGCTTGCCGAAGCAACCGGGCTTTCTACCGAAGACCGCGATGCGATCTCGGCTCGTGCCGCCGACCTGGTGCGGGCGGTGCGCGGCTCGTCCGACCCCAGGCTGATGGAGGTTTTTCTCTCGGCCTACGGCCTTTCCACCAAGGAAGGCGTGGCGCTGATGTGCCTGGCCGAGGCGCTGCTGCGCGTGCCCGACACCGAGACCATGGACGACCTCATCGCCGACAAGATCGCGCCGCATGACTGGTCGGCGCATTCGGGCGGTTCGAGCTCGATCTTCGTCAATGCCTCGACCTGGGCGCTGATGCTGACCGGCCGCGTGCTCGACGAGGGCGAGGGCGGCATCGAAGGCACGCTGCGCTCGATGGTGCGGCGGCTGGGCGAACCGGTGATCCGCAAGGCGGTGGCCGCCGCCATGCGCGAAATGGGCGAGCAGTTCGTGCTTGGCCGCACTATCGCCGAAGCCGTCAAGCGCGGCCGGCCGATGATCCAGAAAGGCTATCTCTATTCCTTCGACATGCTGGGCGAGGCGGCTCGCACCGAGGCCGACGCGCTGCGCTATCTCAAGGCCTATGCCGACGCCATTTCCTCGCTCGATTCCGGCTCCAACGGTCCCGATATCCGCCAGAACCACGGCATCTCGGTCAAGCTGTCGGCGCTGCATCCGCGCTACGAAGAGGCGCAGAAGGAAAAGATGCTGCCTGTCATGGCCGAGCGGCTGCTGTCGCTGGCGCTGGCCGCGCGGCATTCGCGCATGGGCCTCAACATCGATGCCGAGGAAGCCGACCGGCTGGATCTGTCGCTGGATGTCATCGAGCGCGTGCTGGCCGAGCCGGAGCTTGCCGGCTGGAACGGCTTTGGCGTCGTCGTCCAGGCCTATGGGCCACGCGCGGCCTTCACCATCGACTGGCTCTATGCGCTGGCGAAAAAGTACGACCGCAACATCATGGTGCGGCTGGTCAAGGGCGCCTATTGGGACACCGAAATCAAGCGGGCGCAGACGCTCGGACTTTCCGGCTACCCCGTCTTCACCCGCAAGGCCAACACCGACGTTTCCTACATCGCCTGCGCTAAGAAGCTGCTGTCGATGACTGACCGCATCTATCCGCAATTCGCCACCCACAATGCCCATACCGTCGCCGCCATCCTGTCGATGGCCGACAATCGCGACGCCTTCGAGTTCCAGCGCCTGCACGGCATGGGCGAGGCGCTGCATGAGACAGTGCGCCAGGCCGAAGGCACGCGCTGCCGCATCTATGCGCCGGTGGGCGCGCACTCCGATCTTTTGGCCTATCTGGTGCGTCGTCTGCTTGAGAATGGCGCCAACTCCTCTTTCGTCCATCAGCTCACCGACGAGGATGTCGAGCCGGAGGATATTGCGCGTGATCCGCTCGAAACGGTCGAGAACCAGGGTCCGGCCGCCAATCCGGCAATCGCTCGTCCGGCGACGATCTTCGGCGCTGGCCGCCGCAATTCGAAGGGGTTCGACATCACCGATCCGGTGACGCTGGCGGCGATCGACAAAGCCAAGGCGGCCTTTGCCGGGCCCGAGCGCTGGCATGCCAAGCCGATCACGCGCGCCGCCGGCTATGGCAAGCAGCGCCCTGTGGTCAATCCGGCGAAGCCTGCCGAGATCGTCGGCACGGTCGCCGAAGCCGCCGCCAAGCAGGTCGCGACCGCCGTGCGCTTCGCGGTGGAAGCGCAGCCGGCCTGGGCAAAACGTCCCGTCACCGAGCGCGCCGCGATCCTCAACCGCGCCGCCGATCTCTATGAGGCCAATGCCGTCGAGTTCTTCGCGCTCGCCACCCGCGAGGCCGGCAAGTCGCTGGCCGACGGTGTGGCGGAAGTGCGCGAAGCCGTCGACTTCCTGCGCTACTACGCTGCCGAAGCGGCGAACAATGAAGCGGGCACCGAGGCGCGCGGCGCCATAGTCTGCATCTCGCCATGGAACTTCCCGCTCGCCATCTTCACCGGCCAGATCGCGGCCGCGCTCGTCACCGGCAATTCGGTCATCGCCAAGCCGGCCGAACAGACGCCGCTGATCGCCTTCCGCGCCGTCGAACTGCTGCGCGAGGCCGGCGTGCCGGAGGATGTCATCCAGCTTCTACCCGGCGATGGCCCGTCGGTCGGCGGACCGCTGGCTGCGGATCCGCGCATTGCCGGCGTCTGCTTCACTGGCTCGACCGAGGTCGCCAAGCTGATCGAAAAGCAGTTGGCCGAGACGGCAGCGCCTGATGCCATGCTGATCGCCGAGACCGGCGGCCTCAACGCCATGATCGTGGATTCTACCGCGCTGCCCGAACAGGCGGTGCGCGACATCCTGGCGTCGGCCTTCCAGAGCGCCGGCCAGCGCTGCTCGGCGCTGCGCGTGCTGTATGTGCAGAAGGACGTCGAGAAGAAGATGCTGGAGATGCTGAAGGGCGCCATGGAGGCGCTCACCATTGGCGATCCCTGGCAGATTTCGACCGATGTCGGTCCGGTGATCGACGATGAGGCGCAGAGCTCGATCCGCGAGTATTGCACCACGATGGGCCTGCAGGGCCGGCTGATCGCCAAACTTGAGGCGCCGAAGGATGGCCGCTTCGTCGCGCCGCATGTCTTTCGGGTCAAAGGCATCGAGGAGATGGAGCGCGAGGTGTTCGGGCCGGTGCTGCATGTCGCCAGCTTCGACGCCGACGGGATCGACGCCGTTATCGCCGCCATCAACCGCAAGGGTTATGGCCTCACCTTCGGCCTGCACACCCGCATCGAGGGCCGCGTCCAGCATTTTGTCGACGGCATCCATGCCGGCAACATCTATGTCAATCGCAACCAGATCGGCGCCGTCGTCGGTTCGCAGCCATTCGGCGGCGAGGGGCTTTCGGGAACCGGGCCGAAGGCCGGCGGGCCGCACTATCTCCGGCGTTTCCGCAAGGGGCCGGAGGCCGGCACCGAGATTGCCGAGGGCCACAAGGTGACGGCGACCGAACTCGCCGACAATCTGCCCGAGCCGACGCTTGGCGGCTGGTCGACGCGGCCGGACCGCATCGCCATTTTGAGAAAGCATCTGCGCGGCAAGGGTGCAGCGGCGATCGGCGCTGCCGCTGCAATCGATTTCGGCCAGGTCGACCTGCCCGGGCCGACCGGCGAGGCCAACACGCTGTCGCTGTCGCCGCGCGGCCGGGTGCTGTGCCTCGGGCCGGACGCCGACACGCTGCTTGCCCAGACGATCCAGGCGCTTGCCGCCGGCAACGCGGTGCTGGCCGTGGCGCCCGGCGCGCCGGCAGCCCTCTCCGCGTTGACCGGCAAGGGGCTGCCGTTGGCAGCCATAGATGGCCGGCCCGACCCGGTCGAGGCGCGTTCGCTGCGCGTCGATGTTGTCGCCTTCTCGGGCAAGCCGGAAGCAGCCCGGATCGTGCGCAAGGTCATCGCCAACCGGAGCGGCCCGATCGTGCCGCTGGTCAGCGAAGTGCTCAACCCGGCGGCCTATGCGCATGAACGCGCCGTCTGCGTCGACACCACCGCTGCCGGCGGCAATGCCAGCCTGCTGGCCGCGGCGTAGGGGGCTTTTCGCGGCTCGCTTGCCTGCGTTGGATTGTAAGGGTATGCGCTAATGCTACAGGGCAGCAACTTGAGCAGGCGCAGCCGATCAGATGGAAGACACGTTCCGACCGTTTGAGCTGCCGCGCGTGTCGGTGGTTATCACCAGTCACAACTACCGGCCCTATGTCGAGGACGCGATTCGTTCGGTCCTGACGCAAACCTATCAGAGATGGGACTGCGTCATCGTTGACGATGCCTCGACCGATGGCTCGGCCGAACATATCCGGCAACTCCTCCAGACAATAGACGATCCGCGCTTTCGTCTGCTGGTCCGTTCCGAGAATGGCGGGCAAATCGCGGGATTTCGCGACGGCTTCGCAGCGACCGATGCGCCGTTCGTAGCGTTCCTTGACGCGGATGACGTCTGGCTGCCGGATTTTCTGCTGGCGCATATTTCGGCCCATCTCAATGCAGTGCGCTCTGCGGCGCTGTCCAGTTCAGACGTGTTCCTGGTCGATGGCGACCGAACGTTGCTGGGCGGCACCTATGTCCTGTTGCGCAAGCCGCGTCCGAAGCCGGATAGCCTCGGGACCATCATCCCGGCCGGCAAGGAGCTTGGCGAGATGGCGCCCGAGTTCGCCTATGCATCGGATCATCCGGTCATCTATTTTGGGCCAGGGGTCTATGGCTGGATGTGGGCGCCGACATCATCGATGGTTTTCAGGCGTGGCGCACTGGAACCGGTTCTGGCGTTCCCCTTCAAGACCAGGATAGGGACCGACTATCTGGCTGCGACATGCGCGCATCTGTCGGCCGGCAGCCTGCTCTTGTCGGAATGTCTCGGCCTCTATCGCCTGCACGGCGCCAACGCATCGGCCGGCGTCTCCTATGCCGGAGGCCACGTGCAGCAGTCGGCGGCCTATCGTACGCATGAGATCACGTTGGGTACGGATGTTCTCGACTATGTGCTCGCCAATGCCGAGCGGCTCGGTGCCGTCAATGGCCGCGAGTTCGTGCCTGGATTCCTGGCGCAACACATCAGGCGGTTCGGCCGCCTGGGAGATGATCCGCGCGTCCCGCCCTTTCTGGATCGCAGAGGCCGGTTGCGATGGCTGCGCAAGCGCGTCACCCGCTCTTTGCGGCGATTGATCGGTCGGGCTTGACGGTCCCGAATGCGGCTGCCTGAGGCGAAAATATCTCAGGCGCCTTCGACGACCGAGAAGCCTTCGAACTGCGGATGGCCGAGATAGTGCACCTTCGAGGTGCCGGCGTTGCGGTGGGCGGCGCGGAAATTCTCGGATTTGGTCCAGGCGACAAAATCCTCATGGCTTGCCCACACCGTGTGCGAGGCAAACAGCGTGTAGCCCTCGGTCTCGTTGACCGGGCCGCGCAGCAAATGGAATTCCCTAAAACCTTTCATCTCCGAGAGGCTGGAATCGCGGTTCTTCCAGACATCCTCGAAGGCGGCCTCCGAGCCGTTCTGGACCTTGAAGCGGTTCATGGCGATGTACATTGGCGTCCTTTCTGAATGGGTTACCTCGGGCATTGAAGAGATTGCGGGGCGCAGATTCTTAAAACGGACCGATCCGCGCCCTGAACACCCAGCTTGATCTGCCGGTCTCCGGTGGAATGGGCGGGAAGGGCGCCTGCTGGCGCACCAGCTTCAAGGCGAATTGGTCAAGCTCATCCGACCCTGAACTTTCGGCAAGCTGTACCTCGCCGATGCTGCCATCGGCCATGACGACGAAGACGACCCTGGCATTGTTGCTGGCCTTTTCTTGAATCGCTTTCGAAACGCGGCGGTTGGCGCGAGCAAGCTTCTTTTGAATTTCACCGCTGTAGCGGGCTTCCATCGCATTGCCGGCCGCGCCCTGTTTTTTGCCCTTGCTAGCAACCGCTGGCGCGTCGCGCTCCTCGCCATCTGCCGCGCCGCGAACCTCTCCCGATCCGGCTGGTGCGCTTGGCCTCGGGCTCGGGACCGGCGGCTTGGCGGCAGGCAAATCAACAGGAGGCTCGGCGGCGGGAGGCGCCTCTGAACTTTGCGGTTGAACCGCTGGCGGTGTCGACCTCTCAACCGCTGGGGCGACACTTTTATCATTCGGGATGGCGGCCGTCAGTGTATCTGGAGCGACGGTTGCCTGTTCGGCAGCCTCCGGCGCAGGCTTGGGTGCCGGCGGCTCCTTGACGGATTGAGGCGCCTCGGTTGGCGGGGCGGGTTGAACAGCCTCGGGCTTGGGCGGCTGCGGATCGGTCACCAAGGCGACATCGATCGCGTCGGGCGCCTGGCTATCCAAAGCGCTGCCGACCACGTCGGCGCCCGGTTGATCGGTGCCTTCGGATTGTATCGCGTTGCTTGAATCGAATGTTCCAGCCGGCGCGATAAAAAACGCCGCCGCTGCCGCAGCATGGAACAGGCAGGAAGCGATGATCGCCATCGTCCATTTGCGGTCTCCTGCTGACGGACGCGCCTGCTCAAGCGGCACGGGCGGCGCAATCGCCAGTTCGTTGCCGGCGTCGTCGGGGAGGGGGCTGATGTCCTGCATGTGTCGCGGCGAGACCTGCCGCGAGCGAGGCGGGATTGTCAAATCAAGATCGGTTGCCGGCCATGACGGCGGGCCGGAGACGGGCCAAGCCGCGCTGTTGTGCTTGAAGGTGGGATGCAGGCCCACCTCAGACGCCGAAAGCGATACCGGTCTTGGTCTGCGTCTTCAGACCGCGCATGCAGGCTTCCGGCTCCACGCCGGTGCCGGCGCATTCGGTGGCGCTGTTGATCAGCACGCGGCTGAGTTTGGTGCAGTTGGTGCCGGCGAGGTCGAAGCGGGTCACCTTGGTCTTGCCGGCGGGCAGATCCTTGAAGTCGAGCACGCTCAGACGGTCGACGACGCCGGCCTCGTTGAACAACGCGATCTCGAAGGCCGCCTTGGACAGATCGGCGCCGAGCGCATTGTTGACGACGAAAGTCAGGCGGCAACCCTTGTCGGAGGGCTGCGCGGCATTGAGTTCGAGGCTGAGTTGCGGCGCCGGCGCGGGCTGCGCCCACGCCGACGCCAAGCCAAGCGACATCGCCAGCGTCGAGGTCAGGAGACGAAGCGATGTCGTCAAGCTTGTCATGGTGTCAGCCTCCAAAGCGCATGGTTGCGGCCAGCTTCAGCGTGATGCCGGGCTCGTAGATGACGGCGGTGGTGCCGCCGTTCAGCGGGTTGGTGTATTTGACATCGAACAAATTGTCGGCGCGGAAGTCCACCTTCAAATTGTCGGTTGCCTGGTAACTGGCGAAGGCGTTGACCAGCGTATAATCCTTGGCAACAGGATTGCCCTTCGGCTTGCCGTTGTACTGCACCTCGCCGCCGACTGTAAGCTTGTCCTCGAGGAAGCGGAAGCCGAGCTGCCCGGTGACCTGCGAGGACGGGATGGTGGCAAGGTCGGCCCGCTCACCTTCATAGGAGATGGTGTGGCCGTTGATGATCGAGGCCGAGAGCCCGGCATAGCCCCAGGCGGCATCGTAGACGCTTTCCAGTTCGAAGCCGTTGATCTTGGCCTGGGCGAAGTTCTGGTACTGGAAGCAGATCGGGATGCCGGGGCCGAACGGGCAGCCGCTGGTCGGGTCGAACGGCGACAGCGTGACGCCCTCGATGTAGTCGTCGACATCATTGTGGAAGTAGGCGGCCTTAAGCCGAAATGCGTCGCCGGCTTCGATGATATCGTTCAGCTTGTAGTTGACGCCGAATTCGGTGGTCTTGCCGGTTTCAGGCCGCAGGTTCGGGTTGGGCAGGAACGGGAAGGTGACGCCGGCCGGATGATTGCCGCTGATCAGCGTCTCCGTCAGCGACGGCGAGCGGTAGCCTTCGGCGTAGGTGCCATAGAATTGCAGGCCAGCCAGGCTGGCGCTTTCGAAGGGCGAGAGGCCAAGGGTGATGCGCGGCGACAGCCTGTCGCCTGAGGTTTCGTTGTCCGAATCCTTCAGGCTGTAATTGTCGTAACGCAGACCGGTGATGACTTCGAGCCAGTTCCAGCTCAGCTTGTCCTGGATATAGGCGCCCGAAACGTTGCGCTTGCCCGACGGCGTGTAGAAGCTGTCGCCGCCCGACGTGCCGCCGGTCTCGACATCGTCGCCGACCCAGTCGCCGCCATAGGTCAGCTCGTGCGCGATGCCAGCGGTCTCGAAGCGCGACGTGTTCCAGATGTCGATGCCGGTGGTGCCGACATCGAAGGTCGACGTCGAGCCTGCCGGAAGCACGACGGGGAGGCCGGTGACCGGATCGAACCGGTTTTGCGGAACAAGCGTGGTCAGGTCGAGATTGGTCTTGTTGTAGGAGGCGTTGATGTGGAGATCGAGCCAGCTCTTGGCGTCGTCGGTGATATTGTAGCGGGCGGTGAAGGTGTTCGACTTCAGGTCGACGTCATTCGCCGGCACGCTGCCGCTGGTTTCCGTCCAGCCATCGTTCGAGCCGACCCAGCCGAGCTTCAATTCGCTGTTTTCACTCGGGCGGATGGTGGTCTTGAGCAGGCCGCTCAGCACGTCGAAGCCGGTGCCGGCGACGGTGTCGCCGCTGCCATTCTTGTAGTCGTCGTAGTCGCGGTAGACGATATTGCCCAGGACGTCCCAGTTGTCGTTGAACTTGTAAGCGCCGCTGGCGCTGGTGGTCCAGCCCTTGCCGTTGCTTTCATAGCGCCCGGTGACCGATGCGCCCCAGGTTTCGCCCGGCCTGAGGAAATCCTCCGCATCCTTGGTGTCGAAGAAGACGACGCCGCCAATGGCGCCGGAGCCATAGGTGTTGGCGACCGGTCCGCGGATTACATCGACGGATTTGATGAGTTCGGGATCGACATAGAAGGTCGACTGCGTGCCGTGGTCGGAGCGCTGGAAATTCTGCCTGGCGCCGTCGACGATGACCGCGACGCGGCCGAAATCCTGCAGGCCGCGGATGTTGATGCTGGAGCTGACGCGCCGTGCGTCGGCCTGCGCGGTGACGCCCGGCACGCCGAGCAGCATTTCATTGGGTGTCGTCGCCATGCGGCGGTCCAGCTGTTCCTGGTCGACATGGCTGGCCGAGGCCAGCGATTCGATTGCCGTTTCGCCGGTGCGGCTGATGACGAGGATCTTGTCGAGCAGTGTCACGCCGGTAGGCGCGGGCTTGGTGTCCTCGGTTTTCTTGGTCTGGTCGGCCTGTTGCTGGTCAGCGTCTGGGTGAGCGGTTTGTTGAGCGCCGGCTGGCGGCGTCAGCAGCACGATCACTGCCACTCCCGCAAGCAGAACTGCCACTGTCTTTGCCATAGGCCGATGCGCCGGATCGGCGTTTGCCAGATCCAGTCGTCCACGATTTGCCAACCCCATTGCCCCAACTCCAGGTTCGATGCTGGCTGGCGGCGGCGCTCGCTGGCATTTTTCATTTCGTCCGGCGTCTTAAATCTTGACTCATTTAGTCCTGTAATGCACTGACTAGTAAACATGATTATTCGAGTCAAGAAATTAATCGGCATTTTTGCAACGCCTAGCCAGACGCCCGGCACAGGAAAGGGATAGACAGAAATGAACACCCACAATCCCAACGACTTCCGTTACCGCGTCCGCCGTTCCGAGGAGACGCCGACCCGCTTCGACCGGGTGCCGCTGGCGGTGAGGACCTTGTCGTCCAACACGCTGTTCCAGGGCGAGCACGAGATCGGCATCGAGCACCATGGCGCGCTCTATCGGCTCAAGATCACCCGTCAGGGCAAGCTCATCCTCAACAAGTAACGAACCAGACAGGGCAGACAGGTAAGCAGGACATGGACCAGCGCGTAAAACCCGCTCCGCATGAAATCCGACGGGCGCGGGCAGACAATCCGAAAGCGCGCGAGCGCGACCTTGCCGCCGAGCTCGGTATTTCCGAGGCAGAACTGGTCGCTGCGCATTGCGGCGACGGCGTCGTGCGCGTCGAGCCGCGCGTCAATGATCTGCTGACCGGCCTCGACGCCGTCGGCGAAGTGATGGCGCTGACCCGCAACGAAAGCGCGGTGCACGAGAAGATCGGCGTCTATGACAAGGTCGTGCCGGGCACGCACAATGCCATGGTGCTCGGCGAAAACATCGACCTGCGCGTCTTTCCGAAAGTCTGGGCGCATGGTTTTGCCGTGGAAAAGCGCGACGGCGGCGACATCCGCCGCAGCCTGCAATTCTTCGACGCGGCAGGCGATGCCGTGCACAAGGTGCATCTGCGGCCGGCGTCCAATCTCTATGCCTACCAGAAGCTGGTGGCGGCGCTCGAATCGTCGAACCAGGAGCCGACCGTTTCTGTCGCAGGCTTGGCCGAGGACGACGCCGAAACGCCAGGCGTCGCCGCAAACATCGATGATCTGCGTGACCGCTGGAGCCGGCTGACTGATGTGCACCAGTTCTTCGGCATGCTGAAGGCGCTGAAACTCAGCCGCCGCCAGGCCGTGCGCATGGTCGGCCAGGATTATGCCTGGCTGCTCGACAATGACGCCGTCAGCGCCATGTTCCATCATGCCGCCGCCGGCGGCATGCCGATCATGTGCTTCGTCGGCAACCGCGGCTGCATCCAGATCCATTCAGGCCCGGTCAAGTCGATCAAACCGATGGGGCCCTGGATCAACGTCCTGGACGAGACCTTCCACCTGCATTTGCGCACCGATCACATCCAGGAGGTCTGGGCCGTGCGCAAGCCGACCAAGGACGGTCATGTCACCTCGCTCGAAGCCTATGGCGCCGACGGCAAGATGATCATCCAGTTCTTCGGCAAGCGCCATGAAGGCGAGGGCGAGCGCGACGACTGGCGGTTCCTGGCCGAAAACCTGCCGCGCATTCCAAGCCCGACGCAGCCTGAGGACCCATGACCATGTTTTCTTCTCCCAAGCTGTTCAGCTTGCGGCTTGCTCCGGCGATCGGCCTTTCGCTGCTGATTGCCGCCTTGCCAGCACGCGCCGCTGAAGGCGTTGCCGTGTTTGCCGACACGTCGCGGATCGCGGCGATCGGCGGCTCCATCACCGAGATCGTCTACGCGCTTGGCGAAGAGGGCCATCTCGTCGCCCGCGATTCGACCAGCCGCTACCCCGCCGCCGCGATGGCGCTGCCCGACGTCGGCTACATGCGCCAGCTGTCGGCGGAGGGTGTTTTGTCGGTCAATCCGTCCGGCATCCTGGCGCTGCATGGCAGCGGGCCGAAGGAAGCGGTCGATGTGCTGAAAAAGTCGAGCGTACCGTTCATCGACGTGCCCGAGCACTATAGCCATGACGGCATCCTGGAAAAGATCCGCATCGTCGGCAAGGCGCTCGGCGTCGACGCCAAGGCCGAGACGCTTGCTGCCGAGACCGATGCCAAGCTGAAGGCGGCCGAAAAACAAACGGCGTCGATCAAGGAGCGCAAGCGCATCCTGTTCGTGCTGTCGATCCGGGGCGGCAAGATCCTCGCCGCCGGCAGCGACACTGCCGGCGACGGCATCATCAAGCTCGCCGGCGCGGTCAATGCGGTCGAAGGCTTTTCCGGCTACAAGGCGATGTCCGACGAGGCCATCGTCACCGCCAGGCCCGACGTGATCCTGGCGATGAAGAATGCCGGACCGCCGATTGCGGAGGCTGACCTGTTCGCCATCCCGTCGATCACCTCGACTCCGGCGGGTGAAGGCCGCAAACTGATCCTGATGGACGGCAGCTATCTCCTCGGCTTCGGGCCGCGCACGGCCAACGCCATCCACGATTTGGCCGTCTCGCTCTATGGCAGTCAGGTCACGGACTGAGCCGATGGTGGATCAGTCGATCGCCGGCGCGGCGAGCAAGGTGGTGGCCGAAGGCGATCGTTCGGGGCGCGCGCGCCTGGTTATTTTGCTCCTGTGCCTGGTGCTTGCGCTTTCCATGTTCCTGTCGCTGACATCGGGCGCCTCCGATGCGTCGGCCGTCGGCGTCATTCGTGACTGGCTGATCGGCGCTGTCCCAGCCGATGCTGCACTCGCCGCTCGCGACCGGCTGATAGTCTACGACATCCGCATGCCGCGCGTGCTGCTCGGCGTGCTCATCGGGGCGGCACTGGCTGTGTCGGGCGCGGTGATGCAGGGCCTGTTTCGCAATCCGCTTGCCGATCCCGGCCTGATCGGCGTTTCCGCCGGATCGAGCCTGGGCGCCGTCGCCGTCATCGTGCTTGGGACGACCTGGCTGGCGCCGCTGACTTTGGCGCTGGGCAGCATGGCCTTGCCGCTCGCCGCCTTTTGCGGCGGCCTCGCGGTGACGCTGGTGCTCTACCGCGTCGCCACGCGGCAGGGGCGCACGTCGGTCGCCACCATGCTGCTTGCCGGCATTGCGCTCGCCGCCCTTGCCATGGCGCTGACCGGCATCCTCATCTTCATGGCCGACGACCGGCAACTGCGCGACCTGACCTTCTGGCAACTGGGTTCGCTTGGCGGCGCCACCTGGCCGAAGATCGCCTCCGTCGGCCCGATCATCGTTCTGGCGCTGGCGGCAATGCCGTTTTTGGCCCGCGGGCTCAATGCGCTGGCACTTGGCGAGGCGACCGCCGGCCATCTCGGCATCCCGGTGCAGCGACTGAAATACACCGCGATCGTCGGCGTCTCGGCGGCAGTCGGCGCTTCGGTCGCTGTCAGCGGCGGCATCGGTTTCGTCGGCATCGTCGTGCCGCATCTGCTGCGGCTGCTGATCGGTCCGGACAATCGCTATCTCTTGCCGGCCTCGGCGCTGCTCGGCGCCTCGATACTGCTTCTGGCCGATGCCGTCGCCCGCGTCATCGTGGCGCCGGCCGAATTGCCGATCGGCATCGTCACCGCGACCGCCGGCGCGCCGTTCTTCCTTTGGATCCTGCTGCGCAAGCGCGGCGTAATCGACTTGTGAGACTTGAAACCTGTGAGGCGGGCATGATCGAAGCACGCAATGTCTCGGTGGCGATCGGCGGCAAGCGCATTGTCACCGATGTCGATTTTGTCGCGCGGCCGGGTGAGATCGCGGCCATCGTCGGGCCCAACGGTTCGGGCAAGACCACCTTTCTGAAGGCCTTGTCGGGCGATCTGGCGTTTACCGGAATGGTTGCCGTCAACGGCCTCGACCTCGCCGCGATGAAGCCGGTGGAGGCCGCTATAGTGCGTGCCGTGCTGCCGCAGGCGACGACGCTGTCCTTTCCATTCACGGTGCGCGAAGTGGTCAGGCTCGGCCTTGTCGGCGGCCGCTCCGGCGTGCTGCCGGGCGAAAACGAACGACTGCCGGAGCGGGCGCTGGCTCGTGTGGATCTCGACGGCTTTGCCGGCCGGTTCTACCAGGAGCTTTCGGGCGGCGAGCAGCAGCGTGTGCAACTGGCACGCGTGCTGTGCCAGGTCTGGGCGCCGGTGCTCGACGGCAAGCCGCGTTATCTCTTCCTCGACGAGCCGGTTTCCAGCCTCGACATCAAGCACCAGCTGATCATCATGAACATTGCTCGCGATTTCGCCCGGCGCGGCGGCGGCGTGATCGCCATCCTGCACGACCTCAATCTGACGGCCATGTATGCGGACCGGGTTTTCGTCATGCATCGCGGCAGGCTCGCCGTTGACGGTTCGCCGCAAGAGGTGCTGAGCGACGACCTGATCGAGAAGGTTTTCGATTGCCGGCTACGTGTCGGCGTGTTGCCGGCCACCAATATGCCGTTTGTTTTGCCGCAGTCGGCTGCCTAGGAAGGTCAGGCGGCCGGAGCGCGCTGCACCAGCATGTCGATGCCGAGCAGATGGCGCACATTCGGCCGCGCTGCCACCATATCGGCGATCGTGTAGCGGGAGAGTACGGCAAAGAAGGCGTTGAGCGCTTCGCGCAACGCGGAGTTCAGCGCACAGCTGTCGACCAGCGGGCATTCGGCAGCATCGTTCTCGAAGCACTCGGCCATGGCGAAGCTCTCTTCGGTCACCCGCACGACGTCGAACAGGTTGATCTGCTCGGCGGGACGGCCGAGCCTGACGCCGCCATTGCGGCCGCGCACCGTCTCGACCAGACCATGCTCGACCAGCGGCTGTAGGATCTTGAACAGGAAAAGCTCCGACACAGAATAAGCGGCCGCGATCTCCGGAATGCGGCTCAGCCGTTCGGTGTTTGCCGCGCAATACATCAGGATGCGCATGGCGTAGTTGGTCTGGCGCGTTAACCGCATTTCATTCCTCACCCAAGTGCTGGCGCATTGGAACTGCGCCAGATTTTAGATTTGTGCTGGTGCGGCTTTCTCACCCGGAGTTTCGGATTCGCCCACACTGGCCTCTTGGGAATATGGCCTATACCTTGGAACAATTCCAGACTGGGATTGCGTGATAGATGAATATTCCTGTCAACTTTGTGTGCGCAATAGGCATGTCTTGAGGCGAAATCGGCCGTCCGGTCATGTCACGGGCCGAAACAGTCCCTAAATACCCCTGAGATCGACGAGGAGCGGCCCACAATGTCTCAATCGGCTCCGTCCCTGGCGTCCGGCGGTTTCGACACCGAGGCGGGCGCCAAGCTTTCCGCTCTGCGGTGGACAAAGTTCCTCGCCACGGCCGCGCTGGCGCTTTGCGTCGTTGTCTTTGCCGTGGCCAAGTCGTTCGAGCGCACGTATCCGTGGCTGGGCTTTGTCGCGGCCTTCGCGGAGGCGGCGACCATCGGCGGCCTGGCAGACTGGTATGCGGTGGTGGCGCTGTTCAAGCGGCCGCTCGGCCTGCCGATCCCGCACACCGCCATCATCCCGGCGAACCAGAACCGCATCGCCGACAATCTCGGCCGCTTTATCGAGGTCAATTTTCTGGCGCCCGAGCCGGTGCGCAAAAAACTCGCCGAGGTCGATTTTGCGGTGCTTGTCGCCGACTGGCTGACTGACGCCGAACGCTCTGCCGGCCTGTCGCGCTTTGTCGTGCGGCTGGTGCCGCAAACGCTTGCGGCAATCGAGCAATCCGGCCTGCGCGGCTTCGTCACCAGCCGCATGCTGGAGCAGATCGACAAGGTGCCGCTGGCGCCGCTGGCCGCCGAGCTGCTGTCGGCGCTGACCGACGATCGCCGCCACCAGAAACTGTTCGATGAGTTCACTCGTGTGATCGGCCGATTCCTGAACGACGAGGAAGCGCTGGCGACCATGCGCGAAAAAATCCGTGAGGAACTGCCATCGCTGTTCAACCTGTTCCGCGCCGACGCGTATCTGCTGAAGAAAATCGTAGCGTCCGCCGGTTCGCTGCTCGACGAGGTGCGAGCCGATCCCGATCACCCGATGCGCGCCGAATTCGACCGTTTCGCACATAGCTTCATCGAGCGGCTCAGGACCTCGAAGCAATACGCCAAGCGGGCCGAGAAACTGAAGCGCGATTTTCTGGCGCGGCCGGAGGTCAAGGCCCTGGCCGGCGACACGTGGGAGAGTCTGCGCCTGTTCATCGAACAGGACGCCAAGGCGGAGAATTCGATTGTCCGCGAGCATCTCGCCAACATGTTCGTCGAAGTCGGCCGCCATCTTGCCGGCGATCCGCAGATCAGGGCCGACATGAACCAGGGCTTTGTCGTGGCGCTGGCCTCGTTCGTGGAGAGCCAGAAAAGCGGCGTGTCGACATTCATCGCCGACCAGGTCAAGCGTTGGGACCTTGCCCAGCTGACCAGGCTGATCGAGATGAACATCGGCAGGGACCTGCAATATATCCGCTTCAACGGCATGATCATCGGCGGCCTTGCCGGCCTGGTGCTTTACACGGCGGAGCTGTTGTTCCTCGCCGGCTGAAGCGGGCGCTTCGCCTTTGCACCGCCAAATTGCGTTGCGCGGGCGAATGGACACGCGGCGCGCGAGTGCTATTGTCCACAACAGGGTTCAGCATTTGCGCAAACTGGGGAGCAAGCGACCAATGGCCAAACAACCCGAATCCGATTCTTTCCTGGACATGTTCAGCCGGTTCGGCCGCGACCTGAAGGTGCCGAATGTCGAGGCGATCCTCGCGCATCACCGCAAGAACCTCGAGGCGCTGGAGAAATCGGTGCGGGCGGGGGCTGCCGGCGCGACCTCGCTTCTGTCCCGGCAGCGCGAGATGCTGCAGGACACGCTGCGCGAAATCAGCGACATGGCGCAGAACTACAAGGCGCCGGGCAATCCGCAGGAGCTGATGACCAAACAGGCGGAGTTCGCCAAGAAATCCTTCGAAGCCGCCCTGAAAAATGCCAGCGACGTGGCCGAGCTGGTCAAGAGGTCCGGCACCGAATCCGTCGAAATCCTGCGCGAGCGCATCAAGGAAGCGATGGAGGAAATCCGCTCCGGCTACGAGAACAAGAAGTGATCTTAGGCACGGCCTGACCCGGCGCCCGCCGCCTCTGCACAGACGGCCGTTTGCGGCGCATGGCCATGGATGAGGCGTGCCGTTCGGCGGAAAATGACGGAACGGAATCGCAACAGGCGAATTGACAGGGGCGGTCGGTTCGTGGTCCGAGGCATTTGGAGCCATCGGGAAAGCAGGAATGACGGAAATACGGCCGAAAACGCCGCCGACCTTTGAGCAGCTAAGGGCGATGGCCGGGCAGGAGCTCGGCGTGTCGGAATGGACGACGATCGACCAGAGCCGCATCAACCAGTTCGCCGAATGCACCGGCGACCATCAGTGGATTCACGTCGATCCGGAGCGGGCCAAGCGGCAAAGCCCGTTTCGCACAACGATCGCGCATGGCTATCTAACGCTGTCGATCATCGGCGCACTGGCGCTCGATCTGGGCGTCGTGCCCGAAAACACGCAAGCCGCCTTCAACTACGGCTTCGACAAGGTGCGATTCCTGGCGCCAGTCAGGGTCGGCGCACGAATCAGGCTGCGCTCGACGCTGTTGTCGGTGGAGGACAGGGGGCCGGGCCAGTATCTGATGAAGGCCGCCAACACCGTCGAGATCGAGGGCGAGCAGAGGCCGGCCCTGACTGCCGAAACGCTGGTCATGCTCTATGAGCGCCGCAAGCGGGCCGCAACTTAAGCACCCTACCTTCGATCACGATGGCTGTTGCCGCGACGATGACCTGCCGGCTGATCGGGCCGATAGCAGCGCCAGCAACAGTGCAGCCACTGCCATAGCCGTTGCTGCCTGAAAGGTGACGTGCATTCCGTGCGCGGCTGCCGCTGAGGCCGACACCTCCTGGCCTTGCCGCCCTCCCGTCGATGCGGCCGCAAAGATGGCGCCCATCAGCGATGCGCCGGTGATCAGGCCGAGATTGCGCGACAAATTGAGCAGGCCCGACACGACGCCGCGCTCACCGGCGGCGACACCGCTCATGACGGCCGCATTGTTGGATGTCTGGAACAGGGCGTAGCCGAAGCAGGTGACGGCGATCGGCATGACATAGCTGGCGACGCCGAGGTTTGTCATGGCGAGCGACAAAAGCGAGGTGCCGATGGCGAAGGCGAGCAGCCCGGCGATCATCATCCTGTTGGCACCGAAGCGATCGGTGAGGCGGCCGGCGATGAGCGCCGAGAGCGCCGAGACCAGCGGACCGGTCGACAGCACCACGCCGACCATCGCGGCGTTGAGCCCGAGCCCGCGCGACAAATAGAACGGCGCGACCACCAGGGTCGCCATCATCACGGTGGCGACGATGAGGTTCATGGCGAGGCTGGCACTGAGCCGGATGTCGTACAACCGGGCAAGCCGGATCAAGGGATTCTTCGCCCTCGTCTGCGTAACGCCGAACGGAAGGACGCCGATACCGGCCGCGACCAGCAGGCCGATGTTGAGGGTGCCGAAATTGCCGCGACCGAGCGTCATGGCCAGCGCGTAGGCGGCGAGCGTCAACGCGAGCAGGGCAGTGCCCACCGCATCGAAGCTGCCTCGATCGGCTTCGGCAGGCGTGCCGCGGGCAGCCAGGGCCAGCCAGGCGAGCGCGAAGGCCGCGACGCCGAGCGGGACATTGACGAGGAAGATCGCCCGCCAGCCGAAGCCGGCGATCAGCAAGCCGCCGAGCGAGGGGCCGAGCGTCGTGCCGATCGCCGACATGGCGCCGAGCAGACCCATGGCGCTGCCAGTTCGTTCCTTGGTTACGGTCTCCGCGACAAAGGCCAGCGTCAGCGCCATCATCAGCGCCGCGCCAAGCCCTTGCACGGCGCGCGCGGCGATCAGCAGCCACAGCGTCGGCGCCAGGCCGCAGAGCACCGAGGCCAAGGTGAACAGCGCGATGCCGCCGAGCAGCAACGGCCGGCGGCCGAACATGTCGGCCAGCCGTCCGGCGCTGACGATCAGGGCGGTGATGGCCACCAGATAGGCGAGTACCACCCATTGCACCGACTGGAACGACGCGCCGAAGGCCTGCATCAGCGACGGCAGCCCGACGCTGGCAATGCTGGTTCCGAGCGACGACAGCAGCGTGGCCAGCGACAGGCTGGCCAATGCCAAGAGAGGAGACTGGGCCAGGACAGCGGACTGCGTTTGTCGCGGCACCGATGCGCGCTTGTTCTGCTCAGCAATTGCCATGGCGATCTCCTTCTTTCCGGTCCGGGAAACGGACCTGTTGGAGATCTAATTTCTTCGGCAGCATGGCGAAAGGCGCAGCATTTGCATTTTATTCGTGCATCAAACGCCATGTCATGTGTTACAATCCGCTGATGACATCGCCCGATCTCAATCTGCTGTTCGCGCTCGACGTCCTTTTGGCCGAAGGCAGTGTGGCGCGCGCCGCGAGCCGGCTGCGGCTCAGCCCTTCGGCGATGAGCCGCACGCTGGCGCGGCTGCGCGAGGCGACCGGCGATCCGCTGCTGGTTCGGGCCGGCCGAGGCCTGGTTCCGACCCCACGGGCGGAGGAATTGCGCCAGCAGGCTGGCCGCGTCGTTGGGGATGCCGAGGCGTTGCTGCGCCCTGCCAGGCTGCTCGATCTCGCTGGCTTGGACCAGATCTTCACGCTGCGCACAAATGAAGGGTTCGTCGAGGAGTTTGGGCCGCGTCTTGTCGCCCGCATCCAGGCGGAGGCGCCCGGCGTGCGGCTGCGCTTTGCGCCCAAAGCCGACAAGGATGTTGCCTCTCTGCGCGACGCGGACATCGATCTGGAAATCGGCGTTGCAGGCGAGACGGGACCGGAGGTTCGCATCCAGGCGTTGTTCCGCGACCGCTTCGTCGGCGCCGTGCGAGCGGGCCATCCCTTGAGCGAAGGTGCGGTGACGCCCGAGCGTTACGCCGCCGGCCGCCACATCAGCGTTTCAAGGCGTGGCCGGGAGAGGGGACCGATCGATGAGGCGCTGGCGCTGCTTGGCCTGCAGCGGACTGTCGTGTGTATGGTCTCCGGCTTCTCGGCAGCACTCGCCATGGCGCGCGCTTCCGATCTGATCGCCAGCATCCCCGAACGGCATACGCAAGGCGCACGCGCCGGCATGGTCAGCTTTCCGCTACCGGTCGCCACGGTCGAGGTGACCATCTCGATGCTGTGGCATCCGCGGCTCGATGCCGATCCGGCACAACGCTGGCTGCGTGAGTGCGTACGGGAGGTCTGCGCGGCCTCTCGGTGAGCGATCAGCGCGCCATGGCCGTCTCGAGCACCCGGAAAATCCGTTCGTCTCCGCACTGGGCAACGTTGAAGCGCAGGAAGCGGCTGGCGGTTCCCGACAGGCTGAATGCGTTGCCGGGCGCCAGCACGATGTTGTCGGCCAAAGCACGGCGGGCGATGTCGGCGGCATCCACGCCATCGGGCAGGCTACACCACAAAAACAAGCCGGCGGGTTGGTCGATCCATGGCGTGATGCCGATCGCCTTCAGGCGCGCGCCCGTCTCGCCCATGGCGCGGGAAAGGCGCGCCCGCAGCAGATCCATGTGCTTGCGATAGCTGCCGTCCTTCAACAGCGTCAGCACAAGCTCGGCCGCCAGCCGGCCGCCGCCGAAAGTGGTGGCGATCTTGAGATCGGTAAGCTGCTCGATCCAGTCGCGCGGTGCGGCGATGAAGCCGCAGCGCACAGAAGCCGACAGCGTCTTGGAAAAACTGCCGATATGGACGACGCGGTTGAGGCCATCGAACGCCGCCAGCCGGGGCGCGGGGCTGTGCTCGAAATCGGCGAAAATATCGTCCTCGACGATGGTCAGGTCCGACTGGTCGGCGAGTTTCAGCAACCGATGCGCCGTGACCGGCGACAGGATCGCGCCGGTCGGGTTGTGGATGGCGGAGTTGGTGATGTAGAGGCGCGGCCGGTGCTCGGCGAGCGCCTGCGCGAACAGCTCGATATCAGGCCCCGTTTGCGTGTAGGGGACGCTGACGACCTTGGCGCGGTGGGCGCGCAGCAGCGCGTGAAAATTGAAATAGCAGGGGTCGTCGACCAGCACGGTATCGCCGGGCTCGATCAGGAACCGGCAGAGGAGATCGATGGCCTGCGTGCCCGACTCCGTCAGCATGATCTGTTCGGGGGAAACGTCGATGCCGTGCCCTTCCATGCGCCGCGCCAGCAATTGCCTGAGCGGCGGCAGGCCGAGCGGCGTGCCGTAATCGGCAAGCGCGACGTCGTCGGCTCGCGCCACAGTGCGCAACGCCCGGCGCAAGGCCGACTGCGGCATCCACGAAGCGGGCATCCAGCCGCAGCCGGGTTTCAGCATCTCGCTGCCGGCGTCCAGCGACTGGCGCGAGACCCACAGCGGATCGATGGCGCGGTCGAGCCGCGGACCGATCTCGGCCAGCGACAGCGGCGCCAGCGATCCGGCGGCATAGAAGCCTGAGCCCGGCCGCGACCGGATCGCGCCTTCGGCGGCAAGCCGCTCATAGGCCTCGACCACGGTCGACTTGGACACCTGCATGGCTTTGGCGAAGGCGCGGATCGAGGGCAGCCGCGCGCCCGGCGTCAGGCTGCGCGCGGCAATCCGCTGACGAATGGTCGCCATGACAGTTTCGACCAGCGTGTGGGAGATGGGCGTGGTCGCGGCAAGGGCGTCTGCAGGGTTGGTTTTGAGAGCGAGTTCGGTCATCTGTATTGCTCAATCGACCATTACAGTTTTGCGAAATTGTACCGCATTGTCTCTGGCAGTTCCATACCCTCCGGTCCGATAGAGGGTGAAAGTAATGGAGCCTGGAATGGACAAGAGCGCGAGCGGCTGGGTGAACGGATTCGTGGGCGCGCTGATCTTTAGCGGCTCGCTGCCAGCGACGCGTGTGGCAGTGGCGGATTTCGATCCGACCTTCCTGACTTCGGCGCGCGCGGCGATTGCCGGACTACTCGGGCTGGCAATGCTGCTTCTGTTTCGGCAGAAGCGCCCGGAGCGTAGCGATTTTCTGTCGCTGGTGGTCGTGGCCCTTGGCGTGGTTGTCGGCTTTCCCTTGCTCACCGCGCTGGCGCTCAAGCACGTTACCTCTGCCCATTCCATCATCTTCGTCGGTCTGCTGCCGCTGGCCACCGCGATCTTCGGCGTGCTGCGCGGTGGTGAGCGTCCTCGGCCTGCCTTCTGGCTGTTCTCGTGCATCGGCAGCGCGCTGGTTGCGGGCTTTGCCCTGATGCAAGGCGTGACGGCGTCACCGGTCGGTGATGGCCTGATGCTGGCCGCCATCATCGTCTGCGGACTGGGCTACGCGGAAGGAGCCGCGCTGTCGCGCCGGCTCGGCGGCTGGCAGGTCATTTGCTGGGCGTTGGCGATCTCGCTGCCGATCATGCTGGTGCTGACGTTCGCGACGCTGCCGCAATCCTTTGCCGCCGTCGGCCCCGGCGCCTGGGCAGGTCTCGCCTATGTCTCGCTGTTCAGCATGCTGATCGGCTTCGTGTTCTGGTACCGCGGGCTGGCGCAAGGCGGCATCGCCGCCGTCGGGCAGTTGCAGTTGCTGCAACCCTTTTTCGGCCTGGCGCTGGCAGCGACACTGCTGCACGAGCAGGTCAGCCCGCTGATGGTCGTGGTTACACTTGGCGTGGTCGCCTGTGTGTTCGGGGCGAAGAAATTCGCGCGGTAGTTTGGGTGCGGAGGGCGGCTCCGCCCCTAAAACTTCGTCACAACCCCGATGCCGATGCCCTCAAACCCGCCCATCGCCATCAAGGCTGCAGGCGCTTCCTCAAGACTGATCTTCTTGCCGACCAGCAGTTCCGGCTTGAGCTTGCCGGTGCGGATCATCTCCATCATCGCGGGGTAGCGGTAGGCCTGCATGCCGTGGCTGCCGAGGATTTCGAGCTCGAAGGCGATCACCTTGTCCATCGGCACTTGCGGGCGGGCGTGTTCGCCCAGCATCAGGCCGACCTGCACGTGGCGGCCGCGCCGGCGCAGATTGGAAATCGAGTTGAACGATGTCGTGGGGTGGCCGAGCGCGTCCATCGACATATGCACGCCGCCATTGGTGATCTGCTTGACCGCCTTGACCACGTTCGGCGTCGTCGAGGCGTTGATGGTTGCGACCGCGCCGATCTTTTTGGCGAAGTCCAGTTTCTCGTCGGTGAGGTCGATGGCAATGACATTGGCGCCCATGGAACTGGCGATCATGATCGCCGACAGGCCGACGCCGCCGCAGCCATGCACCGCCACCCATTCGCCCGGCGTCACCCGGCCCTGGTCGACAATGGCGCGAAATGAGGTGACGAAGCGGCAGCCGAGGCTGGCGGCGGTGGCAAATTCCATCTCCTCGGGCAGGCGCACGAGATTGGTGTCGGCATGGTCGATGGCGACATATTCGGCAAACGAGCCCCAGGCGGTGAAACCGGGCTGGGATTGATGTTCGCAGACCTGATGATTGCCTGAGGTGCATTCGAAGCAGCGGCCGCAGCCGACGCAGAACGGCACGGTGACGCGCTCACCGGCCTTCCAGCGGGTCACCCGCTTGCCGGCGGCGACGACGATGCCGGCCAGTTCATGGCCGGGGACATGCGGCAAGGTAATGCCGTCATCATGACCCATCCAGCCATGCCAGTCGCTGCGGCAGAGCCCCGTCGCCTCGACCTTGATGACGACGCCATCGGCGGCCGGTTTGGGATCCGGCACGGTCTGAATTCTCGGCGCCTCGCCGAATTTTTCGAAGACGACGGCTTTCATCGGGTGGTCCTCATGCTGTGCGCCAGCAACATTGCGCTTCTATTCCGCATCTATCTGATTCTCCGGCGCCGCCTTCTGAAAGGCCGGCAGCGCCATGCAGGCGGCGTGGATGCGCGAGATCGTCGGGTAGGGCGTCAGGTCGACGCCGAAGCGGGCATTGCTGGCGATCTGGGCAACCAGGCAGATGTCGGCCAGGCCGGGCGCGTCACCGTGGCAGAAGGTGCCGGTCTCTGGCGACGAAGCCAGAATCTTTTCAAGCGGCTGAAAACCTTCGTTCACCCAGTGGCGGAACCAGTTGACGACATCCTGGTCGCCGGCGCCGAACAAAGTGCGCAGCGAGGTCAGCACGCGCAGATTGTTCACCGGGTGGATGTCGCAAGCGATCATCTGCGCCAGCATTCGCACACGCGCCCGACCGAGCGCGTCCTTGGGCAGCAGCGGCGGTTCGGGATTGGTCTCGTCGAGATATTCGATGATTGCCAGCGACTGCGTCAAAAGCGTGCCGTCGCCCAGGATCAGCGCCGGCACCAGCCCCTGCGGATTGACCGCTAGGTAAGCCGGCTCCAGATGGTCGCCATGGCGCAGATGATGCGGCACGTATTCGTAGGTCAGCCCCTTCATCTCCAGCGCGATGCGCGCGCGGTAGGAGGTGGAGGAGCGGTAATAGTTGTGGAGGACGAGGTCGCTCATCGGATCACGGCTGGCTAATGGGATCTTGGCCGATGGTGATCTCGATCGTGCCGATGCCGTCGACGCCGCCGGTCATCGTCTGGCCCGGCGCCACCGCGCCGACGCCGGCCGGCGTGCCGGTGAAGATCAGGTCGCCCGGTTGTAGGGCAACCGACTCACTGCAGATCGAAACGATGTCTGATATCGGCCAGATCAGTTCGGCGAGATCGCCATCCTGTTTCACCGCGCCATCGACGGCGAGCCAGATGCGGCCCTTTTGCGGGTGGCCGGATTTCTGCGCCGGCACCAGCGAGCCGCAGGGCGCCGAGCGGTCGAAGGCCTTCGACCAGTCCCAGGGACGCGCCGCTTTCTTGGCCTCGTCCTGCAGGTCGCGGCGGGTGAGGTCGATGCCGACGCCATAACCCCAGACATGGTCGAGCGCTTGCGCGCGCGGAATGCGAAAGCCGGCCTTGCCGATCGCCGCGACCAGCTCAATCTCGTGGTGGAGGTTCTTGGTCAGCGGGGGGTAGGGGATCGTCGTTCCCGAATCGACCACTGCATCGGCCGGCTTGGTGAAGAAGAAGGGCGGGTCGCGCTCGTCATTGCCGAGTTCGCGGGCGTGCGCGGCGTAGTTGCGGCCAACGCAGAAGATGCGGCGCACCGCAAAACGTTCGGCCGAGCCGGCGATGGCGACCGATGGGATTGCGGGCAAGGGGAGGACGAAGTCTGTCATGCCAGGTCTTTCTGCTTCAGCTGCCGGCACATTTGACCGATTTGGACGGCCGGGCAAGGCATCAGCGTCCGCAAAAGCGTCGGCTCCGCCTTGATTGTTGGAAGAAGTCGGCTTCGCCTCCTGGTTAAGATGGCGATAGACTATTTGCCAATAAGCTGGCCATGGTCACCGGAGTATCCTGTCCAGGAAGGACTGAAACGAACCCCATGACCGCAATCAACGATCGCGCCCGCTTCCTGATCATCGACGACCATCCGCTGTTTCGCGAGGCGTTGCACAGCGCCGTGCAGATGGCCTACCCGGAAGTCGACACGGTGGAGGCGCGCTCGATCGCCGAAGCACTCGATCTCTTGGGTGGGATAAAACCGTTCGATCTGGCGCTGCTCGATCTCAACATGCCCGATGTGCATGGCTTCGACGGGCTGCTGCAGCTCAGAACCCGCCATCCGCGGCTGCCGGTGGTCGTCGTGTCGGGCTATGAGGAGCCGAAGATCATTTCCGAGGCGCTGTCCTACGGTGCGGCCGGCTTCATCCCGAAATCGGCGCGCAAAAGCGATCTCGCCGCCGCCATCCGCTCGGTGATGGAGGGCGCGATCTATGTGCCGGAAAACTATGAGGGACAGCCGCCGGACGCCGACAGTACCGACCGCGCCGACATGGTGCAGCGGCTGGCCAAGCTGACGCCGCAGCAGCTGCGCGTGCTGCAGATGCTGCGCCAGGGCCTGCTCAACAAACAGATCGCCTACGAGCTGCAGGTCGGCGAGACCACGGTGAAGGCGCATGTCTCGGAAATCCTACGCAAGCTCAACGTCTACAGCCGCACCCAAGCGGTGATCGAGGTGTCGAAGCTCGACAATGCGGAGCTGTTCAGGGATCAGGCGGGGTTTTGAGATCGATTATTTGCGAAAATCCAAGCGTCCCGCCGGCCAGCGCCCGTCGATCCTCTCTGCGTTCACAATCAAACCGATCCAGGGCCGCGTGACTGAGGGATCGCTCAGGTTGATGTATTTTCCGACCATCCTGCTGCCCTCGCGCCGCGCCTCGATGAGGCCGTGGCGGGCTGCGTGGTCCCAAGTGAAATGCAGATAGACCTGCTCTCCCACTGATTTCACTTCGGCTTGTCCCTGTTTCCATTTGTCCTTCGCATCGCCGGTGATCGTGGGGTCGGCACCGCCATTCCAGCGGCTGGACCAGTTGCCTTCAATTGTATCGTTCTGACCACCGTTTTCGCTCCAGACCTCGGCATTCTCGTCATCCGCGGATCCGGAGAGTGTTGCGCCGGAGGCAAAGTCCATCACCTCCTGATCTCCAGGGTTTGGAACGTCCATGACGTCAAACGGATTGCGTACGGCGCTATCTGGCTGGGCTGCTTTGCTTTTCTGATGTTCCGGCCTCATGGCGAAATCCTTCCTGCCTGCGATACACAGGCCAAGTGTCGAGGTTCGCAGATCGGGTCGAGCGTCGCCACCCGTTTCCGGCGTTGCACTATCAAGCCAGCAGATGCGCCAGCAGCGCCCTTAATTGCGCCGGTTTCAGCGGCTTGCGCATCAGTTCGATGCCGGCGGCGCGGGCGGCTTTGGCGACGGCTTCGGAGGCGTCGGCGGTGACGATCAGCGCCGGCACGGCGCGGCCGAGATAGTCGCGCACTTCGGCTATTGTGGCGGTGCCGAGGTCACCGTCGTCGAGATGCTGGTCGGCAATGACGATGTCGGGCACCCAGTCGGTGTCGCCGAGCAGGCTGAGTGCATCCTCGGTCGAGGTCGCGGCGCGCACCAGGCATTGCCAGCGCTCGAGCAGGGATGTCATCGCCTGCAGCACGTCGGCGTCGTTCTCGATCAAAAGCACCTTGGTGCCGAACAGGCCGTAGCCGCGCGGCCGCTCCATCTCGGCAAGGCTGGCGATGGCATCGGCGCTGGCGCCGAGGCCGACCGGCACGTCGATGTGGAAGATCGTGCCGCGTCCGACCTTCGAGGAGAACGTCACGGGATGGCCGAGCGCGGCCGCCATGCGCCGCACGATGGCAAGCCCCAGCCCCAGCCCGCCGCCGGAGATCCCGGCATCGGCCGGAATGGCGGAGCCGCGATGGAATTCCTCGAACACCGCCTCGCGCTGGTCGTCGGGAATGCCGCAGCCGGTGTCGGCGACATCGATGCGGATGGTGTCGCCGCGATGCCTGGTGCCGACCAGCACGCCGCCCGAACGGGTATAGCGCAATGCATTGGACAGGATGTTCTGCAGGATGCGGCGCAACAGGGTGCGGTCCGACCGCACCACCGCGCTGACCGGGCGGAACTTCAGCGCCAGGCCTTTCATCTCGGCCACCGGCAGGAAATCCGAGCGCAGCGAGGAAAACAGCGTCTCCAGATTGACGTCGCCAATGTCGGGCTGGACCACGCCGGCATCGAGCTTGGAAATGTCGAGCAGCGTGCGCAACAGGTCTTCCATCGTCTCCAGCGAGCGCTCGACCTGGCGGACGAGTTTCTTGCCCTCGTCACTGGTCTGCACTTCGGCCAGTGCCGAGACGGAGAGGTGGGCGGCGTTCAGCGGCTGCAGCACGTCATGGCTGGCGGCAGCCAGGAACCTGGTCTTCGACAGGTTCGCCAGTTCGGCGTTTTCCTTGGCGGCGCTGAGATCGATGTTCGATTGCTCCAGCCGGCGCAGCGTCGAATGCAGTTCCTCGGTGCGGATGCGCACCCGGTTTTCCAGCGAAATCGCGGTCTGGAACAGCGAGAAGGCATTGCCCTGCTGGTCCATCGAGCGCTCGACGCGGCTGACCAGGGCGGCGTTGATCTTTTTCAGCCTGTCGACGTCGTCGATGTCCCTGAGCGGCATAGGCCTATTCCGCCGCCTGGCGCTCGCCGAAAGCGATGCCGGTGAACGTCTGGTTGAGGTGCATCGAGCGGTACTGTTCGCCATAGGTGCCGAAGCCGATGACGTTGTTGACCCGGTAAAGCTCCGAAATGTCGCGGAAAACCTGGCGGTTGCGCGCATCGAGCCGGCGCAGCACGCAATCGAAACCGAGGATCATGTCGATGCCACCCAGCCGCTCCTCGACGTCGCGCAGTGCGGCGCGCGTCGATTCCACCATATCCTTGGGTTGGGCGATGGACAGCACGACGCCGTCGTCGATGGCGCAAAAGAATGACAACGAGCCGTCGGGATGCATCTTCTGAATCGAGCGGCAGTAATACTCGCCACCCACCTTTACCACCACCGGATGCGAGGCGAAGCTCATCGGCGTCAGGGTCTGCGCGACGATGCCGACCGAAGCGGCATATTCCTCGGCCGCATTGGTGGCGTTGAACTCGCGCACGGTGCGGTGGTCGGGATCGGATGCCGTCACCACCAGCTTCTCGTCGGTGGGAACGAAATTGTCGGTCTTGAAGACATGGAAAGGAATCTCGGTGGCGATCAGCACAATAATGGCGCTGTCGGAAGCCACCTTGCCGTTCGAGATCAGCCTGGTGGTTTCGAATTTCAAATCGTCGCCCGCCGAACCGCCGATCAGCGGGATATCGTCCAGCCCCCAATGGATGGCCGAGGTCACCGCTTCCTCGGCAAAGGACAGGCCGTCGATGAAGCAGAGCGCAAAGGTGCTGTTGGAATGGCAACTGCCGATGCGCCCGCGCAGCAGGCGCCGCAAGGCCTCGACTTCACCGGTGATCCTGTCCATGCCCGACGAGGAGAGATTGTCGACCATGGCGCTGACCGCGCAGAATGAGGCCGAAGGAAGCAGAAGAGCCAGCACATGGCCATCCTCCAGGCCCTGCGGGGTGATCTCGCCGGCAGTCGAACAGGCGGCATAGGCCAGCGTCGGCGCATGGGTCTTCAGCGCTTGCGACAGGGCGGTGGCGTCGACCAGGCTCTGCGAGAAGAACAGCAGCGCAAAGCCTGCGTTGATGGCCGCGGCCTCGGTGGCGACCGCCCGGGCGAATGCATCCATGTCAGGCTCGTCTGTGGTGAGCGCCGACAGACCGGATGCATAGCTCGTCCGTGAACTGGCCAGCAGCTTTCTCCGCATTCCTCCGACGCATTTTTGTGTGCGCCTGTTTTTATGTCTTTTGGCGCCAGCGTCGATGACATTGTTGCCTTCAATCCGCACTTTGGCAATGGGGCGGACGAGCCCATGATTTTCGGTTCTCCATGACCGAAAGTACAATGAGCACCGTGTGTTTTTTGCGCGTTGTGCGGTGTACGAATAGCGCCTGGCCGAGCGCCAAAGCCGCATCGGCAGCATGATTACCGAGGTTATACCCAGGGAGGATGCATGTCGGACGTTTCGTTTGTCGTGAACGGAAAACGGGTCAGCGGCGTTGCCGAGGACCGAACGCTTCTGGTTCATTTCCTGCGCGAAAATCTTGGTCTCACCGGAACGCATGTCGGCTGCGACACCTCGCAATGCGGCGCCTGCGTCGTCCATGTCGACGGCAAAGCGGTGAAGTCCTGTTCGATGCTGGCCGTGCAGGCCTCCGGGTCGACCGTGGTGACGATCGAAGGGCTCGCCAACGGCGCCGATCTGCATCCGGTGCAGGCCGCCTTCAAGGAACATCACGGTCTGCAATGCGGCTTCTGCACGCCGGGCATGATCATGACGGCGACCGACATGATCGCGCGCCATCCCGAAGGCCTCGACGAGGCGACGGTTCGCACCGAGCTCGAAGGCAACATCTGCCGCTGCACCGGCTACCACAACATCGTCAAGGCGATCCTCGCCGCATCGAAGACGATGGCGAAGGCGTCGAAGGGCAGGGCGAAACAGGCGGCATGACTAAGGCAATAGGGCAATAGGGCAGTAGGGAAATAAGGCAGTAGGGGGACACGAGCTAATTTCCCTACTGCTGTACTGCCCTACTCACCTACTCCCCTAAATTCCGGAGGAATTCCCATGGGCATTGAAGGTATTGGCGCTCGGGTCGCGCGCAAGGAAGACAGAAGGTTCATCACCGGCGCCGGCCGCTACGTCGATGACATGGTGGTGCCCGGCATGAAGCATGCCGCTTTCGTGCGCAGCCCGCACGCGCACGCGCAGATCAAGAAGATCGACGTCAAAAAGGCGCAGGCCATGCCCGGCGTCATCGGCGTCTTGACCGGCAAGGAGCTCAAGGCCGACGGCATCGGCAACCTCATCTGCGGCTGGATGATCCATTCCAAGGACGGTTCGCCAATGAAGATGGGAGCCTGGTCGCCGCTCGCCGTCGACAAGGTGCGCTATGTCGGCGACGCCATCGTCATCGTCGTGGCGGAAACCAAGGGCCAGGCGCGTGATGCGGCCGAGGCCGTCGAGATCACCTACAAGGAATTGAAGGCGGTGGTCGATGCCACCAAGGCGCTGCAAAAAGGCGCGCCGCAGGTCCATGCCGAGGCCGAGGACAACCTTATCTTCGACTGGGAGATCGGCGACGCCAAGGCGACCGACGCGGCGATCAAGGCTGCCGCCCATGTCACCCGCATGAAGATCGTCAACAACCGGCTGGTTCCCAACGCCATGGAGCCGCGTGCCGCGCTCGGCCATTACGACAAGGCCGAGGACCATTACACCTGCTGGACGACCTCGCAGAACCCGCATGTCGCGCGGCTGGTGATGAGCGCCTTCTACAATGTCGCGCCGGAGAACAAACTGCGCGTCATTGCGCCCGATGTCGGCGGCGGCTTCGGCTCGAAGATCTACATTTACCCCGAAGAGATCGTCTGCCTGTGGGCGTCGAAGAAAACCGGCGTGCCGGTCAAATGGGTCGCCGACCGCACCGAAAGCTTCCTCACCGACGCGCATGGCCGCGACCATGTCTCGACGGTCGAAATGGCGTTCGACAAGAACAACAAGATCACCGGCTTCAAGGTCGACACCATCGCCAATCTCGGCGCCTACATGTCGCTGTTCTCGTCCTGCGTCCCGACCTATCTCTACGCGACGCTGCTGTCGGGCCAGTACAACATCCCGACGATCCACGCCAATGTGCGCACCGTCTACACCAACACCGCACCCGTCGATGCCTATCGTGGGGCAGGGCGGCCGGAGGCGACCTATCTGCTGGAACGCACCATGGAGACGGCGGCGCGCGAACTCGGCGTGTCGCCGGCCGAACTTCGGCGCACCAACTTCATCACCACCTTCCCGCATCAGACGCCGGTGATCATGAATTATGACGCCGGCGACTATGGCGCTTCGCTCGATGCGGCGACAAAGGCGTCCGACTATGCCGGCTTTGCCAAACGCAAGGCGGCTGCCGCCAAGCAAGGCAAGCTGCGCGGCATCGGCATGAGCTGCTACATCGAGGCCTGCGGCATCGCGCCGTCGGCGGCGGTCGGCTCGCTCGGCGCCGGCGTCGGCCTCTGGGAATCGGCCGAAGTGCGGGTCAATGCCGTCGGCACGATCGAAGTGCTGACCGGCTCGCACAGTCATGGCCAGGGCCATGAGACGACCTTTGCGCAACTGGTCAACCAGCGTTTTGGCGTGCCGATCGACTCGGTCTCGATCGTCCATGGCGACACCGACAAGGTGCAGATGGGCATGGGCACCTACGGTTCGCGCTCGGGCGCCGTCGGCATGTCGGCCATATCAAAGGCGCTCGACAAGGTCGAAGCCAAGGCCAAAAAGATCGCAGCGCATCTGCTCGAGGCCGACGAGGGCGACATTGTCATCGAGAATGGCGAGGTCAAGGTTGCCGGCACCGACAAGAGCCTGCCCTGGTTCCAGGTGGCGCTCGCCGCCTACACCGCCCACAATCTGCCGGCAGGCATGGAGCCCGGCTTGAAGGAAACAGCCTTCTACGATCCGGCGAACTTCACCTTCCCGGCCGGCTGCTACATCTGCGAGGTCGAGATCGATCCGGAGACCGGCACGACCGAGATCGTCCAGTTCGTCGCGGCGGACGATTTCGGCAACATCATCAACCCGATGATCGTCGAGGGCCAGGTGCATGGCGGTATCGCCCAGGGCATCGGCCAGGCTTTGCTGGAAGGCGCCCACTATGACGCCAGCGGGCAACTGCTGACGGCGAGCTACATGGATTATACGATGCCGCGCGCCGACGACCTGCCGTCGTTCAAGGTTTCGACCTCCAATACGCCGTGCCCGAGCAATCCGCTCGGCATCAAGGGCTGTGGCGAGGCCGGCGCCATCGGCTCGCCGCCGGCGGTCATCAACGCCATCACCGACGCCATCGGCATTACCGACATCGCCATGCCGGCATCGCCGTCGACGGTGTGGGCGGCGATTAGGGCGGCGAAACATTGAAACAGCAGTGAATGATGAATGGTGAATGGAAAGAGGTCCGCCAAGCCGGCTTTGACCATTCACTATTCACCGCTTCACCATTCACTTCAGGGGAGGATCCTATGTACGCAGTCAATTACCACCGCGCCGCCTCGGTCGCCGACGCCGCCAAGCTGGTGAAAAGCGGCGACGCCAAGCTTTTGTCGGGCGGCATGACGCTGATCCCGGCGATGAAAACGCGGCTTGCCGCCCCTTCTGACCTGGTCGACCTGTCGCGGATCAAGGAGCTGCAGGGCGTCAAGGTGTCGGGCAAGACGGTCACCATCGGCGCCGCCACCACACATTACGACGTCGCCAATGACGAGAAGCTGCGGAAGGCCTGCCCGGCGCTGGCGCACCTGGCGTCGCTGATCGGCGACCCGGCGGTGCGCTACAAGGGCACGATCGGCGGCTCGGTCGCCAACAACGATCCGGCCGCCGATTATCCGGCGGCACTGCTGGCGCTCGGCGCCACCATCGTCACCAACAAGCGCGAGATTGCGGCGGCCAAATTCTTCACCGGCCTGTTCGAGACGGCGCTGAAGGACGGCGAGATCATCACCGCGGTAAGCTTCACCGCGCCGGCCAAGGCGGCTTACGAAAAATTCCGCAATCCGGCCTCGCGCTATGCGATCGTCGGCGTCTTCGTGGCCAAGGGCAAGGACGGGGTCAGCGTTGCCGTCACCGGCGCCGGCGACGACGGCGTGTTCCGCTCGAAGGAGATCGAGGCCGCGCTGGCGAAGAACTTTGCCGCATCGGCGCTCGATGGCGTGAAAGTGTCGGTGAAGAATTTGATGACCGACCTCCACGCTTCGGCCGAATACCGCGCCAGCCTGATCGCAGTGATGGCAAAACGCGCGGTGGTGGCCGCCAACGCCTGAATTTTTCTGACATGAGTGACTGGAAAGGGGCCTTCGTGGCCCCTTTTTTACGCTCAAGCTTACGTTCGCCTGGCTCCTGGTCGGCTTTCCGTTGCTGTGGGGGTTCTGGATGACCGTCAACAGCGCCACGGCGCTGTTCCAGTAGCGCTCAGCGAGGCGGCATCAGGCCACTTCGCCCTTCTTCTGCGTCGCGAGATAGCGGCGCAGGCCGGCTTCGCCGCGTGGCGTCGTCCAGCGATGGTTCCAGGCAAAGGCCGGCCTGAGCAACGGCGCCAGGAATTTGAGGATCGGCCTCTCGACCGTCACCTGCCAAACGAGATCGACGTGGGTACCGGTTCCCGAAGGCGACAGTTCCGCCCGCCACAGGCCGTCGAAATCGCCGAATGTCTTGACCACCACCAGCCGGCCGGGCTCGAGCTCGGCCGCCTCGACGATGAAGTTCAATTCATAGGGCAGGGCGCCGCGCGCCCGGGCCTTGGCGCGCGAGCCGACGACGCCCTTGCCCTTGCGGTCGAGCGGCACGACCTCCTTGTAGACGTCGCCCCACCACAGCGGCAGCAATTCGGCGTCCGAAAGCACGTCCCAGACCTGTTGCGGCGTCGCCTCGGGAATGTCCCAGCTCTCATCGAAACGGAAGACGTTGCTCGGCATGGTGTTTCGCCCCCGGCTGGCGGAAGCCGCTACATTAGTTCCGACTTTTTCACGGCGCCAGAGCCGCTCGCCGACGCTGGACTCATGGCGATGAACAAGGCTTAATTGTCGCGGCGATGGGGGATGCCGATCATGAGATCACCCGGCAATGAATGATAGTGCCGATGTTCTCGACGCTGTGGTTGTCGGGGCCGGTTGGGCGGGGCTCGGTGTAAGCTATTGGCTGGCACGAAAAGGCCTGCGCCATACCGTGTTGGAGCGGGGTCGCATAGGAGAGACCTGGCGCACGCAGCGGTGGGCTTCCTTTCATATGAATAGCCCCAACGTGCAGACCGTCATGCCGGGCGACCGCTACGAGGGTCCGGATCCGTATGGGGTCCTCACGCGCGACCAGTTCATCGCTCTGCTTGAGGATTTCGCCGGCAGAAATGGGCTGCCTATCCAAGCCGATACTGCGGTGAGCGAACTCACGCGAGACGATGGCGTCTATCGGCTGACCACCTCGAACGGAATGCTTCGGGCGCGCAACGTGGTTGTCGCAAGCGGCAACCTGAATTGCCCCGTGCGCCCATTCCCATCAGATGGGTTGCCACCTTACATCTACCAGATCGACGCCTCCGGCTACCGCAGCGCTGCCGATCTACCCGGTGGAGCGGTGTTGGTGGTCGGAAGCGGTCAATCAGGCGCTCAGATCGCGGAGGAACTGGCGCAAGCGGGGCGGACCGTCTTCCTTGCGACCAGTCGCGTCGGGCGGCTCCCACGGCGCTATCGTGGACGCGACGTCATGATCTGGCTCGAGGAAAGCGGATTTCTCGACGTACGGCGAGAGGAGGTCATTCGGCTTGCGGGACGCATACCCGCGCGTGGCGTGCTCGGGTCGGAGCATACGATAAGCCTTCAGTCGCTCAGCGCCCAAGGTGTTGTGCTTCTCGGGCGGTTGACCGGCACTGCGAATGGCGGCCGTCTTACGCTCGCCGACGATCTCGAAGCAAATGTCCGCTTTGGGGACCAGGCCTCGGACAATGTCAAACGTCATATCGATGAGTACATAAGCCAGGCCCGGATCGACGCACCCATATCGGACCCCGACCCCGCGGAGACGGTCGCATGGCGTCGACCGGACTCCTTCATCAGTTCGCTCGATCTTTCCGGGTCCGGCATCACGAGCGTGGTGTGGTGCACAGGCTTCAAGGGCGATTTCAGCTATGTGAGACTTGCTGATGCGCTCGACGCTGCGGGACAGCCCGTTCATACGGATGGCGTGGGTGTCCTGCCGGGCCTCTACTTCGCCGGCCTGGATTTCGCCTCCACCCGCAAGTCCGGAATCATATTGGCCATTGCCGAGGAAGCACCTCGCCTTGTCGAACACATCGCAAGGCATTCGTGACCGCCTAGGGCACAGGCAAGAAGAACTTCGCCGCCAGGGCCGGAAATAAGGATCGGAGGTCGGCTGCCAACGCTTTGCGCCGCCAGTGTCACGTTTCACTCCCGTTCCCGGGAAACCGCTCACGCTTTTCCTGAATTGCTCTGGATCTGCCTGAGGTAGTAGCGCACCGCCTTCTTGCCGCCATGGATCACCGCGTCGCCGACCTCGGCAAAGCCGAGCGCGGCGTGGAAAGCGTCGGAAGCCGGGTTGGGCGGGTCGGCATTGACCTCGCAGGTGACGATGCTTTGGCCCGCGCGGGCGGCCTCCACAAACAGTTCGTCATAAAGCCGGCGGGCATGGCCGCGGCCGCGCGCTTGCGCCGCAACGACGACGCGGTCGACATAGACGAAGCGTGGATAGCGTTCGCGGAACCAGAGGAAATTCGGGCTGTCGTAGCGCGCATTCTGGTCGAAGGTCATGATGAAGGCTTCGAGGGAACCGATGCGCCGGGCATAAAACGCTTCGCCGAGCAGGAAGGACAGCCCTTCGGGCTCAAGCCATGACAGCTCGGCCGCATGCTCATTGTTAAGCGCGAGGATGGCAGCTTCGTCCGCTGCCGATACACGGCTGATCGGCGAGGGCGCGGTCATCAAGCTCTGGCCGCCGCGATCATTGCCGCCACGAGCACTCCGTCGGTGACGGTGGTGCGGTACTCGCGGTCGAGATCGGTGCCGCCCATGCCGACTTGCGGGTTGCGGTAGGCCATTGCGCTCGGCACGTCCTTGAGCGCGGCGAAATGCATTTCCGCCAGCCCGGTGGCTGCCAGCACCCCGGCGATGTTGTCAGGGTCGAGCGCGCCGCAACCGAGGATGATGATGCGGCTGCCGGCCTGGCGAACGAGATCCGCCAACAGGCCGGCGCCTTCCACTGCCGTGTCCCTCTGGCCGCTGGTCAGCACGCGGCCGACCTTGCAGCGGATCAGCGCTTCCAGTGCCTCGGCCGGGTCGCGGGTCATGTCGAAAGCGCGGTGGCAGGTGACGTTGAGCGGACCGGCCGCCTCGACCAGGGCGCCCATGCGGGTTTCGTCGATGGTGCCATCGGCATTCAGGCAGCCGACGACGACGCCGGCAACGCCGAGATCGCGAAGCGATGCGACATCGGCGAGCATCGAGCGGTATTCGGCTTCGCTGTAGAGGAAATCGCCGCCGCGCGGGCGCACGATGACATGGAAGGGAATGGTCGCGCTCTCGAGTGAGGCGCGCACCGTGCCGAGGCTGGGCGTGATGCCGCCCTCGACCAGGCTGGCGCAGAGCTCGACCCGGTCGGCGCCGGCGGCTTGCGCGGCCAGCAATCCGTCGATGCCTTCGACGCAGATTTCGATCAGGGGACGAGCATTTCCGGCCAAGGGGCGATCCTTCGTGATTTAAAGACGGCCAGCCCTAGCATCGGCTCGGTTGCCGGGGAAGCGGAACAACCAAATCGCTGCTTGGGCCAGCCGGGAAGCCGGCCGAGCCGGAGCTACTGGCGCAGGATCGTGTTCTTGGCGCCTTGTTCGACCTGGTCGATGACTAGCAGCTTGACCGGACCGTCGCCGGTGTTGGTGGCCTGGTGCCACTGGCCTATCATCTCGACGATGAAATCGCCTGCCTTGTAGGTGTTGCTGTTGCCGGTCTCGACATTCGTCACCTTGAGCGTTCCGGCCTCGACATAGGCGTAGCGGGCAAACGGGTGCTTGTGCACCGGCAGCGTTGCGCCGACCGCAATATCGTAGGTCGAGACCAGCACCTGGACATTCTTCTGCGGCAGCACGATCGGCTGGCCGGATGCAGTCTGCGTGCGATCGGCCAGCGGCGTCACGACGACCGGTGAGGTGGAACTGTCCAGTGCCGCAGCAGGGTTTGCAGATAGCGCTGCCGCGAGCAGCAGTGCCGATGCCAAAATCTGTCGCATGGTTCCTCCAGGTTTTGCCTACACCGTTCCGCGGCAGGGATGAACGCGAGCTGGCGAGCCTTGGCTATCTGTACGCCTTGAAGGCAATCAGACCAGAGAAGACGATTATCGCCATCAGGATCAGCACCCACGCGCCGACGTTACGCGAAAGGCGCCTCCGGCGACCGCGCACGGCCTGGTCCCTCCAGCGTTTGGCCTGAGCAGCCCCTATGTTCAGTTCGTCCATTTGCCTTCTCCCGCGAGTACAATGCGGTTCATGCCATTTGGAGTCCAGATGTTGTCCCTGCCGTCCTATCGCCGCACCTCTGGACACCGCTTCGGGGTTTTGCACAGAGCTAGTTTCTTCCGCACGGATGGCATGTCGCGCATCTCAAAGGATCGTTTCCATAGGCCGATCCCAGATCGAACTGAATTCGATGTGAAGCCCCTGCTAAGCGTGGGCAAGGCTTCATCAAAATGAACGGCGACATGGTTCACGAATGTATGGAATCCATGGATGGAACAGCATCGGGAGTTCGAGGTCGCAGGAATGTGTTGGCTGGGAGATCGCCCAGGTGCGCGGTCCGCGAAAGCGGTCATCGAGGTCGAATGTGCTGAACGTGTAGCCAAGACGGCCAGATTGAAATCGCTTCGCATGGCGCAAATTTTGCTGGAGGCGGATCCGTGCGTTTCATTCAACGAGGAAATCGACTGCTCGGTCCTTGTCGCCGTACTGGCGCGGGAAACTAAACGCCCACGGCCCGAATCCAGCGTGGGCCATCACCGGCTGCGGGATCCCAGCACCACTATTTCCCTCTTTTCCATCAAAGTCTAACGACTGGCAAAACGCACCGGAAAGCACTTGTCGTAACCGTTGATTCAACCATTGCTGGTACTAATGGGTTGTGTGGGAGCGGCTCCGACAGTGCGGCGGGGGTTGGGTTGCCGGAGCCGCCTGCGCAGCCGGTTGGGATTTGACCGCGCCGTCCTATTCTGGGACAGCGCGGTCAATGATTCGTTAAAATTCTCCGGGTCTAATTAAGTGCATACTAATTGAGTGTCGGTTGGCGGCAGGGGCACTGCGCATCGCGATTGCGCGACGCTGGGCGTGACATCCTGGGGGCAATGATTTCGGCCGGCGGCAGTTCAGCCAAGCGCTTCTTGGCAACGCAATGCCATCTTTAAGTTGGTCGATGATGTAAAGGGCCGGCGCCGCAATGGAGGTTGCCTGATCAGCGCCGGCCAAGCGGGTATCAGCTCCGCCGCAGCTTGCAGCGGTAGCTGATTCTTGACGTAACGTCATGCCGTCCCGTGATGGGCAGAATCGCTGGCATTGAAAGCAATCTGGTAAAGCCTTCCCGCCCGACGTGACAATTTTGCGGTTCGATGTCCGACATCGTCGACAAGTGAGGGTCTTCAAAGTGAATTGGTTAACAGATTGGCAGAACGGCCTCTGATTTGATCGGGGGAAGACTTGGCACCTTTTGTGCAAGTCTGGAATTGCCGGCTAATCCCGGCCCTGATTTGTGTGACAAATCGGGATGGGCTCGTCGGGAGTTGGGGTTGGGGCCAACATCCGGCGAGCTCCGGTTCACAATGGGAGATAGCTACCCAAACACGAGACCTGACCTTCGACGATCATGTCCCGGCTCAGCTAAGCGAGCATGGGCTCGGCGACTTTGGTTGCAAGCACAAGGTGCACGAAATCAAACCGGCGCTTAGGCAGTCGGGTTTGGGGCTTTACCTACCTAAGCGCCGGCCGGGCGGAGTTGACCCACCGCTGTAGGACCTAGCCGACTTTCGCCGCACCTTCGTCATGCGTTTGAGCAGGGGAGATCAAAACTGGGCCGCCAACCGACGGCGGCAAGCGATTCCGCCAAGCAATCAGGTCTGCCGTGCCTATAGTGCCCGTCGCCAAAATTACAGGTTGGCCCGAGAGGCAGAGAAGCAGCGCGAGACCTATTTCGGGAGCGAGTTCAGAAACGCTACCTTCAGGCCACAGCGAGCCGCCTGGAGACGCATGGGCCGCACACGGCGCCTGAACAGCGGGCAAGGGTGAACGCTCGCTGGTGGGCGCGCGCCTAGCCGCCTGCTAGATCAACAACCAATCCGAAATGTGAGTTGGCAGGCTCGCGTGCTCGATGCCAGCAAGGCCGGCATCAGGTAGGTCAACGGTTGCATGGGGAGCAAAATGCTCGCCTGGGCCTTTGGGATGATCGGGAGCGGCCAGGAACAGGGTATTGATATCGAACGAGGCAGGTGGGGCATGGTCCTGAGCTTGGATCGGCAGGTGATCGAGCGCTGGAAAGATTGCTGGCTTGCCGGACATAGTTATCTCCATCGGGCGTCCCCACGCTCGAGGAAAAATACGAAGATATTAGCAGTCGCGCAATTAAGGCGAAGGTCCTAATACACTGGGCCTAAAGGCGGTCTAGCGATGCGTGTCAGGGCCTCAACCTCGCCGCGCTATGGTATTTCTGGCTGTGCTTGGGCCTTGTCGTAACCGTTGATTCAACCATTGCTGGTACTGAAACGGGTGTGGGAGCGGCTCCGACACACTGGGCTGGGTAGGCGCGTTTGCCGGAGCCGCCTGCGCAGTCGGTTGGGATTTGACCGCGCCGTCCTATTTTGGGACAGCGCGGTCAATGATTCGTTAAAATTTTCCGGAACTAATAAAGCTCATGCTAATTGAATAGCCGGTTGGGCGGGTGCATCTTCGCGGCGAGGAGGACTTGCGGCACGCCTCGTTACAGGATTTCCGCGAGGAGACATGGTGCTGTTTCGTTGCGGAGATAGAACGCTTCGACCGACGATTAACATCCCTTATCGCCGGTTTTTGTCCCGCCGCCCTTCGTTCGTTCGAAAAGGCGACGGGACACCTTTCGACCCCTAGCTTGGCGGCTGCGCCGGCCCTGGCCGGTAGCATCAGCACCGCAACCGCCCGAACGGCTATCAGAGGCGGGCGGGCCATGGCCACCATATCGGCTGACGGTAGCGCCACACTGCGCTCCGGTGCATTCTACAGCGCAAGCATAGGCCGGTGCCGGAGCTTTAGGACGATGGATCAGGAAAGAGTTCTAGCCGCAGTCCTCTTAGCCGATGTGGTGGGCAGCACGCCGCTCTATGAGCGCATCGGCGACGATGCCGCTCTGCAGCAGGTCTCGGATTGCCTAGACGCGATACGCGAGATCGCCTCCCGGAACGGCGGTGATTTCATTCACTCGAAGGGCGATGACGTGCTTAGCCTGTTCGAGAGGCCAGAGGGGGCGCTGAGGGCCGTCCGTCAAATTGTCAGCCAGCTGACGAGAGGGTCGCTGACCACCCGGATCGGATTGCACTTCGGGGCGGTTATTCGCACGCGGGGCGAAGTATTCGGCGACGTTGTCAATGTCACCGCAAGGTTGTCCACTACGGCCAACCCGGGCGAGGTGCTGATCAGCCAGAGCTTCTTCGAAGCCCTTTTGTCAGAGGACCGCAGTTCCTTGCGGCTTATCGACAAAATGCCATTCAAGGGGAAGGAAGAACCCTTCGACGTCTATACCCTGGGTAGCGATGATGCGGCGCTCACTACGCAGATCGCCAGCCGGGGCACCATTATCGATAGGCGGTTCGCCCCGCCAAGGCACATCAATCTGGTCATCCGCTATGGAGATCAGTTGCGATCTTGCCGCAACAACGAATTCGTGACCATCGGCCGATCTCCTGAATGCAATATCGTCGTCCCGCGGCCCTGGGTCTCAAGGCACCATGCGACCTTCACCATTTCGAACGGCAGGGCAGGGCTTGTTGAGCGAAGCTCGTCGGGCACATTTGTGTCGACTGGGCCCGACCATGAAGTGTTCGTTCGCCGTGAAGCCGTTCTCCTGTTCGGCTCCGGCGTCATCTCGCCTGGGCGGAGGTCGTCCCTCAGCGACGCTCAGATCCTTAGCTACGAAATTATCTCAGGCTGACCCGGGCTGGCGAGCATCAGGGCGGCGAGGGCGAGGCGAATCGCCAATGCTGCAGCAAAGGCGCGCCAATTCCGTCTCGGCCGTGTCCGTTGCAGGCCGATCAAATCGTCAAAAACGTGTTCCATGGCCATTTTCTCTCCTTCGAGCGATCTCATGCAGATCGGCGCCTAGCGAAGTCGAGTTGTGTAGATATGCTGTAGATCAGCCAATTTTCGGCTGTTCCTGAAACTCTGAACCTATGGAAATGTTGGCTCCCCGGGCCGGATTCGAACCAGCGACCAACCGGTTAACAGCCGGTTGCTCTACCACTGAGCTACCGGGGAACAGAGGCTCTCATGTGAGTGGCGCAGCCTATAGCAAACCCGTTTCGGCTTTGCAAAGAAGCATTTCGCATTTTTTTAGCGCTTTTTCATGCAATGGTTTCTGGCAATCGCCCGATGACACCACATATGAGCGGTCTTGGACGCCGTCCGGCCCTGGTCGGCGGAACCGAAAGGGCGATTGCAGCCTTTACCATATATGGCTTTAACTGGTGGCAACCGGATCGACGTGCGACATGACTGCAGCAGGCGAAAACCAGGCACCGGCGCGGAAAATTTCGGTGTTCGGCCGCGAGTTCACCATGCCGCGCTCACGCGGCCTCAGGATCGCGATCGGCGCCGTGCTGGTGTTTTTCGGCATTCTCGGCTTCCTGCCGATTCTCGGCTTCTGGATGATTCCGCTCGGCCTTTTGGTGCTTTCCTACGAATTTGCCGCGGTGCGCCGCCAGCGGCGGCGGTTCGTCGTCTGGTGGGAACGACGCCGGCGGCCGAGTTGAAAGCGATGTGCGTGCGGTTTCGGCTCAGCGGTCGCTGCGCTTTTCCAGCCCCTCGCAGATTTCCTTGAGGACGGCAGCCGCTGAAGCCAGCCGCGCGATCGTGCGGCGAGAGCCGGCTTGCGCCCTCGATGGCAAGGCGGTCGATCGCGTAGCGCACAAGCTGTTCGCAGCGCAGCAGCGACAATCTGCCTGATGTTCTGGATTCCCGGTCTGCCGCGGGCCGACGCATGGATTACCTCCGTCTTCCGCTCCGTAGAGCCATGGGTTCGAGTTTCGTCTGCCGCTCGGTCATGCCTAATGACTGGCTAATATGCTGGCGTGCCAAGCGATTAAGCCGCTCGGGAACCATGTTGCGGAGGCTGACGCGGAAAGCGCGCCGGAATGCTGCGCGGACGCTTGACGACCTTTCGTCGCCACCATATTGAGTTCGCTCGCCGGGAGCGACGAGGCCTCGTGGCGGAGTGGTTACGCAGAGGACTGCAAATCCTTGCACCCCGGTTCGATTCCGGGCGAGGCCTCCAGTTGCTTCAGCTCCCGCGCGGCGGGGGCTTGAGTTCCGGTCGAATGCGCCGCAGTGTTGGCGCGGCAAGCGCATTTCGGCGCATTGGTTTTTGACGGATTGGTTGGGACATGAGCGCTGATTTCTCCGAACTTCGCGTCAAGATGGTCGACGGTCAGGTCCGCACCACCGACGTGACAGACGCAGCATTGCTCGATGCCATGCTTGCCGTACCGCGCGAGGCCTTTGTCGGGGCCGGCCAACAGGCTCTTGCCTATATTGACGAGGATATCCGCATTTCCGACGGCGCCGACGGCAGCGGTGCGCGCTACCTCATGGAGCCATCGCCGCTGGCCAAGCTTTTGCAGCTGGCCGAGATCGACGCCGGCGATTCGGTACTCGATGTCGGCTGCGGCACCGGCTATTGCGCAGCACTCCTGTCCAGGCTGGCAAAATCCGTCATTGCGCTGGAAAGCGATGCCGCGCTGGCAGAGACGGCCAAGGCCGCACTCTCGGCGCAGGGCTGCGACAATGTCACCGTGGTCACCGGGCCGCTGCCGCAGGGCCATACCGCCAAGGCGCCCTACAATGTGATTCTGATCGGCGGCAGCGTCGAGGAAGTGCCGGCGCCGCTGCTTGGCCAACTCGCCGAAGGCGGCCGTCTGGTCGCCGTCGAAGGGCAGGGCAATGCGGGCGTGGCCCGTTTGTTTTTCAAAGCAGGGGGGGTTGTAACCGGAAGACGGGCATTTAATGCGGCAATTAAGCCACTACCGGGATTTGAACGTATTCATGCGTTCGAATTCTAAGTGATTTTGCCTTGCAGCAAAGGCGCTGTCATGTTGGCTTGCGATTGGACAATCGTTGCTGATTTGGTTAACCGGTGTTTCGGGAGGCCGTCAGCGGGGGAACGATAATCGACGCGGCGCTGGCTGATCCCTCGGGATGGGCTGGCGTGGCGCGGTTCCCGTGCAAAACGAATGAGGGATTTAAAGTGCCGTCCTTAGCCAAGAGCTTGTTTGCTACCGTCCTTATTTCCGCGACAGCGCTTTCGCCGATAGCCGCCTCGGCGGAAACCATTCTCGGCGCGCTTTCCAAGGCCTACCAGAACAATTCGTCGCTGAATTCGGCGCGTGCGGGCGTGCGCGTCACCGATGAGGGCGTCGCCATCGCCAAGTCGGGATACAGGCCGGTCATTACCGGGAGTGCGGACGTCGGCTACGCCAGCCGGCACCTCAACGGTTCAAACGCCGGCACTCGTCTGACAACCGGGAGCTTCGGCGTCGCCATCAATCAGATGCTGTTTGACGGGTTTCAGACCAAGAACAACGTCGCGGCAGCCGAGGCGCAGGTCAAGGCGTCGGTCGAGAGCCTGCGCAACACCGAAGAGAATACGCTGTTCAACGCGGCAAGCGCCTACATGGATGTCATCCATGACCGTCAAGTGGCGGTGCTGACCGAACAGAATTTGCAGTTCCTGACCGAGCAGGCGCGCGCGGCGCGCTCGCGCTTTGAGGTCGGCGAAGGCACGCGCACCGACGTGGCGCAGGCCGATGCCTCGCGCTCGGAGGCGGTGGCGCAGTTGAGTGCGGCCCGCGCGCAGGCGCTGGCCAGTGCCGCAACCTATCGCCAGATCGTCGGTGACGAGCCGGGCAAGCTCAAGGCGGCGTCGCCCTTGGCAAAGCTTTTGCCGAGGAGCCTCGATGCGGCGATCGACATCGCGGCGACCGAACATCCGGCCATTCTTTCTACCGAGCATCTGGTCGATGCGGCCGCATTTCAAGTGAAGTCGCACGAAGGTGCGCTGCTGCCGCAGCTTTCCGCTTCCGCCGGCGTTTCGGACGACTACTCCAAAAACTCGCCGGAAACCTTGACGTCGCAGAATGGCACCACCCGTTCCGCCAACATCGGTGCGACACTGACCATTCCGATCTATTCGGGTGGCCGCACCTCGGCCCTTGTCCGCCAGTCGAAGGAATCGCTCAGCCAGGCTCGCATCGAGGTCGATGTCAGCCGAGACCAGGTGCGTCAGGCGGTGACATCGGCATGGACGCAATACACCTCTGCACAGGAGAGCGTCGCGGCCAACCGGCAGGTGATCGCAGCCGCGCAGTTGGCTTTGAACGGCGTTATCGAAGAGCGCAATGTCGGCCAGCGCACCACGCTCGATGTGCTGAACGCCCAGAACGATGTCATCAGCGCCAAGATCAACCTTGCCACCTCCGAGCGCGATGTGGTGGTGGCGAGCTATGCCATCCTCTCGGCCATGGGCCGCCTGTCGGTCGAGCGCCTGGCGTTGAATGTGGTGAAGTACAAGCCTGAAGAGCACTACAGAGCCGTCAAGGACAAGTGGATCGGTCTGCGCACACCGGACGGCCGCTGATCGCGCCCAGGCGGTTTCAAGTCCCGCTAGGATTGGAGTGTTGGAGCGCCGCGCATCCCAGGGATGCGCGGCGCTATCCTTTTGTACCGACAGGATCTTTTCTGAAAGAATGTTTTCGGTTCGCGGCCATGTCTAAATTGTTGAAATCCCGCGTCTCCCGAGATTGGGGATTCTCCGATGGCGATCCGTCGGCTACGCTGTCGCCATGATTCGTGTCCGGCTTTGACGGACAGAGAATCTTAGAACGGGTCACAAGGGCGGCGGATGTGACGATGGCGACGGCAAGCAGCGCGCAGCGCGAACCTTCCATGGAAGAAATACTGGCTTCCATCAGAAGGATCATTGAAGACAGCGACACCGGCCGCAAGCAGCCGGGTGACGCCGATGAGTTGCGTCAGGACCTTGTACCTGCCGCCGGGCCGGCCTCGGATGTCGAGGCCTTCCGCAGCGAGCTGCACAGCGCGGCCGAAAGCAAGAAGCCGGTGACGCTGGCCGAGGTGCAGGCGCAACTGGCCGAACCTGTCGTGGCGCGGCTGGAGCCGCGCTCCGAGCTGGCTTCGGTGAAGCCGGCCACGCCGGCAAATCCTGCTGCTACAACCGTCGCGCCCCCCGCGCATGCGCCGATGACCCTGGCGGAAGTGAGCGCCAGAATAGCCAGCGAGTCTGCTCCGGCAGCCAGGACAGAAGCGCCAGCCCGGCCAAAGGCGGAGACCACCGATTCCATCGTCACCGATTGGCGGCGCGAAATTGCAGCCGTGGGCAGTCAGTCAAAGCCCGCCGATGTGGCCAAGCCGCTAGAAGTCAGGCCGCCAGAGATCAGGCAGCAAGAGGTCAGGCAGCAAGAGACCGAGAAGCGGCAGGTTGCTGCCGCGGAGATCGAGGCTTTCGAGGACGATTTCGCGGCCGAGCCGGCTTTCGAGCCTGGCCCGTCGCGCGGCGAGCAGGCGCGCCAGGCCGATGCAACACCGGTTCGGCCGGCGATCGTTTCGGAACACACCGGACGGCAGGTCGCCGCGGCCTTCGGCGAGCTCTCCGACGCCTTTGCCAGCCGCAGCAAGAAGACCTTCGACGAGATGGCCGAGGAAATGCTGCGGCCGATGCTACAGGACTGGCTGGACAACAATCTGCCGACGCTGGTCGAGCGCCTGGTGCGCGAGGAAATCGAGCGCGTCGCGCGCGGCGCGCAGTAATTCCGCCGATCCCGAAGAGGAAAGCGCGGCTTTGAGCTTTTTCTGAGCTTCAGCTTCCCTTGGCTGCTGTGGCAAAAGCGATCAGGTTGCCGTCGATATCCGTGGCAATGAAAACATGGGCATGGCCTTCCCGTTGAAATGACCGGGGCGACGCCTATTTGCCGGTGAAGGACCAGGCCGCCCTGCGGTTGACTTGGCCAAAACCTTCCGATTTACACCGGACCAGAAAACTCCCGACAGCGCGGACCATTTTCCCATGCTTGAAAAGACCTACGACGCCAAGACCGTCGAGCCGAAGATCGCCAAAATCTGGGAAGAGGCGGACGCCTTCCGCGCCGGCGCCGGGGCAGAGGAGGGGGCCGAGGCCTTCACCATCGTCATCCCGCCGCCCAACGTCACCGGCTCGCTGCATATGGGCCACGCGCTCAACAACACACTGCAGGACATTCTCGTGCGCTTCGAGCGCATGCGCGGCAAGAATGTGCTGTGGCAGCCAGGCATGGACCATGCCGGCATCGCCACGCAGATGGTGGTCGAACGCCAGCTGATGGAAAAACAGATCCATCGCCGCGACCTCACCCGCGAACAATTCATCGAGAAGGTCTGGGAGTGGAAGGCCGAATCCGGCGGCGCCATCTTCAACCAGCTGAAGCGGCTCGGCGCCTCGGCCGACTGGTCGCGCGAGCGCTTCACCATGGATGAAGGCCTGTCCAAGGCCGTGCTCGAAGTCTTCGTCAGCCTGTACAAGGAGGGGCTGATCTACAAGGACAATCGCCTTGTGAACTGGGACCCGAAGCTGTTGACGGCGATCTCCGACCTCGAGGTCGAGCCGCAGGAGGTCAACGGCAATCTGTGGCACTTCCGCTATCCGATCGAGGGCGAGGTTTTCGATCCGGAAAATCCTCGGACATTCATCACCGTGGCGACCACTCGTCCGGAGACGATGCTGGGCGATACGGCGGTCGCCGTGCACCCGGACGACGAGCGTTACCGACATCTGGTCGGCAAGAATGTCGTGCTGCCGATCGTCGGCCGGAAAATCCCTGTTGTGGCTGACGAGTATTCCGATCCGGAAAAAGGATCCGGTGCGGTCAAGATCACGCCGGCGCACGACTTCAACGACTTCGAGGTCGGCAAGCGCCACAAGCTGCCGGCGATCAACATCCTGACCATCGAGGCCGCCATAAAACTCAAGGATAACGAGGACTTCCTCGCCGGCCTTGAGATCACGCCGGAACGCCAGGCCGTCTGGGACGAGCTCGACGGTCTCGACCGTTTCGTCGCGCGCAAGAAGATCGTCGAGCTGATGGAGGCCGGCGGCTTCCTCGACAAGGTCGAGCCGCACCGCCACGCGGTGCCGCATGGCGACCGTGGCGGCGTGCCAATCGAGCCGTTCCTGACCGAGCAGTGGTATGCCAATGCCGCGGAACTCGCCAAACCGGCGATCGCATCGGTGCGCGAAGGCCGTACCAACTTCGTGCCGAAGAACTGGGAAAAAACCTATTTCGACTGGATGGAGAACATCCAGCCCTGGTGCATTTCGCGTCAGCTGTGGTGGGGCCACCAGATCCCGGCCTGGTACGGGCCGGACGGACGCGTCTTCGTCGAGAAGACCGAGGAAGAGGCGTTGGCCGCTGCCATCGAATATTACCTGGCTCTGGAAGGGCCGTGGAAAGCCTGGGTTGAGGACAAGCTTGAGAACTACAAGCCGGGCGAGATCCTGACCCGCGACGAAGATGTGCTCGACACCTGGTTCTCCTCCGCACTGTGGCCGTTCTCGACGCTTGGCTGGCCCGATCACACGCCGGAGCTGAAGACTTACTACCAGACCGACGTGCTGGTGACCGGCTTCGACATCATCTTCTTCTGGGTCGCCCGGATGATGATGATGGGCCTGCACTTCATGCACGAGGAGCCGTTCCACACCGTCTATGTGCATGCGCTGGTGCGCGACAAGAACGGGCAGAAGATGTCGAAGTCGAAGGGCAACGTCATCGATCCGCTCGACCTGATCGACGAGTTTGGCGCCGACGCGCTGCGCTTCACACTGACGGTGATGGCGGCGCAGGGACGCGATGTGAAGCTCGATCCGGCGCGCATCGCCGGCTACCGCAATTTCGGTACCAAGCTGTGGAACGCGACGCGCTTTGCCGAGATGAACGAGGTCGCGCGCAATGACGATTTCTGGCTGAACGACGCCAAGCTGCCGGTCAACCGCTGGATCCTGACCGAGCTGACCAGGGCGTCGCACGCGATCACCGAGGGCATCACCTCATACCGCTTCAACGAGGCGGCGGGCGCTGCCTACCGCTTTGTCTGGAACCTGTTCTGCGACTGGTATCTGGAACTTCTGAAGCCGGTGTTCATGGGCACTGACGAGGCGGCCAAGGCGGAAAGCCGCGCCTGCGTCGCCTTCGTGCTCGACGAGATCTACAAGCTGCTTCACCCGATGATGCCGTTCATGACCGAGGAATTGTGGGCGCAGACGGCAGGCGAGGGCAGGACGCGTGCAACGCTGCTTTGCCACGCCGCATGGCCATCACCAGACTTCGAGGACGCGGATGCGGCCGCCGACATCAACTGGCTGGTCGATCTGGTCTCCGGCATACGCTCCGTGCGCTCGGAGATGAACGTGCCGCCGGCAGCAATCGCGCCGCTGGTGGTGGTCGGCGCCAGCGCCGAGACCCACCAGAGGCTGGAACGCCATGCTTCCGCCATCAAGCGGCTGGCGCGGGTCGGCGACATCTCGCTGCAGGACGCAGCGCCCAAGGGCTCGGCCCAGATCGTGCTCAACGAAGCGACCATCTGCCTGCCGCTCGGCAGCCTGATCGATCTCTCCGCCGAGGCGGCGCGGCTGCAGAAGGAACTGGCCAAGGTGACCGAGGAAATCGCACGGCTGCACAAGAAGCTGTCTAACGAAAGATTCGTCGCCAGCGCGCCGGAAGAGATCGTTGCAGCCGAGCGCGAAAAACTCGACGAATACCGCGATCAGCAGGAGAAGCTTTCGGTGGCGTTGGCCAGGGTGCGCGACGCCGGTTGAACACCGGATTCGCGAGGCGCCGACAAGCGCTTCTCGACAGCTCTTTTGCCCAAAAAACAGGCATTCCGTTGCGTTAATATTGACGTAAACGGAAAGTTTCAGCCCCATTGTTGCCATAATGTAACAATCTGGCGGAATGCCGGCAAAACAGCCGGATTTCGTGCCGTTTTAAGCGTTTCTTTCTGATTTTTTTCCTAATGTGCCTCCCAAATGGCCATTTTCGGACCTGCTGGCTAGGCCGCCACTGTGTTCGAAATGCGGTCCGCAAGAGTGTACGTGTACGCTATGTGATTTCATTGTTGCACCGTTAACCTGAATTGGTTCTAGCTTCACGCACTAGTATTTCGGGGAGGACATCCATGAGCAATTTGCGTTTGAAAACACTGCTGGGGGCGGGGTGTTTTTCGCTGGGCTTGATCGGATCCGTTCATGCTGGCGGCCTGGAGCGCGGCGGCTATGATATCGACCTGCTGTTCGATCCGGCTCGCTTTGCCACGGAGGCAGAGGCGACCTACGTGATGCCCGAGCGTAAGCTCAAGAATGCGGTGGACACCGATCCGACGGATCTCGACGTTACATTTCTCGGTAGTACCGCGAAAGAGAGCGAGAGCTACTGGGTTCCACGCATCGGCGTCAAGGCCGAGGTCGTCAAGGGCGTCGACTGCATGTTCGACTATTCTCAGCCATGGGGCGCGCACACCAATCCCGGTCTCTGGGCAGGCGCCCAGTCCAACATGGAAACCGATATTAAGAGCGATAATTACGCAGGTACCTGCTCGTACAAAATGGATGCGGGCAAGGGTCAGCTTCGCTTCATCGGCGGTGTTTTCTATCAGAAGGTCTACGGCTTCAAGGAAAGCCTTTTGTTTCCCACGCCCAACTTCGATCTCACCGGCCGGGTCGACCTGTCGACCACTGGCTGGGGCTGGCGTGCTGGCCTCGCCTACGAAATTCCGGAAATCGCGTTGCGCGCGAGCCTTGTGTACAATTCTAAGGTCAAGCTCGACAACATCGAGGGCACGCTGGATTTGACCAGTGTTGGCCAGGGCCTCATCCCGATCTACGGTTCAACGCAATACATGCCGGACGTGGTGGAATTGAAATTGCAGTCGGGCATTGCGCCCGGTTGGCTGGCTTTCGGCTCACTGAAGTGGGTTAACTGGAGCACGCTGCAGATTGTGCCGATTTGTACACAAGCGAGCAAGGGGCTTGCCGACTGCAACAGCGGGGTGACGAATCCGGCTGTTAGGCCGACGTCTCTTGACCTGATGTATCGCGACGGCTGGACGGTCACCGGCGGCATTGGCCATAAGTTCAACGAGCAGTGGAGCGGCGCGGCCCAGCTTTCCTGGGATCGCGGCACCTCGCACGGTTACGGTTCACAGACCGATACCTGGACGCTAGGTGGCGGCGTCGCCTATACGCCCACGGCCAATATTGAAGTGCGTCTGGCCGGTGCGGTCGGTGTGCTGACCAGCGGCCATTCCGGAACCCTTACCGACGAAAACGGCTATGTGGCTGGCACGGACGTCAGTTATGATTTTGGCAACGATTTGGTCACCGCCGTTTCGGGCGGCATCAAGATCAAGTTCTAAGCCTTAGAAATTGAAGAGAAAAAGGTCTGGCAATGCCCGGCCTTTTTCGTTTGCGGGCACGGCGTCGAGCCATGCCGGCGAAGGCTTGCGTTGCAGATACGCCGCACCTGCGCCGCCTCTCGCGATTGTGACGTTTTGGCAACAGTTTCTGAACAACCCCCGCGCTAGAGTTCCGCCCGACCAAATTGCCCATTTCCCGCCATAAACCCGGCGCACCTCGAATTTGTCTCGGGACACGCGCCAGAAGGCTCGGCGATGAGGCAGGCCGCACCGCCCGCGGCAAGGAAGAGTATGGACGCCAGAGTTATTTCCAAGGCCAAGCTGCCTAGCCGCCATGTGACCGTTGGTCCGGCGCGTGCGCCGCACCGTTCGTATCTCTATGCCATGGGCCTGTCGGCGGCCGAGATCGCGCAGCCGCTGGTCGGCGTCGCCTCCTGCTGGAACGAAGCGGCACCTTGCAACATCTCGCTGATGCGTCAGGCGCAGGTGGTCAAGAAGGGCGTCGCGGCCGCCAACGGCACGCCGCGCGAATTTTGCACCATCACCGTCACCGACGGCATCGCCATGGGCCACCAGGGCATGAAGTCGTCGCTGGTGTCACGCGACGTGATCGCCGATTCGGTCGAACTCACCATGCGCGGCCATTGCTACGATGCGCTGGTCGGCCTCGCCGGCTGCGACAAGTCGCTGCCCGGCATGATGATGGCCATGGTGCGGCTCAACGTGCCGTCGATCTTCATCTATGGCGGCTCGATCCTGCCCGGCAGCTATCGCGGTCGGCAGATCACCGTGCAGGATGTGTTCGAGGCGGTCGGCCAGCATTCGGTCGGAACGGTCAGCGACGCCGAGTTGCTCGAGATCGAGCAGTCGGCGTGTCCGTCAGCCGGCTCCTGCGGCGCCCAGTTCACCGCCAATACCATGGCCACCGTCGCCGAGGCGATCGGCCTGGCGCTGCCCTATTCCTGCGGTGCGCCGGCGCCTTACGAGATGCGCGACCGCTTCAACTTCGCCTCCGGCGAAAAGATCATGGAGCTGATCGCCAAGAACATCCGGCCGCGCGACATCGTCACGCTGAAGGCGCTGGAGAATGCAGCGACCGTGGTGTCGGCCACCGGCGGCTCGACCAATGCGGCTTTGCACCTGCCGGCGATCGCGCATGAGGCCGGAATCAAATTCGACCTGTTCGACGTCGCCGCGATTTTCGAAAAGACCCCCTACATCGCCGACCTCAAGCCGGGCGGCAAATATGTCGCCAAGGACATGTTCGAGGCCGGCGGCATTCCGCTGCTGATGAAGACGCTGCTCGACCACGGCTACCTGCATGGCGACTGCCTGACCGTGACTGGCCGTACTTTGGCCGAAAACATGGAGCACGTTGCCTGGAATGATAGCCAGGATGTGGTCCGTCCCGCCAACCGACCAATCACCCAAACCGGCGGTGTCGTGGGCTTGAAGGGCAACCTTGCCCCCGAAGGCGCGATCGTGAAGGTCGCGGGCATGACGGAGCTGAAATTCTCTGGCCCGGCACGCTGTTTCGATTCGGAAGAGGAATGTTTCGAGGCGGTCACGCACCGCAACTATAGGGAAGGCGAGGTTCTCGTCATCCGCTACGAAGGTCCGCGCGGCGGTCCGGGCATGCGCGAGATGCTGTCGACGACGGCGGCTCTCTACGGCCAGGGCATGGGCGGCAAGGTGGCCCTCATCACCGACGGCCGTTTTTCGGGCGCGACGCGCGGTTTCTGCATCGGCCATGTCGGGCCCGAAGCTGCGGTTGGCGGACCGATCGGATTGCTGAAGGACGGCGATGTGATCTCGATCGACGCAACCAAAGGCACGATCGAGGTCGACCTGTCCGAGGCTGAACTGGCGACGAGGGCGAAGGCCTGGAAGGCGCGCACGACCGACTATCAATCGGGCGCGATCTGGAAATATGCACAGACGGTAGGGCCTGCCCGCGACGGCGCGGTCACCCATCCCGGCGGTGCCAAAGAAACACATTGCTATGCGGATATCTGAGTTATTGAGGTCATCTGTCCTGCCGGCACTGGTCGCTGTTGCGATCTTTGGCGCCGTCGGCCAGGCCATGGCCTTCGACGACAAGGTGTTCGACGACAAGACCGGCGTGAAGCCGCAATCGAGCCCGTGGGCCGTGTTCCAGTTCGGCTTCTCCGCCTACAAGAGCGGCCACAAGGAACAGGCGGTCGAGGCCTATAAATACGCCGCCGAAAACGGCCAGATCGGCGCCACCTGGAAGCTCGCGCGCATGTATGCCGAAGGCGACGGCGTGACCCGCGACGACTATGCGGCCTTCAAATTCTTCTCCGAGATCGTCGATCAGGATGTCGAGCCGGGATCGCCGGAGGAAAGCTATGTCTCCGACGCGCTGGTGGCGCTGGGCGACTATCTCAGGACCGGCATTCCCGGCAGCCCGGTCGAGGAAAACGAGGTCGCGGCGCAGGAATACTACATGCGCGCAGCCGCCAATTACCGTAATCCGAACGCCCAGTTCGAGATGGGCCAGATGTTCCTGAAGGGCGAGGGCGGCGTGAAGGCCAGCGTCAAGCAGGCCGGCCGCTGGTTCCAGCTTGCTGCCGAAAAGGGCCATGCCGGCGCCCAGGCGACGCTGGGCAATCTTCTGTTCCAGAGCGGCAAGATCGTGCGCGGGCTGGCAATGATGACGGCGGCGCTCGAACGCGCCTCGCCGGCCGATCAGCCGTGGATCCGCGGCATGCAGGAAGAAGCGTTTGCCGCCGCCGGCGAAGCCGACCGCCGCACCGCCATATCGCTGGCGGATGATATTCTCACCAAGGGCGGCGGCGACCAGTAAGGTCGCCCGCCTCGATTAATCGAAAATCAGTTCGCGATCGGTTCCGTCGGCACCATGCTGGGCGTCGGCATCGAGATCGGCGTGACCTTCAGGTGCGGTTTCATCGTGTTATCGGGGCAGGTGTCGCCGATCTTCGTCCATGAGGTGTTGTTGAGCACGAGGTCGCAGCGGGCCATGTGGCTCTGGTCGGAAACCGTCAGGCAAGCGACCTGGCCGACCTGGTACGACTTGCCATTGGCCAGGCATTCCTGATCGGCGAGCGCCGCTGCGGGTGCAGCCATGGCAAATGCCAGGCCGATCGGACAAAGAAGGAATCGTATGGTCATGGAACCCCAGCCGCCATGCTGACTTTCAATCAACTTCGTGATTGTGGCGATATCAGGGGTTCGGCAGCTATCAGGCCGGCAGCAAGGCCAGATCGATCGCCACCGGCACATGGTCGGAGGGCTTTTCCCAGGCGCGCACGTGCTTTTCGATCGAGGCTGAGGAAAAGCGGTTGGCGGCTTCGGGCGACAACAGCAGATGGTCGATGCGAATGCCGTTGTTCTTCTGCCAGGCGCCGGCCTGGTAATCCCAGAACGTGTAGACGTCGGCAGCGTCGGTGACGGCGCGCACCGCCTCGGTGAAGCCGAGATTCTTCAGCCGCCGGAAGGCCTGCCGCGTCTGCGGCTGGAACAGCGCATCGCCAAGCCAGTTCTCGGGGAAGCGCGCGTCGATCGGCTCGGGGATGACATTGTAGTCACCGGCCAGCACCAGCGCCTCTTCCAGAAGCAGCCGCTGCTCGGCCCAGCGCTGCAGCCGCTCCATCCAGGACAGCTTGTAGGGGAACTTCTTCTCGTCATCGATCGGGTTGCCGTTGGGCAAATAGAGCGAGGCGACGCGCAGCGCGCCCTCGTTGGTGGAGAACACGCCCTCAATAAAGCGCGCCTGCTCATCCGTGTCGTCGCCCGGCAGGCCCCTGATGACCCCGTCGAAGGGTAGCTTCGACAGCAAGGCGACGCCGTTGAAACCCTTCTGGCCATGGGTTTCGACATTGTAGCCCAGCGCCTCGATCTCGGCGCGCGGGAACTGTTCGTCGACGGTCTTGATCTCCTGCAGGCAGACAATGTCGGGCTGGCTTTCGGTCAGCCAATGGGTGAGGTTGCCCATACGGGCGCGAACGCCGTTGATGTTCCAGGTGACGATTTTCATGGGCGGCCTCAGGGATGTTCTGGCGGGAGACGTTCGACAAGCCCGATCGTATTGCCTGCGGGGTCCTTTAGAAAGGCCATCCACTCGCTTTCCCCCGCTGGACCGAACGTGCCTTCGGTATCGCGATGGACAAGTGCGGGCGGCGCGGTGAAGGGGACGCCGGATGCTTTCGCCCCGGTATGGAAGGCTTCGAGCCCGGCTATGTCGAGATAGACGGTGCCGGCCGGCACGCCGTCGGTGAACAGCAGCCGCACAGGGCCGGCCATGATGAAGGCCATGCCGGGCGGATCGTAACGGGCGTGAACATCCAGGCCGAGCACGTCGCGCCAGAAGGCCAGCGTGACGTCGAGATCGCGCCCGGCCGACAGCGCGACCTGACGGACCGCGCCGATCGCAGGCATCTGATTAGATGGAGAAACTGGTGCCGCAGCCGCAGGAGGCGACTGCATTCGGGTTGCGGATCTGGAACGACTGACCCATCAGATCGTCGACGAAGTCGATCACCGAGCCGCCCATATAGACCAGCGAGAGGTCGTCGATCAGCACGGTGGCACCGTCCTTTTCGATGGCGACGTCGTCGTCGTTGCGGGTATCGACCAGGTCGAACTTGTAGGAAAAGCCGGAGCAACCGCCGCCTTCGACGGAGACGCGCAGCGCCGTCTTGCCGGCTTCGCCAGAGACGATTTTGGCGATCCGCCTGGCGGCGGAGTCGGTCATCTCGACTTTCATGGCAGTCTTGGCATCAGCGCCCATGGGCGTCACCTTGCTTTCGGTTTCACATGATAGGTATGAAGCGGGAAGGGGCAAGTCAACTGCGGCGGCATCAAACATGACAAATGAGCTTGGCGACATCGGCTTCGGCTATCGACCGCGCGCGGCCTATGCCAGTGATCCCGCCAAGTCGCGTGGGCGGCTCTATGACGAGGTCGAAAGCCCGACCCGCACGCCGTTCCAGCGCGACCGCGACCGCATTATCCACTCCACCGCGTTCCGCCGGCTGAAGCACAAGACGCAGGTATTCGTCGCGCACGAGGGCGATCATTATCGCACAAGGCTGACGCATTCGATCGAGGTGGCGCAGATCGCGCGCGCTTTGGCGCGGGCGCTGCGCGGCGACGAGGATCTGGCCGAGGCGGTCGCCCTGGTGCACGATTTCGGCCACACGCCGTTCGGTCATACCGGCGAGGACGCGCTGAACGAGCGGATGTCCGCATGGGGCGGCTTCGACCACAATGCGCAGTCGCTGCGCGTGGTGACGCGGCTGGAGCGGCGCTATGCCGAGTTCGACGGGCTGAACCTGACGTGGGAGACGCTGGAAGGCCTGGTCAAGCACAATGGCCCGCTGACCGATGCCAAGGGAAAAGGCCTCAAGGGTCCGGTGCCGCAGGCGATCCGCGACTATTCCGAACTGCACGACCTCGAACTCGACCGTTTTGCCGGGATCGAAGCGCAATGCGCGGCGATCGCCGACGACATCGCCTACAACACCCACGACATAGATGACGGCCTGCGCTCCGGCTTCCTGACGTTGGACATGCTGGAGACGGTTGCGCTGCCGGGATCGATCCTCGAAAGCGTGCGCGCACGCTATCCCGGCCTCGACGACGTGCGCACCGGCCATGAACTGATGCGCCGGCAGATCACCATGATGGTCGAGGATGTCATCGTTTCGACCACCGCCAACCTGGAGCGCATCAAGCCTGACAGTGCCGAAGCGGTACGGGCGGCGGGCGAGACGATGGTGACGTTTTCGGCCGGGATGGCGGCGACCGAGAAGGAATTGAAGGCGTTTCTCTACAAGCACCTCTACCGGCACGATGAGGTGATGCGCGTGCGTGGCGACGCCGAGCAGATCGTGCGCGACCTGTTCGATGTCTATTTCGCCGATCCGCGCGCCATGCCGGATGGCTGGCGCGAAGGGCTCGATCGGGCCGAGGATCGCATCAAGGCGCGCAGCGTCGCCGATTTCCTGGCGGGGATGACGGATACCTACGCCTTGAAGGAACACCGCCGTCTGTTTGACCATACGCCCGATTTAAGCTAGGGCGGGCGCGATTTGCCGGCCAATGAGCCGGTTCTCCTGCACAGTCCGCCAGAGCAAGACCCATGAACATCTTCGCCGATTTCAGCGCGCGAATCACAAAAGCCGTCGAAGCGCTTGATTTGAAAGACAGTAATGGCGTTTCGCCTGACCTGTCGCGCATCGCCGTGGAGCCGCCGCGCGACGCCAGCCATGGCGATCTCGCCACCAACGCGGCGATGGTGCTGGCCAAGCCGACCGGACAGAACCCGCGCGCGCTGGCCGAACGGCTGGTGGAAGTGCTGCGCGCTGACGCCGACGTCGCTGGCGCCGATGTTGCCGGCCCGGGCTTCGTTAATCTCAGGCTCAAGGACGCTTTCTGGCAGGCGCATCTGACCGCGCTGCTCGGCCAGGGCCGCAACTATGGCCGCTCGACCATCGGTGGTGGCCGCAAGACCAATGTCGAATATGTCTCGGCCAACCCGACCGGGCCGATGCATGTCGGTCATTGCCGGGGCGCGGTGGTCGGCGACACGCTGGCCAATCTGATGGCCTTCGCCGGCTATGACGTGACCAAGGAATACATAATCAACGACGCCGGCTCGCAGATCGACGTGCTCGGGCGTTCGGCCTTTCTGCGCTACCGCGAAGCGCTGGGCGACGACATTGGCGAGATACCGTCCGGTCTCTACCCCGGTGATTACCTGGTGCCGGTCGGTCAGGCGCTGGTCGCGGAATTTGGCCGCAAGCTGTTGCAGATGCCTGATGACGAGGCGCTGGCCATCGTCAAGGACCGCACCATCGATGCGATGATGGCGATGATCCGCGCCGATCTGGCGCTGCTCAACGTCCATCACGACGTGTTCTTCTCCGAGCGCACGCTGCATGCCGACAACGCCAAGAAGATCCGCTCGGCGATCAACGATCTGACGCTGAAGGGCCATATCTACAAGGGCAAGCTGCCGCCGCCCAAGGGCGAGAAGCCGGACGACTGGGAAGACCGCGAGCAGACGCTGTTCCGCTCGACCGCGGTTGGCGACGATATGGACCGGGCGCTGGTCAAGTCCGATGGCTCGTTCACCTATTTCGCCGCTGACGTCGCCTATCTCAAGGACAAGGTCGATCGTGGCTTTGTCGACCTGATCTATGTGCTGGGCGCCGACCATGGCGGCTATGTCAAACGGCTGGAAGCGCTGGCTCGGGCGATTTCCGGCGATGATCTGAAGCTCCAGCTGACCGTGCTGCTGTGCAATCTGGTGAAGCTGTTTCGCGACGGCGAACCGGTTCGGATGTCGAAGCGGTCGGGTGACTTCGTGACACTGCGCGAAGTGGTGGAGGAGGTGGGTCGCGATGCGATCCGCTTCATGATGCTCTATCGCAAGAGCGATGCGCCGCTCGACTTCGACTTTGCCAAGGTGACCGAGCAGTCGAAGGACAACCCGGTGTTCTACGTGCAGTACGCCTCGGCGCGCTGCCATTCGGTGTTCCGGCAGGCGAGCGAGCAGTTGGGCGAGGCGAATTTCGACCGCAACAGCCTGGCGGCCGCCTCGGCGTCGCTCACCGACGAGGGCGAGATCGGGCTTATCCGGAAGCTGGCTGAATATCCCCGGCTGATCGAATCCGCAGCCCTTGCGCTGGAGCCGCATCGGCTGGCATTCTACCTCTACGATCTGGCCTCCAGCTTCCACGGACACTGGAACCGGGGCACCGATAATCCGGACTTACGTTTTGTTAAGGTTAACGACCGACAATTGACGCATGCCAGACTAGGGCTGGTGCAGGCTGTTTCGGATGTTTTGACCTCCGGCCTGACGCTGATCGGGGCTGATGCGCCCACCGAAATGCGTTAGGTTTGACTAAAAAACCTGTCACCATTTGCCCACATTGCGCTGGTAAGGGCCAACCCTACGCGACGTCCATGGCGTCCGAATGAGTGCGAGTTCGGGAACAATAATGGCAGACAGAACCCAGCTGAGAGCAGCCGACAACAACGACATCGCCGAGGATGATCCGTTCGCGGAACTGACCAGGATCATGGGTTTCGATCCACGCCAGCCGGTCAAGCCACAGGCGCCGGTCGTCCAGAAGGTTGCGGACGAGGGCGATTTCGACATCGACCTCGAGAAGGAGTTGATGGGCGAACTCGGCGACGACCTCGTCTCCATGGAGGTTAGCCAGCCAACTCCCGAGGTTCACCAACCTGCCGCCGAGAGTCGCGAGCCGGCTTTCGAAACCGCCGATGCCGCGATGGACGATGCGCTTGCCGCTTCGCTGGACCATGATTTCGTGTTCGACGACGCCGCCGATCACGATTTTTTTGGTGCTCGCCCGCAGGCCGTGGCGCCAGCCGCCGAGCCTTCGTTTGCCGAGCCTGCACTCGACGAACCTGCATTCGACGACGATTTCGACATGGCTGTCGCCAGTTCGCTGGAAAACGTGTCGCCGCTCGAAGACGACCTGCCGATGGACGACGAGCTTGCCGCTTCGCTCGAGCAGGGATTGCTGGTCGATGGCGATCCGACGGATGACGTCGCCCACAGCGCTGGTGTCGCCGAGGTTGCTGCTGCGCCTGCTGACGATGTCGCATTCGACGATGATTTCGACAATGCCGTCTCGCTGTCGCTGGAAGACGAACTGACGCTGGACGCAAATGTGCCGGCGCAGCACCAGTATGCCGCTCCGGCAACCGAGGCGCCGGTCGTCGATGCCGGCGACCACGCTATTGCCGACGAGGATTTTTCCGGCCATTTCGACGACGCGATGGCCGATGTCGACATGGATTTCGCTGCCCGGGATTTCGCTGGCCAGGATTTCGAGCCTCAGGCTTTCGAAGCTCAGCCTGTTGAAGCCGAGGCTCCGGAAGAGCGCGATCTGGACGTCAGCAATCTGGAGGCTAGCGCCCCGGTTGAGATCGATGCGCCGGAAGCCGATGAGATGCCTGCCTGGACTGCGGAGGCAAGCCCCTCCCATGAGGCCGCGCACGAGGCGTTCGACGATTTCGATCTGAGCATCGACGACGCGGTTGCCGACCACGAGTCGGCTGCCGAGGTCGCCGCCGCCCCGGTCCAGCCAGCGCCGGTTCAGGAAGCTCCGGTCGCCCATGCCTATGTGGCGCCCGCCGTTGTGGCGACCCCGGCCGCGCCGGCCGCTGACGAACGGACTTTGGAAGATGAACTCAACGCGCTGCTTGGCGCGATGACCACACCACGACCGGCGCCAGTCATCGAGCCCACAAGGGCCTATGAGCCTGTCGTCCCGGTGCAGCGGTCCGCCGCGGCGCCGGCGGCTCCTGCCGACAATCTCGACTGGGACCTGGACGAACACGCGCCTGCGCAGGCTCCTCAAGTCGCCGCGACCCAGAACGATGCCGAATTCGACGATCTGCTTGCCGGTGAACTCGAGGGCCATGAGCCCGAGATCGAGTTCGACGATCATGCCTTCGACGCGGCCCTGGCCAAGGGCATCGATCTCGGTGATGACGACACAGCCGCGCCGGTCGCTGGCGATTGGCGCTCGACGCCGCCGGAGCCGGCGCGTTCGTGGAGCCGCGTGACCCCGACCCCCGCCCAGCCTTCCTTTGCAGCGCAGCCGCAACCTTCTTTTGCAGCGCAGCCCCAGGCTTCTATTGCAGAAAAGCCTTCCATGCCTGCGGCAGCCGCACCAACCTATCGCGACCAGCCGGTCGCGGCGGCCGCCTATGTGGCGCCGGCGCCGACGCGCGAAGCGCCGCCTCCGGCTTATGACGAAATGCCGGATGTCGAGACGGTCGATGTGCCGGAGCGCGTGGTGGCGATCGCCGATGACCTCGATATTCCCGAGCTCAGCTTCCAGGAAGACGAGCCGGCGGCCTATGACGATATCGACGCCGAATTCGCCGGCCTGCTTACCGACATGAACGCGGTGGAAGTGGCGCAGCCGCCTGCGGCCACGCGCAGCGCCGCCTATGACGACGAATCCTACAGCTCCGGCTTCAATTCTGGCCATGAGCTCGACCAGCGCGCCTATGCTGCGCGGCCGGCCGAAGTACTTGCGGCGACGCAGAATGCCTACGCCGGTGCAGCCGGTGGCTTCGACCTGGGCGATTTGCCCGGCAGCCAGCCGGTTTCGCAGGCCGACGATTTCGCGGTCGACGAACTCGACTACGATCCGGACCTGGACGAAGCGATGGCGGTGCCGGGCTTGGCTGAACAGGAAGCCGCAAAGCCGCGCCGGAGCGGCCTGTTTATCGCCGGGGTCGTCGGCGCGGTGGCTGTTATCGGTGGCCTCGGTGCCTTTGCCCTGTCCTTTGGCGGCAAGGGCGGCAGCGACGCCCCGGTGATCGTCAAGGCCGACAACACCCCGATCAAGGTCAAGCCGGAAAATCCGGGCGGCGCTGTCGTGCCGAACCAGGACAATAAGGTTTATGACGCGGTCGCCAAGGGCACCAAACCGGCCGAGCCGGTGCAGGAGAAGCTGGTCACATCAACCGAAGAGCCGGTCGATGTGAAGGCACAGGAGCCGGAAAGCCGCGTTGTCGATCTGTCGCCCGACGAGACCGACGCTGCCCCTGGCACTGGTGCCGCCGGCAACCCCGACGCCGCCGGCAATCCGGAAGCGGCCGTCGCACCGGCACCCAAGTCCGAGGATCGCATCGCGCAGGTGCTGCAGGAAGCCGACAAGAACCCCGATACGGTCGCCGTTGCCCCGCGCAAGGTGCGGACCATGGTGGTCAAGCCTGACGGCTCGCTGGTGGCACGCGAGGATCCGGCGCCCGCCGCGCCGCAGGTTGCGGCGACCGAGCCGCTTGACCCGGCGCCGCAGCACGTCGCCCCTTCAGCCGATGCCGAGCAGACCGGCACCGTGGCGCCTGCCAGCGATCAGGCAAACAGCGACCAGGCAAGTGCCGAGACCGCCAAGCCGGTCAAGCCGGTGAAGCCGGCGGCTACAGCAAAGGTTGAGACCCAGTCCGCGAACACGCCGGAGACGGTTGCCGTGGCGCCGCAGCGCCCGTCCGACCAGCCGGTCGACGTGGTCGGCGAGGTCAAGCCAGACCAGGTTGCCTCCATTCCGGCGACGGCTTCGACGTCAGGCGGTTCGTGGTCGATGCAGATTGCTTCTCAGCCGACGGTCGAAAGCGCCCAGGCCAACTATGCCGACCTGCAGCGCCGCTATGGCAATGTGCTGGCCGGCCGCACCGCCAACATCGTCAAGGCGGAGATCGCCGGCAAAGGCACCTTCTACCGTGTTCGGGTCCCGGCGCAGTCGCGCAACGATGCGATCAATCTGTGCACCAGCTACAAGGCAGCCGGCGGCAACTGCTTCGTGTCGCGCTAAGACCTGACCAATCATCAAAGCCGGCGCGTTCCCAAAGGGTCGCGCCGGCTTTTTCATGTGGATGGGCGTGGGGTTCAGAGGCTTACGGCCCGGGGTGATTCCCTTTGACGGCGCGAAGCCCTAAACTCTTGGGATGACCGAATCAAAATCCATGATCCTCGGCTGTGCCGGGAAATCGCTCACTCGCGACGAAATCCGCTTCTATCGCAATGAATGCCCGTGGGGCTTCATCCTGTTTGCGCGCAACATCGGCGAGACCGAGCAGATCCGCGATCTGGTCGCCGAAATGCGCGACTGCATCGGGCGTCCCGATGCGCTGGTGTTCATCGACCAGGAAGGTGGAAGGGTGCAGCGGCTGCGGCCGCCTTTGGCGCCGAACTATCCGGCCGGCGGCGCGCTCGGCGCATTGTGGCGCAAGGACCATGACGCCGGCACCCGCGCCGCCTGGCTGATGGCACGGCTGCACGCCTTCGATCTCTTGCGCTACGGCATCTCGGCCGATTGCCTTCCTGTGCTGGATGTGCCGATCGAGGGCGCCAGCGACGTTATCGGCGCGCGTGCCTATGGCAAGGAGCCGCGCCCAGTCATAGAGCTCGGCCGCGCGGCGGCGGAAGGGCTGATGTCGGGCGGCGTGCTGCCGGTGATGAAGCATATTCCGGGCCATGGACGCGCCTTTGCCGACACGCATTTCGAACTGCCTGTGGTCGACGCCTCGCTGAGCGACTTGCAACGGCATGATTTCGCCCCGTTCCGGGAGCTTAGCCATCTGCCGATGGCGATGACGGCGCATGTTGTCTACAGCGCCATCGATCCAAACAACCCGGCGACCACGTCGGGCAAGGTCATTGACGAGATCATCCGCCGCGAGATCGGCTTCGACGGGCTTCTGATGAGCGACGACACTTCGATGAAGGCACTTTCTGGGGATTTCCCGACAAAGGCGGCCTCGATCCTTGCGGCGGGCTGCGATCTGGTCCTTCACTGCAATGGCGTTTTCGAGGAGATGGCGGGCATCGCATCGCGAACCACAGGACTTGAAGGGACGTCGCTGGAACGCGCCAAGCGGGCGCTGACCTATATAAGGGATCGTGACCGGGCCGACGAAACCGAGATACGCGCCGAGTTTGCCACCTATTTCGACGCGGTGGCCTAGACCAAAAGGAAGCAGGGCTAAGTGGCGGAAACATTGGACAGCAAGGCTGCGAAGGCCGCACCGATGGACCGTCTGTGGGCCGAGAACGACGATTCACGCGTCACCGGCGATCCGTCGCTCGTCGTCGATGTCGCCGGTTTCGAAGGTCCGCTCGACCTTCTGCTGCACCTTGCCCGCACCCAGAAGGTCGATCTGGCGCGCATTTCGATCCTGGCGCTGGTCGAGCAATATCTGACCTTCGTCGAGACGGCGAGGGCGCTCCGGCTCGAGCTTGCCGCCGACTATCTGGTGATGGCGGCGTGGCTGGCCTTCCTCAAGTCGAAGCTTTTGATCCCCAAGCAGCCCGGCGAGGAAGGCGAGAGCGGCGAGGAACTGGCGGCGGTGCTGCAATTCCGGCTGAAACGGCTGGAGGCCATGCGCGACGCCTCGGCGCGGCTGGTCAACCGCAACCGGCTCGGCCGCGACGTGTTCGCGCGCGGCATGCCCGAAATGGTCATCGTCGAGAAGCGCAACGCCTATTCGGCTTCGCTCTACGACCTGCTCACCGCCTATGCCCAGCAGCGGCAGAAACAGGCGATCACCAATGTGACGATCGCCCGGCGCGGCGTCTGGTCGCTCAAGGATGCGCGCGACATTCTGGCCCGGCTGATCGGTTCGATGCGTGACTGGACGACGCTCGACAGTTTCCTGATAGAATATATGACGAGCCCGGAAGAGCGGCGCACGGCGATCGCCAGTTCGTTCGCCGCGACACTCGAACTGGTGCGCGAGCGCCAGATCGATGTGCGGCAGGACCAGGCGTTTGCGCCGATCTATCTGCGCGATCACCGGGCATCGGCAATCAAGGCAGTTGAGGTGGCATCATGAGCGAACGCGCCAACGCTTCGGTCATTCCGTTCAAGGTCGAAGAAGAGACGGAGGAGGGCATTATCGCCCAGGACCCGACCGAGACCCACAATTCGCCCCAGAACGCGCCCATGAACCCCGGCGAGCGGCTACATATGGCGGAAGCCGTGCGCATGGCCGAGGCGATCGTGTTCGCCAGCGCCGAGCCGGTCAGTGAAAAACAGCTCGCAGCCAGACTGCCCGACGGCATCAACATTGCCGCGGCGATGGCCGAGCTGCAGCAGATCTATGCGCGGCGCGGCGTCAATCTGGTCCGGGTCGGCGACGCCTGGGCGTTCCGCACCGCCGGCGATCTCGCCTTCCTGATGAGCAGGGATACCGTTCAGCAAAGGAAGCTCTCACGCGCGGCGCTCGAAGTGCTGGCGATCATCGCCTACCACCAGCCGGTGACGCGTGCCGAGATCGAGGACATCAGAGGCGTCGAGACGTCGAAGGGCACGCTGGACACGCTTCTGGAGACGGAATGGGTGCGCATGCGCGGCCGTCGCCGCACGCCCGGCCGTCCGGTCACCTACGGCACGACAGACAGCTTCCTCGACCATTTCGCGCTGGAGGAGATCCGCGATCTTCCCGGCATGGACGAATTGAAGGGGGCAGGGCTGCTTTCCGGCCGCATGCCGTCGAATTTCGCCATTCCGCTGCCGCCGGCCGATCCGGACGCACTGACCGAGGATGAGGACGCGCTGACCGACATCGACCTCGAGGAACTCGGCCTGTTGACGCCCCGCGTCACGGAAGATTGACCGCGAGCCGCTGTCAAAAAGCTGCATTGCGGCTGTAGATGCGCCGATTGGTAGCGGGCAGCTTCACCGAAAATGCGTGACATAAGCCGCGCCTTCATAAACTTTGTCGCGGTTGTGTTTGAATCCCAACGCGAAAACGCATAGATCATCGCCAGGGAAAACATTCGAGAGAGAGTTACAATGGGTTCATTTTCGATTTGGCACTGGATGATCGTGCTGGTGATCGTGCTGCTGGTGTTCGGCCGCGGCAAGATTCCCGAGCTGATGGGCGACATGGCCAAGGGCATCAAGAGCTTCAAGAAGGGCATGGCCGACGACGACACCGCCGATGACAAGCGCACCGTCGAGCACCGCCCCGACGAGACCGTTTCGGCCGTGAAGGAAAAGGCCAGCAAGAGCTGAGCCCAAGGTTCTAGTCGGAACAGATTGCCATGTTTGAAGTCGGCTGGACCGAAATGCTGGTGATCGCGATCGTCATGATCGTGGTCGTCGGGCCCAAGGATTTGCCCAATATGCTGCGCACCTTCGGCCGCACGACGGCGAAGCTGCGCGCCATGGCCGCCGACTTCCAGAAGCAGTTCAACGAGGCGCTGAAGGAAGCTGAACTCGACGACGTCAAGAAGTCGGTCGATAGTCTGCGAAGCCTTAATCCGGCAGCCGAAATCCGCAAGCAGCTCAATCCGTTCGAACAGGCGGCAGCCGATGTGCGCTCCGGCGTCGATGCGGTGATGAAGCCGAAGCCTGCGGTTGATCCCTCGACGCCGGCGGCAGAGACACCGCAGGCAGCGGAGCCGCTCAAGAACGGCGCGACGGTGATGCCCGGTGTCGACGGACCGGAAGCAGCGCCGGCGGCGCCGATCTTTCCGGCCATGACCGACGAGTCCGTGGTAACGCCGGCTGTTGCAACGGCAACGCCACAGAAAGCGCCTGCAAAGAAGGCAGCGGCATCCAAGGCCCCGGCAACCAAAACAGCGGCAACCAAGGCAGCGCCGGCAAAGGCCGCACCTGCGGCGAAGGCTTCGGCCAAGCCGTCAGCAGCGCCCACCAAGGTGGCGCCGGCAAAAGCCAGTAAATCAGCTGCTGCACCAAGGGCAGCTACAAAGGCTGACCCGAAGCCTGCGCCGGCCAAAAAGCCTGCGCCCAAGAAGACGGCCGGAGCCGCCAAGTGAGCATTTCGGACAGCGAAAAGGACGAGATCGAGAAGTCGTCGGCTCCGCTGATGGAGCATCTGATCGAATTGCGCCGGCGGCTGATCTGGTCGATCGGCGGCTTCTTCGTCGCTTTCCTCGTCTGCTTCTTCTTTGCCAAAAAGCTGTTCAACCTTTTGGTCATCCCGTTCAAATGGGCGACGCAATGGGCAGGGCTCGATCCGCACAAGGTCGAGCTGATCTATACGGCGCCGCAGGAATTCTTCTTCACGCAGGTCAAGCTCGCCATGTTCGGCGGCATGGTCATCGCCTTTCCGCTGATCGCCACGCAAATCTACAAATTCATCGCGCCCGGCCTCTACAAGAACGAACGCAACGCCTTCCTGCCGTTCCTGTTCGCCTCGCCGATCCTGTTCCTGATGGGCGCGTCGCTGGTCTATTTCTTCTTCACGCCGATGGTGATGTGGTTCTTCCTCGCCATGCAGCAGGCCGGCACCGACGACCAGGTGCAGATTTCGCTGCTGCCGAAAGTGTCGGAATATCTCAGCCTGATCATGACGCTGATCTTCTCCTTCGGCCTGGTGTTCCAGCTGCCGGTGGTGACCAGCCTGATGACGCGCGTCGGCATGCTGTCGTCGAAGGCGCTGGCCGAAAAGCGCAAATGGGCGATCGTCATCGCCTTCGTCGTCGCGGCCGTGCTGACGCCGCCCGATCCGATGAGCCAGATCGGCTTGGCCATCCCGACTATCCTGCTTTACGAAGTGTCGATCTGGGCGGCCCGGTTCATCGAGCGCGATCAGGTCAAACAGAAGCTGGCGCGCGAGAAGCAGGAAGCTGCCGAAGCCGTGGCCGAAAAGGCAGCGAAAGCGTCCTCGACGCAGGCTCCCTCCTAGACGCACCGTTCTGGTGTCCGCGTCTGCGGAAAAACGCGACGGTCGCTGAACGCTCGTCTTGCATCGATCAAGGATGCGGTTTACGCCCTCTGGCCTAGCTCAGGAGCGTACTACCCATGCTTGATATCAAATGGATTCGCGACAACCCGAAGGCCCTTGTCGAGGCGCTGGCCAAGCGCTCGTGGTCGGCTGACGAGGCGCAGTCCACGGTCGATGATCTGATCGCCAGGGACGAGGCGCGTCGCGAGCACGTCACCGAATTGCAGACCAAGCAGGAGCGCCGCAACGCCGCCTCGAAGGAGATCGGCAACGCCATGCGCTCGGGCGACGCAGCCCTTGCCGAAAAGCTCAAGGCCGAAGTCGGCGACATCAAGACCTTCATCCAGAATGGCGAGGCGCGCGAGCGCGAGCTCGACAAGGCGCTGAACGACGCGCTGGCGGTGCTGCCCAACGTGCCGCTCGACGACGTTCCGGTCGGCAAGGACGAGCACGACAATGTCGTCAAACACATCGTCGGCGAGATACCGACCCGCCCGAATTGGGTGAAGGAGCATTTCGAGATCGGCGAAGCGCTCGGCATGATGGATTTCGAGCGGGCGGCAAAGCTGTCGGGTTCGCGCTTCACCGTGCTGAAGAGCGGGCTGGCACGCATGGAGCGCGCCATAGGCCAATTCATGCTCGATTTGCATACGACCGAGCACGGCTATGAGGAAATCATCCCGCCGCTGATGGTCAAGGACGAAGTTCTGTTCGGCACGAACCAGCTACCGAAATTCGAGGACGATCTGTTCTTCACGCAGCATGGCGATGGCCGGCTGGGCCTGATCCCCACGGCGGAAGTGCCGCTCACCAATCTGGTGCGCGAAGAAATCACCGCGCATGAGAAACTGCCGCTGCGGTATACAGCGCTGACGCCGTGCTTTCGCTCGGAAGCCGGATCGGCCGGTCGTGACACGCGCGGCATGCTGCGCCAGCACCAGTTCTACAAGGTCGAGCTGGTCTCGATCACCGACCAGGAGTCTTCGCTGGCCGAGCATGAGCGGATGACGCAATGCGCCGAAGAAGTGCTGAAGCGGCTGGAACTGCCGTTTCGCACCATGGTGCTGTGCACCGGCGACATGGGCTTTGGCGCGCGCAAGACCTACGACATCGAGGTCTGGCTGCCCGGCCAGAACGCCTATCGCGAAATCTCGTCCTGCTCGGTCTGCGGCGATTTCCAGGCCCGGCGCATGGACGCCCGCTACAAGGACAGAGACGGCAAGGGCAACCGCTTCGTGCACACGCTGAACGGTTCGGGCACCGCCGTCGGCCGCGCGCTTATTGCTGTCATCGAAAACTACCAGAATGAGGATGGCAGCGTAACCATTCCTGAAGTGCTGCGGCCTTACATGGGTGGTCTGGCGAAGATCGAATCGAAATAATGCGCATTCTTCTGACCAATGATGACGGCATCCACGCCGAGGGCCTGGCGTCGCTCGAACGTATCGCCCGAACGCTGTCGGACGATGTCTGGGTGGTGGCGCCGGAGCAGGACCAGTCGGGCTATGCGCATTCGCTGTCGATCTCGGAGCCGCTGCGCCTGAGGAAGATTGGCGAGAAACACTATGCCGTGCGGGGCACGCCGACCGACTGCGTCATCATGGGCGTCAAGAAAATCCTCCCCGGCGCGCCCGACCTGATCCTGTCGGGCGTCAATTCCGGCGCCAACATCGCCGACGACGTCACCTATTCCGGCACCGTAGCCGGCGCCATGGAAGGCGCGCTGCTCGGCATCCGCTCGATCGCGCTCAGCCAGGGCTATTCCTATGTCGGCGAGGATCGCGTTGTTCCCTACGAGACCACCGAGACGCTGGCGCCGGCGCTGCTGAAGAAGCTCGTCGCCATGCCGCTGCCCGACGGCGTGCTGCTCAACGTCAATTTTCCCAACTGCCTGCCTGACGAGGTCGCTGGCACTGTGGTCACCTCGCAAGGCAAGCTGGTGCACAGCCTGTGGGTCGATGAGCGCCGCGACGGGCGCGGCCTGCCTTATTACTGGCTGCGCTTCGGCCGCGAGCCGGTCGAAGGCAAACAGGGCACCGATCTCCATGCTCTGCGCAACCGGCTGGTGTCGGTGACGCCGCTGCAGCTCGACCTCACCGCGCATGAAATCCGCGATCAACTGACCAAGGCTCTGTCTGATTAAGGTTTTGGCATGAACGAGGTTTTTGCATGAACTTGCCGCTCGACGACCGCGAGGGTTTTGCCGCTTTCCTGCTGCGCCTGCGTGGCCGCGGCGCGGTGCCGAAGGCGCTGATCGCCGCCTTCGAGGCGACGCCGCGGCGCGGCTTCCTCAACGGCCAGTACCATTCCATCGCCTGGTCGGACGGCATGCTGCCGATCGAATGCGGCGAGGCGATCGAAGGCGCCGACCTGCAGGCGGCGGTGATCGCATCATTGGCAGTAGAGCCCGGCAACCGTGTGCTCGAGATCGGCACGGGGTCGGGCTACACGGCGGCGGTGATGTCGCGGCTGGCGGCGCGGATCGTCAGCATAGACCGCTACAAGACGCTGGCCGAGCAGGCGAAGCAACGGTTCGAGGCGCTCGGCATCGGCAATGTCGTCGTGCGCCAAGCGGACGGTTCGAACGGGCTTGCCAATGAAGGGCCGTTCGACCGCATCGTCGCCTGGGCGGCATTCGACAGCCTGCCGCGCTTCCTGCTCGACCAGTTGTCGTCCGGCGGCATCGTCATTGCGCCGATCGGGCCGGAAGAGGGCGAGCAGGTGCTGGCCAAGCTGACCAAGGTCGGCAGCCGTTTCGAGCGCGAGGATATCGGAACCGTGCGCCTGCAGCCGATCCTGCGCAGCGTTGCGGCCGTCCTCTAGCAGCACGCTCGAATATTTTAAGAAAATTTGCGTCGGATTCTAATGGGTTAACCCGCCAGTAACATTAACGCGCTTTAATCATGACCAGTGTGTACCGGGTCTGTGCGGGTTAGTGCGATGCAATTCAGTGTTTTGAAGGCAAACGGGCGTACTCTGTCGCGGGGTTGCGCTGTTCTCATGCTAGCCGGCGTGGCGGCGGGGTGTAGCTCCCAGGCCTCGCGGTTCAACGGTGTCGACGACGTCTTCACCTCCTCGACCAACAATCAGCGCGCCATCATCGACAAGCAGAGCACCGCGCAGCCCTATCCGGGCGATGTTTCGGCGGCACCGATCGCTGCGGCACCCGTCGATGGCAGCCATAGCCAGTCGGTCAGCCGCTCCAGCCTGGAGCCGGTCACCGTGCAGCAGCTGCCGCCGCCAAGCCAGCCCGCGGCGGCGCCGATGCGCACCGCTTCCGCGCCGGCACTTGCACCGGCACCGCATGTCGACAGGACGACGACGACCGGCACTGTCCAGCCGGCAAGGCCGTTCAAGAATGCCGATGAGCCTTACGCGCCGAAGCCGGCCGCCGGCACGCCGCATGCCACCGAGATCGTGGTCAAGGATGGCGAGACCATTTCCGGCATTGCGCAGCGCTATCACGTGCCGGCCGATGTGATCATGAAGGTCAACGGCTTGAGCGCCACCAAGGGGCTGAAGACCGGCCAGAAGCTGGTCATCCCGGCCTATGCCTATTCGAGCAAGGGGACCGAGCCCAAACTTGCCGACGGCAAGCCGGCGAACAGCCCCAAGGCGCCGGCGCCGGAGAAGGTCGCCGTGCTGCCGCAGCAGCCGAAACTCAAGGACGGCAAATCCGTCGCGCAGGTCGACGCTTCGGCTGCCGCGAACAAGCCGAAGACCGACCAGTCGGCGCAGACTGCCGCCGCCGCGCCCAAGGCCGGCGCAGGAACCTACACGGTACAGCAGGGCGATAGCCTGTCCTCCATCGCCAGGAAGACCGGCGTCGGCGTCGTCGCGCTGAAGCAGGCCAACGGCATGCAGGACGGTCTGCTCAAGATCGGCCAGACGCTGAAGGTTCCGGCCGGCGGCACCGCAACGGTCGCCAGCGCCAAGCCGGCAAAGGTCGATCCGGTGACGACGGCCACCACCCAGCCGGCGGCAAAGCCGACGGAGACGCTCGCCACCTACACGCCGCCGAAAAAGGACGCCAAGGTCATCCAGCAGGCCGAGGACGACGACGCTGTCGCGCCGGATGTCACCGGCATCGGCAAGATGCGCTGGCCGGTGCGTGGCCGCGTCATCTCCAGCTTTGGTGGCGGCAAGGACGGTGTCGACATCGCCGTACCTGAGGGGACGCCGGTCAAGGCGGCAGAGAACGGCGTGGTCATCTATGCCGGCGACGGCCTCAAGGAATTCGGCAACACGGTGCTGGTGCGCCACGAAAACGGTCTGGTCACCGTCTATGGCCACGCCAGTTCGATCGAGGTGCAGCGCGGCCAGAAGGTCAAGCGCGGCCAGGAAATCGCGCTGTCGGGCATGAGCGGCACCACCGACTCGCCGAAACTGCACTTCGAAGTGCGCAAGAATTCGGCCCCGGTCGATCCGTCCGGCTATCTCGAATAGTCGCGCTGTTTCGAATAGAACAATAAACGATTGCAGGCCGTCTGACCTCCAGTCCGGCCCGCCGGCTCAGCCCGCCCTGCCAAGGGGCGGGCTTTTTCAGTTGCGGAAGATTGCCTGACGACCGGACTTAAAGATAATCCTGGAGGGTGTCGGCGATCATCTCCTGGAGGCTGCTGGCCTTAACGCCCAGAAGCGTCTCCGCGTCGGAGGAATCAATCAGCAAGGGGGTCTCGAAGAGGTACCTCATCTCGATCAGCTCATGCATGCCGAGCGCTTCCATCTCGGGGATGGAATAGGAGTGCGTCTCGGCAATATCCCGGCCAAGCATCGCCGCGGTCTTGCGGATAAGCTCGTTGGGCGAGGCGTATTGCGAGGGGACATGAAACGCCCGTCCCCATTCGCCGGTGTAGCGTGAGGCGGCGACGAGCGTCCTGGCGACGTCCTTGGTGAAGCTCCAGGCATGAGTGGCGTCGAGGTCACCAATGAAAGCGGTTGGCTTGCTCTCGATGATGGAAGGCAGCGCGATCAGCGAGAAGTAGCTGATCGCGCCGTGCCCGAGATAGTCGCTGGACCGGATTTCGATCGCCGGCACGCTGGCGCGGGCCGCCCGCTGCCACATGATCGTCCTGGCGGTTCCCTTCTTCGAATTCGGGTCCAGCGGCATGTCGGAGCGCAGCGGGTTTTCGCCATTCCTGCCGTAACCATAGAGGTTTCCAAGCACGATGAGCTTGGCGCCTACTGCTTCCGCGGCGCGCACGGTGCCGTCGATTATGGGGAAAAAGTCTGTTGGCCAGCGATGATATGTGGCCATGGCACACATGAAAACGGCATCGGCGCCCTGGCACACACGCGACAGCGCCGAGGCGTCCGTGGCGTCGGCCTGTATCGACCGCACATTCCGCAACACGTTCGAACCGATACTTCGGCTGGTCAGGATGACATCATGGCCTTCCTCGCCAAGAAGGCGAGCCGTCTCGCGACCAACCGGGCCCGCGCCGACAACAACATACGAACTCATCGCAACCTCTCTTCCGTGTTAAAAGGAGAGGCGGGAGTACAGGTTCGCGGCGTTGAAAATCGCGCGGGAATTGCCAAATCTTGAACAGGTTTCGCCATGAATCGAGAGAGCATGCTTCCGCAATTCGCTCCGGCCTCGTCCGACGTCACGATGGTTTGGCGGCATATCGAGGCAGGCGTCCATCGGCTGCCCCGCGCGGCGCACCATCGCATCATGGTGCATGCAAGCGCGGCGACGCGTTCCTACTGCAATCAGGCCGGGCGATATTTCGTCAGGCGCGCCGGCGACATCGACCTTGTGCCGGCCGGCGAGGAGGGCGGTTTCGAGGCCGAAACCCCGTTCGACACGATGGAGATCGTCTTGCAGCCGGCCTTAATGGAAAGGGTCGCCGCGGAACTTGGCGGCAAGGCGCGAGCATCGCGGCTGGACACACGACATTTGCTGCGTGACCAGCGGATCGAGCATCTGGCTCGAGCGCTGCAGAGCGATCTCGCCGCAGGCGCGCCGAGTGGCCCTTTGTTTGCCGAAAGCATCGGCGCCGCGCTTGCGGTGAGGCTGCTCGACCTCGATGGCCCTGACATGGTTCGAGCGAACCGGTTGTCTGACGCCCAGCTCAAGCGTGTCCTCGAACACATCGAGGCCGCTCTCGACGAGCCGCTTTCGATCGATCACTTGAGCCGGGTGGCCGGCGCGAGCAGTTCGCATCTGCGCACATGGTTCAAGGCGGCGATGGGCGTCACCTTGCATCGCTATGTGTTGCGACGCCGCGTGGAAAGGGCGTGCGTCCTGCTGCGGCGCGGCGATCTCAGCACGAGCGAGATAGCGGCGTTGACCGGCTTCGCGCACCAATCACACCTGGCGTATTGGATGCGCCGCGAGATCGGCCAGACGCCGCGCGACTTGCGACGGGCGCAGCCGCCCAAGTGACATTCAATCCTTCAGCGGCTTGCCGAGCCGGCCGGCGAGATCCTGCGTGAACTGCCAGGCGACGCGGCCGGAGCGGCTGCCGCGCGTCGTTGCCCATTCCAGCGCTTCGGCGCGCAGCTGCTCCGGGTCGATCTCCAGCCCGTGATGGCTGGCATAGCCGTTGACCATGTCGAGATATTCGTCCTGCGAGCATTTGTGAAAGCCGAGCCACAGGCCGAAACGGTCGGACAGCGAGACCTTTTCCTCGACCGCCTCGGACGGATTGATGGCGGTCGAGCGCTCATTGTCGATCATGTCGCGCGGCAACAGGTGCCGGCGGTTCGACGTGGCGTAGAAGATGACATTGGCCGGGCGGCCCTCGACGCCGCCTTCAAGCGCTGCCTTCAGCGACTTGTAGGACGTGTCATCATGATCGAACGACAGATCGTCGCAAAACAGGATGATGCGGAAGGGCGCCGCCTTCAACTGGCCCATCAGCCTGGGCAGCGTGTCGATGTCCTCGCGATGGATTTCGATCAGCTTCAGCGGCAGGTCGGATTTGGCCTTGGCATTGATCTCGGCATGCACGGCCTTGACCAGCGACGACTTGCCCATGCCGCGCGCGCCCCACAGCAGCACGTTGTTGGCGGCGTGGCCGGCGGCGAAGCGCTCGGTGTTTTCGACCAGAATGTCGCGCACGCGGTCGACGCCGCGGATCAGGCCGATGTCGACGCGATTGACCTTGCGCACCGGTTCGAGATAGCCGGGATCGGCCTGCCAGACGAAGCAGTCGGCCACGGCAAGATCGGTCTGCGGCACCGGCGGCGGGGCGAGGCGGGTGACCGCTTCGATGAGGCGGTCGAGCTTTTGGTTCAGGGCCTCGATGGTGCTTTCGGTCATGTCTCGGTCTTTTGTTGTTCTGCAAACGTGCGCAGGGGCGGAAATCGTCCTGGTCCGGGCGAGATAGGAACTGGTTCCAAGCTTTTGTTTGAGCGTGATCTTTTGTGCAAACCACGCCCTTTATCCGGGAGCATGCTCTAACACGGGTCAACCGGCCGGAAAAGCAGCCGAAAGCCGGGCCGTCCAGTTGCATTGGCAACTTTACCCACTATATTCCGGCCAAATTTGGCGAGGCCGCCTTATGGCCTTCTTCGTAACCAGGAGTTCTTGATGTTCGTCACACCGGCATACGCCCAAGCCACCGGAACTCCGCTTGGTCCGTTCGGGGATATCGGCATGATACTCCCATTCGTGCTGATCTTCGTGATCATGTATTTCCTCATCATCCGGCCACAGCGCGCGCAGCTGAAGAAGCGCCAGGAGATGCTCTCGGCCGTGCGCCGCGGCGACACGGTCATCACTGGCGGCGGCTTCGTCGGCAAGGTGACCAAGGTGATCGACGACCATGAGCTCGAGATCGACCTCGGCGGCGGCACCAAGGTGACGGCGCTGCGCTCGACGATCGCCGACGTGCGGGTCAAGGGCGAGCCGGTGGCCAACCAGAACGCCAAGAAGTAAGGTCCAGAACAGAACCGGATTTTGGGGCAGGGTAGACCAGCAACGGGCAACGCCATATGCGGTTTTCGCGCCTTACGAAGATCCTGATCGGGCTGGTGGTCGTGGTGGTGTTGGGCGTGCTGCTTGGCGCGCGCTCCCTGAAGCCGGACGGGACGCTCGACGATCTTCTTGCTTGGCTGCCCAAGCGGCACGCGAGCTTCGAGCAGCTGGGCGGCTCGCAGTTGCTGCTCGAAATCGACAAGGACGATGTGGTCAAGTCTCGTCTCGAGGCAGTGCTTGACGACATTCGCATGCTGCTGCGCGATGCTCGAGTTGGTTACAAGGGGCTTGGTCAGGCTGGCCGCGAGGTACATCTCAACGTTAGGGAACCAGCACAAGTCGATGCCGCAAAGGCAGCCCTGAAAATATTCACCGATCCGGTCGCCGGGGATAATCCGGTCAGGGAGATGCTGCTTGATGAACCGGAACCCGCACTTCTCAGGCTCACGCTGACGGATGAGGGCGTGAAGCTGCGGACGTCGATGGCGCTGGCGCAATCGATGGAAGTCGTCGAACGCCGGGTTAGCGACGGCATCGGTGTCGAACCGATCGCGAAGCCGCAAGGCAATGACCGCATCCTTGTTCAGGTGCCCGGCTTCCAGACGCCAGCTCGGCTTACTGACATTCTGGGGCAGCCCGGCAATTTGACCTTGCAGATGGTCGATACGACGATGCCGGTACAGGACGCTCTCAACGGCCGTCCGCCGGCAGGCTCCTCGGTGCTTTATTCGCAGGACGATCCGCCGGTTCCGTATCTGGTCGAAAACCGCGTCATTGTTTCCGGCGACAACATCGTCAATGCCCAGGCAACCTACAACTCGGCCATGAATGAGCCGGTTGTATCGTTCGCCTTCGATACCAAGGGCGAGACGCGTTTTGCTCAAGCGACCTCACAGAATGTGGGCAAGCCGTTTGCGATAATCCTCGACAATCAGGTGCTTTCGGCGCCCATCATCCGCGAGCCTATCCTTGGCGGTACCGGTCAGATATCAGGGAACTTCACCAAGGAGAGCGCCGACGATCTTGCTCTGCTCCTGCGCTCGGGCCCCATGCCGGCAAAGCTGAAAATAGTCGACGTGCGAACGATAGCGCCCGGCGGCGTTCAGAATTAGAATGGAAATCGACAGAGGCGATTGACGCTGAAACCGCTGCCAGCGGCAGCGCCGAATTGACCTTAGCGCGCTCGACAATCGACGATGTGCAGGGTAAGGGCGAGCCGGTGGCAAATAACAACGCCAAGAAATAACCGAATTGTCGGCGGAACGATCCGCCAGTATGCCCTGACGGACGACGCCATATGCTGTATTTTTCGCGCCTGAAGATGATCCTGATCTGGCTGGCCGTGGCCGCCACGTTCATCCTTGCCGCGCCCAACCTTTTCCCCGCCAGCACATTGGCACAATTGCCCAGCTGGGTGCCGAAGCGGCAGATGACGCTCGGTCTCGACCTGCAGGGCGGCTCGCATATCCTCTTGCAGATGGACCAGAACGATCTGGTCAAGGCGCAACTGGAGACGACGCGCGACGAAATCCGCACGCTGCTGCGCGACGCGAAGGTGGGCTATACCGGCCTTGGCGGCACCGGCAAAACCGTGCAGGTGCGCATAACGGACCCCAATCAGATTGATGCCGCCAAGACGGCGCTCAAGCCGCTGACAGATCCGGTCGCCGCCGGCCTGTTCACCGGTGGTTCCATCCAGGAAATGTCGCTGGATGATTCCGAAGCCGGCGTGCTCAAGTTCACCGTCACCGATGCCGGCGTAAAATACCGCACCTCGGCCGCGCTGGCGCAGTCGATCGAAGTCGTCGAGCGCCGCGTCAACGAACTCGGCACCACCGAGCCGATCGTGCAGCGGCAGGGCGACGACCGCGTGCTGGTCCAGGTGCCCGGCCTGCAGGATCCGCAAAGGCTGAAGGAGATCATCGGCCAGACCGCCAAGATGACCTTCCAGATGGTCGACACCTCGATGTCGGTGCAGGATGCGCTCAATGGCCGCCCGCCGGCAGGCTCCTCGGTGCTTTACTCGCAGGATGATCCGCCGGTTCCGTATCTGGTCGAAAATCGCGTCATCGTTTCCGGCGAAGATCTCGCCAAGGCGACGGCAACCTACAACTCGCAGACCAACGAGCCGGTGGTTTCGTTCACCTTCAACTCGCGGGGCGCGACCCGGTTCGGCCAGGCGACCCAGCAGAATGTCGGCAAGCCATTCGCCATCATACTCGACAATCAGGTGATTTCGGCGCCGGTCATTCGCGAACCGATCCTTGGTGGCAGCGGCCAGATTTCGGGGAATTTCACAGCTGAAAGCGCCAACGACCTCGCGGTGCTGCTGCGCGCCGGCGCGCTGCCGGCGAAGCTGACCGTGATCGAAGAACGCACGGTGGGCCCGGGCCTTGGCCAGGATTCGATCCATGCCGGCAAGGTCGCCGGCATTATCGGCTCCATCCTTGTCGTCGCCTTCATGTTCGTCGCCTACGGCTTCCTCGGCTTCCTCGCCAACATTGCGCTTGCCGTGCACGTGGCGATGATCGTCGGTCTGTTGTCGTTGCTTGGTGCGACGCTGACCTTGCCCGGCATTGCCGGTATCGTGCTGACCATCGGCATGGCGGTCGATTCCAACGTGCTGATTTATGAGCGCATCCGTGAGGAGCGACGCGCCGGACGCTCGGTGATCCAGGCGATCGATACCGGCTTCTCGAAGGCGTTGGCGACCATCGTCGATTCCAACGTGACGTCGCTGATCGCCACCGTGGTGCTGTTTTATCTCGGCACCGGCCCGGTCAAGGGCTTCGCCATCACCTATGCCATCGGCATTCTGACCACGGTGTTCACCGCCTTCACCTTCACCCGTCTGCTGGTGTCGATCTGGCTGCGCCGCGCGCGCCCGAAGGAATTGCCGCGCGCGCCGGTGACCTTCATTCCGCCGGGCACAAAAATCCCGTTCATGGGCATCCGCCGCTGGACCTTCGCGCTGTCCAGCCTGCTGTCGGTCCTGTCGGTTATTGGATTCCTGACCATCGACATCAATTACGGCATCGATTTCAAGGGCGGCTCGATCATCGAGGTGCAGTCCAAGCAAGGCGACGCCGATATCGGCGATATCAGAAGCCGGCTGTCGGAGCTCAACATCGGTGAAGTGCAGGTGCAGCAGTTCGGCGCCCCCAACGACGTGCTGATCCGCGTCGGCACCCAGGAGGGTGGCGAGAATGCCGAGCAGACCGTCATCGACAAGGTGCGCGGTGAGCTGCAGGATAATTATGATTTCCGCCGCGTCGAAGTGGTGGGTCCCACAGTTTCGGGCGAACTGGCCAAGCAAGGCACCATTGCCATGCTGGTCGCGCTGATAGGCATCCTGGTCTATGTCTGGTTCCGCTTCGAATGGCAGTTCGCCGTCGGCGCCATCGTGGCGACGGTGCACGATGTGGTGATGACGCTGGGCTTCTTCGTCATCACCGGGCTCGAGTTCAACCAGTCGTCGTTGGCGGCGATCCTGACCATCATCGGCTATTCGCTGAACGACACGATCGTCGTCTATGACCGCGTCCGTGAGGATCTCAGAAAATACAAAAAGATGCCGCTGCCGCAATTGCTGAACAACGCCATCAACGAGACGCTGTCGAGAACGACGCTGACCTCGGTGACGACGATCCTGGCGCTGTTGGCGCTGGTGCTGTTCGGCGGTGAAGTGATCCGGTCGTTCACCATGGCGATGCTGTTCGGCGTCGTCTTCGGCACCTATTCGTCGATCTTCATCGCAGCTCCCTTGCTGATCCTGTTCAGGTTGCGGCCGCAGGCCACGACCGCCGATGATGAGAAGCCGGTGGGTGGCGGCAAGGCCGTGGCGACCTGACGGCCACTGAGGTGGCAAAAGGCATTGTCATTCGCGAAGCGCATTTCCCCGGCCGCGCGCCGATCGAGGCCTATGGCAATGGCGGCTTCCGCTTCGCCGACATGTCGCATCGCGGTTCGCTGCTGTGCTTGCCCACGGGCATCCATGGCTGGGAGCCGGCCGATCCGCTGGCGCTGACGGCGGCGGATTTCAGCCTGCTGTTGGCCGAGGCCGGCAAGGTCGAGATCCTGCTGGTCGGCACCGGCAAGGATTTGCGTCCGTTGCCGGTGGCACTGCGCGCGGCATTGAAAGCGGCGGGCATTGCCTCCGACCCGATGTCGACGGGAGCTGCGGTGCGGACCTACAATGTGCTGCTTGCCGAAGACCGCGCCGTGGCCGCAGCCCTTATCGCCGTCGACTGATGTGACCGATACCGCCAACATCGTCATGGAGGCGGTGCGCGCCGGCGACCATGACCGCTATGTCAGCGCGCTCTATGCACCTGCCGACAAGCGCCAGGCGCTGTTTTCGCTTTACGCCTTCAACGCCGAGATCGCGTCTGTCCGCGATCGGATCCATGACGCGCTGCCTGGCGAAGTGCGGCTGCAGTGGTGGCGCGATGTCATCGCCACTGAGGCGGCAGCCAGCGGCAACCCGCTCGCCGACGCGCTGAAGGCGACGATTGCCGATCGCGGCCTGCCGAAAGCTGCCTTCGACAACATGCTCGAAGCCCGCATCTTCGACCTCTATGACGATCCGATGCCATCGCGCACCGATCTCGAGGGATATTGCGGCGAGACGGCGGCGGCGCTGATCCAGTTGGCGGCGATGGTGCTCGATCCCATTGAGGCGCCGCGCTTTGCCGAACTGGCGGGCAGGGCGGGCTGTGCTCAGGCCATGACCGGCCTGTTGCTGCTGTTGCCGCTGCATCGCCAGCGCGGCCAATGTTTTGTTCCGGCGGATATCCTGGCGGCGGCGGGTTCGTCGCCGGAAGAGTTCGTCAGCGGCGATGGCGGACCCGGCGCGGCGCGGGCGGTGGCTGCAATGATCGCGCTGGCGCAGGAGCATCTCCGCGCTTTCGAGCAAGGGGCTTCGGCCCTGCCGGAGACGCTGCGCCCGGCATTTTTGCCGCTGGCCCTGACCAGCGCCTATCTCGGCAAGATGGCGAGTGGTCGCCAGGCGCCCCTGGCCGGCGTAGCGCGGCTTTCGGCGTTGCGCCGGCATTGGCTGTCGCTCAGACGCGCAATGCGAGGCTGGCCAGCCATTTGACGTAAACGTCAATCGTGCTAGAGATTTGTCGACCCGAAATCGTCGCCAAAAGACGCGACCGGTCCGGAGGAGATTTCTGTTTATGAGCCTGCCTGTGCTGGTTGCACTCGTCGTTATCGGCATTGCGCTGTCGGTGCTGGCCGTGCATTTCACCGGCGGCAGCAAAATTGCGACGCTTGCCGGTGCGGATCAGGCGCTCAGCCGGTTTGCGGATGATTTTCCGGACGAGAAAGCGGGAGCGGTGCGCCTGACTGCGGATAGCAGGACGGCGTTCCTCGATCTCGGGCAAGGGCACTGCGGCATCGTCCACAGCGTCGGCGACTGCTTCTTGACCCGCATCGTCACGCCACACGATGTCCTGGCCCTCGACGTCGACGAAGCCGGCGCGATTGCGCTGAAGCTGGCCGACTTCACCTGGAAAGGCGGACGCTTCGCCTTCACCGACAAGGCTGACGCCAAGGCTGTCGCGGCAGCGCTTGGGCCGCAGAAGCCGTGCCTAGCGAAGGAGGCCGCGTGATGGACGACTACAATTTCCCTGAAGTGACCCAGCTTGCCATTCCGTTCTTCGTCGCCGCAATCCTGATCGAGCTCTGGCTGGTGCGGACCGGCCGCGCCAAGGGCTCGTTCGAGACGCGCGACACGTTGACCAGCCTGATGATGGGCACTGGCAATGTCGTTGCCGGCCTGCTGCTCGGAGCCGTTTCCTACTGGGCGCTGCTGTGGCTGTGGCAGTTCCGCTTCTTCAATCTCGGCCTGTCGGTATGGGTGTTCCTGGCCGCCTTCCTGCTCGATGACCTGCGCTACTACGTCTATCACCGTATCGCGCACAGGGTGCGCTGGGTGTGGGCCGAGCATGTCAATCACCATTCCAGCCAGCACTACAATCTGTCGACGGCGCTCAGGCAAAGCTGGACCGGGCTGTTCACCTTCATGTTCGTGCTGCAGGCGCCGTTGGTGTTGCTCGGCTTCCATCCGGCTGTGATCGCCTTCACCTTCGGCTTCAACCTGGTCTGGCAGTTCTGGATCCACACCGAGGCGATCGGCAAGATGTGGGGCTGGTTCGAATTCATCTTCAACACGCCCTCGCACCACCGCGTCCACCACGCCACCAATCCGCGCTATCTCGACGCCAACTATGCCGGCACGCTGATCATCTGGGACCGCATGTTCGGCACCTTCGTCGAGGAGTTGGAAGAGGATCGACCGCGCTACGGCATCGTGAAAAATCTCGGCACGTTCAACCCGCTGAAAGTGGCGTTCCATGAATGGATCGGCATGTTCAGGGATGCCTTCGCGCCGGGGCTGACGCCCAGCGATCGCATCAACTATTTGATCAAGCCGCCGGGCTGGAGCCATGACGGCTCGCGCGAGACTTCGGAGAGTTTGAAGGCGGCCTATGTCAGGCGGAACCCGGGCGAGGCTGGGAAGCCGGGGCTGCCGATTGCAGGGGCTGAACTGGCGGAGTAGCGCTAAGAGGGTTCGCTCGAACCACTGTCGCGCATCAATGTCTCGTAGTCGCGACCGCCGTAGAAGATGTTGACGATGCGGACGAGATCGTCGGCGATGACATAGACAATGACGGCCGAGTGCTCGAAAGGGACCATTCGCAACCCTGGCGCGATATCGTCGCGGGAGCGACCACCGCGCGGTGCATTGCCGATACTTTGGCAGCGATCTTCAATGCGCAATGTAAACTTCAACGCGACGTCAGAACTCCCGCCGGCATTGACGATATGTCTGAAAATCTCTGCCAGATCGTTCCTGGCGCTTTCGCCATACTCAACCCTAAGCCGCTGAATCATCGCTGCGACTCGAATATTGAGCGGCGAGCTCCTGAAGATGGTCGCGAACCTTTTCCCCTGAAAGCCCTGGCCTCGGGTCCTCGATTGACGCCTTCACACGCGCCCTGATCGAAGCCATGCGCTCGGCGTGTTCATCTTCCTCGCGTTGGAAGGCGCGCAGCGCTGCGCGGATAACTTCGCTCGCCGATCCGAAGGAACCATCCTCGACCTTTTCGCGGATCATGCGCGCCATGGCTGGCGTGACGGTGACGGACAGTTTCTCGGCGGATTCCATGGAATGACTCCTATCAGGCAGAAAGTAGGATAGTATCCTACTCCTTGCCGTGGGTCCATCCGAAAGGCTCGTTATTCAGCAGCCTGCGCTTGTGCCGGCAGCCCCAGCCACTCTCTGCAATCAGCCCGCGCGCGCGAGGTGATGGCCTGCCTTTTGGCAACCGTCTTGTCCTTGCCGCGCAGGCGCTTGCCCTCGATCTTCGGTGCTTCCACTGGCGGGAACAGGCCGAAATTGACATTCATCGGTTGGAAGGAGCGTTTGCCCGGCTCGTCGTCGGAGACGATGTGGCCGCCGGTGATGTGGTTGAGCAGCGCGCCGAAGGCAGTGGTGAGCGGCGGCAGCGACGGCGCGTGGCCGAGCCGTTCGGCGGCGGCGAAGCGGCCGGCGAGCAGGCCGATGGCCGCGCTCTCGACATAGCCCTCGCAGCCGGTGATCTGGCCGGCGAAGCGCAGGCCGGGCCGCGACTTCAGCTGCAGCGAGGCGTCGAGCAGCGTCGGCGAATTGATGTAGGTGTTGCGGTGCAAGCCGCCCAGCCGAGCGAAATCGGCGTTTTCCAGACCCGGAATGGTGCGGAAGACGCGAACCTGCTCGGCATGCTTCAGCTTGGTCTGGAAACCGACCATGTTGTAGAGCGTGCCCAGCGCATTGTCCTGGCGCAGCTGCACCACGGCATAGGCTTTTACCGTCGGATTGTGGGCATTGGTCAGCCCCATCGGCTTCATCGGCCCATAGCGCAGCGTCTCGACGCCGCGCTCGGCCATGATCTCGATCGGCAGGCAACCGTCGAAATAGGGCGTGCCTTCCCATTGCTTGAATTCGGTCTTCTGGCCCTCGACCAGCGCTTGCACGAAAGCGAGATACTGCTCCTTGTCCATTGGGCAGTTGATGTAGTCCTTGCCAGTGCCACCAGGCCCGACCTTGTCGTAGCGCGACTGGAACCAGCAGGTGTCCATGTCGATGGTGTCGAAATGAATGATCGGGGCAATGGCGTCGAAGAATGCCAACGCATCGGCGCCGGTCGCTTCGGCAATCGACTGCGCAAGCGAAGGCGCGGTCAGCGGGCCGGTGGCGATGATCGCCTGGTCCCATTCCGCCGGCGGCAGGCCGGCCACTTCCTCGCGCTGGATGGTGATCAGCGGATGTGCTTCGAGCTTTTTGGTGACTGCGTCGGAGAAGCCGTCGCGGTCGACGGCCAGTGCGCCACCGGCCGGCACCTGGTTGGCGTCACCGGCGCTCATGATCAGCGAGCCGGCCAGCCGCATTTCGGCGTGCAGCAGGCCGACGGCGTTGTTTTCGGCATCGTCGGAGCGGAACGAATTGGAGCAGACGAGCTCGGCCAGCCCGTCGGTCTTGTGGGCATCGGTGCCGCGCACCGGGCGCATCTCATGCAAGACTACCGGCACGCCGGCTTGTGCAGCCTGCCATGCCGATTCGGAGCCGGCGAGGCCGCCGCCGATGATGTGGATTGGATTTCTGCTCATGAGCGCCGGAATAATCGCTTGGCGCGCTGTTTGCAATTGGCCGTCTGCGCGCATGGGCTGTAGCCGTCCCGTAACCACTGCGCCAGACCGTCTGTTTACACAGCAGGAAAATAGGGATATTTCATATCCTTAATATAAGCTTGATCGGTATCGACCCGGAATCCATTGATGATCCTGAAAAGCCAAGTCGAATGGGCGCTGCACTGCTGCGCCATTCTCGCAGGCCTACCTGCCGGGCGTTATCTCTCGACAAAAGCGCTCGCCGAATTCCACGGCCTTCCCAAGGAGTATCTTTCCAAGGCACTGCAAAGCCTGTCGCAAGCGGGCCTGGTCGATACGACGCTCGGTCCGTCAGGCGGATACCGGCTGGCGCGGCCGCCGGCCGAGTTGACCTTCCTTGAGATCGTGGAAGCCGTGGAGGGCAAATCGCGGACGTTTGTGTGCACCAACATCCGCGAAAACAATCCTTGCCGTCCGCAGGGCTATTGCGAAAGCGGTCCTTGCGCGGTGTCTCGCATCATGTGGGAAGCCGACGAGGCCTGGCGGTCAAAACTGCGCAGTGTCCGACTTTCCGACCTCACCGCAGCGCTGGCGCAGGAGATTCCGGCGGAGCTTTGGAAGAACAGCTTCGAATGGGTGCTAGAGCGCGCCGGCTGAGCGCATGAGCTTCGCTTGCGGCTGGTCTCCCGTCGCCGGCAGCAGGATGGCATAGCTCTGCGGCGGCATAGCCAGGGAAAGACCATTCGCCTCGCAATGGCGATGGACAGAGTCGATCACTTCATTCCTCGCAAGCAACCGGTCGGCCGGACCGGCCACGCAAAAGAACAGGTCCACCCCGATTGCCACCGCGTCGATGTCCTTGAGCGCGACAAGCGGTGCCGGGTCCTTGACGATCCGCTCGCAGTTTCCGAGGGCCTCGCGCATAGCTCCCTCGATGACATGCGGCGCCTGCGTCCTGGCAATCCGCACGTTTACGCTGATCAGCTGTCTCTCGTCGGGACGGCTGAGATTGGTCAGGCTGACCTTCGCCAACACGCTGTTGGGCAGGACGACAATGTTGGACGCACCGGTAAGCAGATGCGTGGAGCGCCAGGTTGTTTCGACGATGCGTCCTTCCGTGCCGTCGCCCAGCATGATCCAGTCGCCGAGCGTGTAGGGACGCCCCAGCGTCAGCGCAATGCCGGAAAAGACGTCGCCAAGCGTGTTCTGCAGCGCAAGCCCGACGATGATGGCAACCACGCCCGACGTTGCCGCCAGCGTTGCGACGGGAACGCCGAAGACGAAACCCGTTATCGACAGCGCCACGCCGAGATAGATGACCGCGACGACCAGTTCCTGGAGCAGGCGCGCTTCTCGCGGCCGATGTTCCACGACGATATAGAGGCGCACAAAGCCGACAAGCGTCCAGGCAAGGTGTATCCACCAAAGGATGCGTGCCGACTTTGCCAGATACGCGCCCTGAAGATCGGTCTCAGCCACCCAATGCGGCAGGATTCCGCTGAGCCAGAGCACGGCAGTCATGCCGGCGAAGAACAGGATCTGGACGACCAGGCGTGCCATCGGGCGCCCACGGCCCTGGAAACACCAGACGACAATGCCGGCAAGCCCCAGCAGATTGATCAAGACCAGGGCAAGGAAGTGATGATCGCCGAACATGGGTCCCCGCTAGGATACGGCTTCCAGGCAGGGCCGGGCACCAGGATAGCGTCCGGCCCTTTCGGCCTACTTCGTGACCGGATAGGTCAATTCTTTCTGGGCGGTATCGACCACGAAGACGGCCAGCAGCTTTGCGGGCTTCGTCTTGGAGCCGTTCTCGCTCACGCTGTGGCGGTCGCCCGGCATCTCCGAAAAGCTCTCGCCGGCCTTGTAGACCTTGGCCGGATCGTCGTTGACCTGGCTGCGGATGGAGCCTTCCAGAACCGTCGCGTAGATGAAGGCCGAGCTCGGATGGGTGTGCGCCTCGGAGACGCCACCGGGATCATATTCGACCAGGATGCCCTTGATGCTCTTGCCCGGCACATTCGGCAGTTCATGTTCATAGACAAGGGTGACTTTGGCGGCTTTCTCGCCGGCGTGAGCATCCTTGGCTCCGGCCGGGTTGGCCAGGGCTGCCGTCACGATGACGGCTGCGGCGATGGACCTGATCATTTCGAAACTCCTTTTCTTGTGTTGAACAATGCGCTGCGCCTGGGCCGCGGCGCAGCCTGGCGGTCATTTCCGCGCCGCGGTGGCGAACCACTGCTCGAAGCTGATGTGGCCAAGGCGGGGATTGTTGTCGGAGACGAGCGAATTGTCGTTCAGCCTGGCGCCGAAATAGAGCGCCTCCGGATCGGTCACGACCTTGCGGGGATCGCCGGAAGCCTTGAGGTAGCGAGCGACGAGCTCGCTCATACGCACGCGCTCCGGGCCGGAAATCTCGATCGTGCCGTTGACCGGCGCGGCGAGCGCGACATTGGCCACGGCATCGGCGACATCATCGGATGCGATGGGCTGCACATAGGCCGGCGACAGATGCACGGCTTCGCCGACCGCGCCGGATTTGGCGATGGCGGGCAGGAATTCCATGAATTGCGTGGAATGAACGATGGTGTAGGGAATGCCCGAGGCCTTGATCAGCTTTTCCTGGGCGAGCTTGGCGCGGAAATAGCCGGCATCCTGCAGGCGTTCGGTTCCAACAACCGAGAGCGCGATATGGTGCCTGACACCGGCAACCTTGTCCGCCGCCAGCAGGTTGCGGCCCGAAATCTCGAAGAATTCCATCGCGGCCTTGTCTTCGAAGGACGGCGAGTTGGCGAGATCGATCACGACCTCGGCGCCAGCAAGCGCCTCCTTCAGCCCTTCGCCGGTGATGGTGTTGACGCCGGTGTTCGGCGCGGCCGCGATCACTTCGTGGCCCTGCTTGCGCAAGCGTTCGGTGGTTTTGGTGCCGATGAGGCCGGTGCCGTCGATGATGACGATTTTCATGATGCTCTCCGTTTGCGGCCGCGCTGTCACGCCGCATCGATTGATGATTGGGGAAGGGTCAGTTCAGGCCGGCCTTGCCGAGCCCGTAGAGCTTGTCCGCCGAACCGGGCACAGTCTTGAAGGCGACGTTGAGGCGGTTCCAGGCATTGATGGTCATGATCGACAAGGTCAGGTCGGAGATTTCCTTTTCCGAAAGCTGACCGCGCACACGCTCGTAGAGCTCGTCGGGAATGCCGCCTTCGGGGAGTTTCGTGACGGCTTCCGTCCAGGCAAGAGCGGCACGCTCACGCGGAATGAACAGGGTCGATCCCCGCCAGACGGCGACATGGTAGAGCCGCAGCTCGCTCTCGCCGTGGATCTTTGCTTCCTTGACATGCATGTCGAGGCAGAAGGCGCAGCCATTGATCTGCGAAGCCCTGATATGGACGAGATCGCGGATCTTTTCCTCGATGGCGCCGTGCGCCTCGGCCATGCTGAGGTCGGAAAGCTTCTTGAACAGTTCGGGCGATTGTTGGGCGGCGTTCAGGCGCTGTGTCATGGCTAGTCCTTTTGAGGGTTTGAGGATATTTTGTGTCCTTAAGGACAATTAATATCCATAATAGCTGGACAGTAAAGCGCCTGCCGCCTAGGATGCGGACATAAGGCATATGTCGAAAGGTAATGAGGGTAAGGATGGACGTCGTATCGGCATTGCGAACGTTCCTGAGGGTGGCGCAGACAAGGTCCTTCTCCGCGGCCGCGATCGACCTCAATTTGACGCAGCCGGCCGTGTCCCGGCAGGTCTCCGCGCTGGAAGCGCATCTGAAGACGCGCCTTCTGCATCGCACCACAACCGCGCTTGCCTTGACGGTGGAGGGCGAACAGATGCTGCCGATGGCGCTGCGCGTGGTGGAAGCGGTCGACGCGCTGAGCGAAGCGAGCGGCACTGAGGGCGCAACCGTATCGGGAAAAGTGCGGCTTAGCCTGCCTACGCCGCTCGGGTTGTTTATCGGCGACCGCCTTGCAAGGCTGCTGGAGAGCCATCCATATCTTGCCGTCGAACTGATCTTGCGGGAGGAACCCTCGGATCTCGTCGCTGATGCCATCGATCTCGAGGTGCGCCTCGGCCCGGTCGGCGACAGCACCCTGATCTGCCGCCGGATCGGCTGGACGACTGCCTTTCTCGTGGCCTCGCCATGCTATCTCGAGGGACGGGATACGCCGCAAGCGCCGCAAGACATCAGGGATCACCGCTGCATTTGTTACAGCCGTGCCGGCGATGGCCGGTCATGGTCGTTCTCCGACGGGGCGGACGATGTTGTTCTGCGGGTTGAGCCTCGCCTGGTCGCCAGCAATTCAATGGCGGTTCATCGGGCAACGCTGGCCGGGGCCGGGCTTGCGGTGCTGTCCCATATCCTGGCCGGGCCGGACATCGAAGCCGGCAGGCTGGTCAAGCTGATGCCGGATTTCCCGCCGACGCGGCTGCCGATCAATGTCGTCTATCCATCCCGCAAGAACATGCCGCTGCGGGTGACGACGGTGCTCGACTTTCTTGTCCAGTCCGTCCGCGACGATGCTTTGATGGCGGCATAAGCGCCTTGGTCGACTGCTTGCTCAGCTGAAAGCCTACCCCAGAAACAACAACACCCGCCGGGGGAGGATCCGGCGGGTGTCGTTTTGGGGGCCGATCCTCGGGAGGAGGTGGGGATCGGCCGTATTCGCCATCGCCGGGGAGGAGGTCGGCTTTGACGAAATTCTTTTCACCGGATCAAGGGGGGCGAAACCCCTGGAAGACGAACTGCGTTCGCTTTGAAAGACGAACTGCGTTCGCTTTGGAAACAGCGCCCGCCGCGGGAGGAGGTGCGGCGGGCGCCGTTTTGGTGGTCAACCCTCGGGAGGAGGTAAGGGTTGGCCGTATCCGTCAGGGTCGGGGAGGAGGTCGACCCTGGCGAAATTCTTGCCGTTAGAAGGTCGCCTTGCGGGCGACGATCTTGATCTCGTCGCGGACGATGCCGAGATCATGGAGCTGGCGGTTCGAAAGGCGACCCAGCTCGGTAACGGTGTCGCGATAAACGCGCCAGTTACGGTAGTTGCGGATCAGGTTCATTGTCGTTCTCTTTTTCAAAACTGGTTCGGATCATTTGCGATCCGAAGCGGATTAAACCGCCTTGCGGGCGACGTAGTGGATGTCGCTGCGGCTGATGCCGAGGTCGGTCAGTTCACGGTTCGACAGGCGGCTCAGCTCGGAGACGGTGTCGCGGTAGCGGCGCCAGTTGCGGTAGTTGCGGATCAGGTTCATGGTAGTACTCGTTTCGTCTTTCTTCGGATCATTCCGTTTGTGTACGAATGGAAAATAGGCGGACCTATATCGATTTAAAAGTGCCATTGACGCATGGCAGCAATGCAAATTGTGCAATGCAACATTAACGCGCGTTCACGGCTTCGACATAAAGAAACCCGAATCGGAAAATGTCGTAGCGTCAGCGGTTTGACCGCATCGGCTGACAAAAGGCCGAAACTGGGGGGAGCGGCATGGCGAGCTATTCGTCACGGGTGAGGACGGATATCGGGCGTTGGCTGCAGGCCGGCCTGATCGACGCGAAGACGGCCGATGCGCTGACGCGCGACATCGACGCAAACGAACGCAAATCGCTGAGCTTCGGCACCATATTGGCGATGATGGCGGCGCTGCTGTTTGGCGCCGCCATCCTGCTCTTCGTCGCTTCCAACTGGGAGGCCATCCCGCGGCTGGTGCGGGTCGCGGCACTGTTTGCCGTCATTCTCGCCGGCTATGTCGGCGGCGCTGTGCTGAAGAACCGCGACCAGGCGGCGATCGGCGAGGCACTGTGGATCGTGGCGGCCGCGGCCTTCGGCGGTTCGATCGCGCTGATCGGCCAGATGTACCATCTCACGGGCGACGAGGCCTCGGCCATTGTCACCTGGGGCATCGGCACAGCACTTGCCGCGGTGGCGTTGCGCTCGAACCCGCTGACCGTCGCTGCAGTGGGCATATCCGTGGCCTGGCTGTTCGTGCGCGAGTTCGACTTCTACAACCGCACCGAATTCCCGAACTTCTTCGTCATCATGGCACTGGCGCTGTTTGTCGTCTCGTTCTGGACGCGCAGCCAGCCGGCCCGACATCTGATTATTCTCTCGGTCATCTTCTATATTGCGGTGCGCGGCACGGACCACAACACGCTTTTGCTGGCCATCCCGCTGGTCGTGGTGTCGGCGCTGCTGTTTGCCGTGGCAATCTTCGCCGCTGAGCAAGTCGACCGGGTTCTGCAGCTTGGCGGGCGGTTGCCATTGCATGCCTTGATCGGCTTTCTCACCGGCCTGGCGATGATCCAGTTCGAACTGGGTGATCACAGCACCTTCAACGGCGGCTTTGCCATCGCCTCGGTCGTGGCGCTGGCCGGCATTGCCGCGGCGGTCATGCTGGGCGGGCGCGAGAGCAGGGGGCTGCGCTGGGTCGCCTATGCCGGCTTTGCCTTCGAACTCGCCATCATCTACGTGGTGACCTTGCAGTCGATGCTCGACACGGCCGGCTTCTTCCTGGCCGCGGCGGTGCTGTTCGGCATCCTCGCCCTCGTCATCATCCGCGTGGAAAAACGCATGAAGGCCCCGGAAGGAGCGGCAGCATGATGTCGGGAAAGAAACTTGTCATCTCGGCGCTGATCCTGGCGCTGGCGCAGATCGGCTTCCTGAGCTGGATCATCGCCGGCCGGGCCGCGATCCTGCGCAACGGCAAGGAGGTCTTGCTGAAGATCGAGCCGGTCGATCCGCGCGACCTGTTGCGCGGCGACTATATTATCCTCGGCTACGAGATATCGCGCCTGCCGGTGAAGCTGATCGCCAACATTCCGGCCGGACAACTCAGCACCGAGAACACGCCGATCGTGGTCCGGCTGAAGCCGGGCGCCGAGGGCTACTGGCATGCGACCACAGCCTGGTTCGGCAAGGCGCCGACGCCGCCGGCCGCCGACGAAGCCGATATTGTCGGCCAGGTCGCGCCGGGCTGGACGCTTGATCCCGAATCCACAATCGCACCGCAATACGGCATCGACCGCTTCTATCTGCCGGAGGGACAGGGCATCGCGATCCAGAACGACATGCGGGTGCGGCCATTCGGGGTGCGCATCGCGCTTGCCGCCAATGGCGAGGCGCAGATCAAGGCGCTGATGGACGGCGACAAGACATTGTTCGAGGAACCGCTCTATTAAAAGACGTTACCCAGGGCACGGATTTCGGTAGACATCGATCGCTTCGCCCAGATGCATCCAGACCAGGCGGGGCGAGCAACCATGACGATTACGCTGACGACGCGCGAAGACATCAATCTCGATGCTGTGTTTCGCGTCGCCTGGAAAAACGACACGGTCGCCATCAGCGACAAGGCCTTGCAACGCATTGCCGAATGCCGCGCCTCGTTCCTCAAACTCATCGAATCCGATCCGCCGCCGGTCATCTATGGCGTCACCACCGCCATGGGCGAACTGGCGAGCCGCAAGCTCGAACCTGACGAGCGCGACCGCCATGCGCGCATCAAGGCTTTTGCTGCGGCCACCTCCTTCGGCGAGCCGTTGCCCGAGCGCGTCGTCAGGGCGATCGTGCTTGCCCGGCTGACCAATTTCATCGAAGGCAATGCCGCCACCACGCCGCGTATCGCGCAGGCCGTCGCGGCGATGTTGGATGGCGGCCCGATGCCGGTGGTGCCGTCGCAGGGGCAGGGCGGCGCGGGCGAGATCCTGGCCCTCTATCCGCTGTTTGCCGAGCTCACCGCTGGCCTGGAGCTCGAAGTGAAGGAGCGGGGTTCGTTGATCAACGGCTCTCCTTGCGCGGCGGCACTGGTGGCTGACGCGGCACTTGCCGCACGCCGGCGCATCGCCATGGCGCACAAGGTGTTTGCGCTGTCGATCGAGGCGTTTCGCGCCCCGCTCGAGCATTATGATGCCGCCCTCGACGGGCTCTGGGGCGACGAACACGAGGCGGCGGCCTTGCGCGGGTTGCGGCAGTTTCTGGTCGGCGCCGGTGATGGGCGGCGCAATTATCAAGCGCCGGTCAGCTACCGCATCGTGCCGCGCGTGCTCGGCCATGCGCATCGCGCGCTGGCCGGCGCCGAGCAGGCGGCGACCGTTTCGCTGGCCTCGATCTCGGACAATCCGGCCTATATCCCGCCCGACGAGGCGCATCCACTGGGGCGCTGCATCTCGACCGGCGGCTATCACAATGCCATGGCGACGCCGGCATTGGACGATCTGGCGGCGATCTGGGCCGATCTCTGCCTGCTCTGCGACCGCCACGCCTCAAAACTGCTGAACGGCAAGGTGTCGCTGCTGCCCGACCTGTTGATGACAGGGCGGCATTGGGCCGACAGCGACGGCCACGGCAATGTCGGTTATGTCCCGATGGCGATTACCGGCTATCTCGAACAGGCCAAGCTCGCGGCGCAGCGCACCTTCATTCCGGGAACCGAATCGGCCGGCGCCGGCCAGGACGATGTCGCCACCACGGCATTCTTCGCCTGGACCAAGGAAGCAACCGCCGGCCGCTGCCTCGACGCGGCAATGGCGATGCTGGCCATGATCGCCTCGCAGGCGCTCTACGTCACCAATCGCGCCGCACCGCCGGCGCTGCAGGCTTTCGTCGCGGATATAAGAAGCATCGTGCCACCGGTCGATGCCGATAGGGTGCTGGGGCCGGAACTGGCGAAGCTGGCGCAGTGGTTCACGAGCCAAGCGTTTGAAGTGTAGGGCGTCGCGCCAGTCCTCCTACGCCAAGGCTTCGGAGGACACCCTTTGCTCTGACTAGCCTCAGGTGGCCTGCCACCCGAGGCTAGTCAGAGCGAAGGGTGGTGCGGGTAGAGGGACTCGAACCCCCACGCTTTCACGCCAGAACCTAAATCTGGTGCGTCTACCAATTCCGCCATACCCGCGTGGCCCGGCAATCCCATGTAGCCATCATTCTGTCAATGTCGGGGCGAAAATGGCGCCTATTCGCTGCAACGCGAAGATGGTTGAAAATTACCCTCGCCTGTGACAAAAGGCGTGTCAAATGTGACGGGACGCGCCGATCCGCTTCTGCAGAATGTGATAAGAAGTAGGAAAAACAAGAACTTATTCACATCTTGGAACGCAGTTTGGAAGAATTTGAGCCGTAATTTCGGTCAAATCGCCAGGTTCCGTACCAAAAGCCATTCCCGGCAAGATTGTACCGGCAGGCTGTGAACGGCAGAAGGCCGTGGCAGTCTCTTTGGTGAAGATAAAGGTTTTACGATGCAGGTCACCGAAACGCTCAACTCCGGTCTCAAGCGCGAGATCAAGATCACCGTGCCGGCCGGTGATATGGAAGCCAAGCTGATGGCGCGGCTGTCCGACGCCCGCAACAAGGTCCGCATCAACGGCTTCCGTCCGGGCAAAGTGCCGGTCCAGCACCTGCGCAAGGTCTACGGCAAGTCGTTCATGGCCGAAGTGGTCAACGAGATCCTCAACGATTCGACCCGTTCGATCATCACCGGGCGCGGCGAAAAGGCCGCCATGCAGCCCGAAGTGATCATGACCGAGGACGAGAAAGAGGCCGAGAAGATCCTGGCCGGTGGCGCCGACTTCGAATTCCGCCTCAACTACGAGGTCATCCCGGCGATCGAGATCAAGGATTTCTCCGACATCAAGGTGACGCGCCAGGTGTTCGAAGTGCCGGACAGCGAGATCGACGAGCAGGTCCAGCGCGTCGCCGAATCGGCACGCAGCTTCGAGCCGAAGACCGGCAAGGCCGCCGAAGGCGACCGCGTTTCGATCGACTATGTCGGCAAGATCGACGGCGAGGCCTTCTCCGGCGGTGCCGGCACCGACCAGCCGCTGGTTCTGGGCTCCAAGGAATTCATCCCGGGCTTCGAGGACCAGCTCATCGGCTCCAAGGCCGGCGACGAGAAGCAGGTCACGGTCACTTTCCCGGAAAACTATCAGGCGGCGCATCTGGCCGGCAAGGAAGCGACCTTCGACGTCACCGTCAAGGAAGTGTCCAAGCCCGGCGCGCTGGAAATCAACGACGAGATGGCCAAGAATCTCGGCCTGGAATCGCTGGAGCGCCTGCGCGATGTGGTGCGCGGCCAGATCGAGAACCAGTTCGGTTCGATGACCCGCCAGAAGGTCAAGCGCCAGCTGCTCGACCAGCTTGACGCGGCCTATTCGTTCGAGGCGCCGTCGAAGCTCGTCGATGCCGAGTTCAACAACATCTGGACTCAGGTCAACCGCGACCTCGAAGCTGCCGGCCGGACCTTCGCCGATGAAGAAACGACGGAAGAAGAGGCACGCGCCGAATATCTGCGCCTTGCCGAACGCCGCGTGCGTCTCGGTCTGGTTCTGGCCGAGATCGGCGAAAAGGCCGGCGTCACCGTCTCGGACGAGGAACTGCAGCGCGGTCTGTTCGAGCAGGTGCGCCGCTACCCGGCCAACCAGCAGCAGGAAGCCTTCGAGTTCTACCGCAGCAATCCGGAAGCGCTGAACACGTTGCGCGCGCCGATGTTCGAGGAGAAGGTCGTCGACCATCTGCTCGGCCAGATCTCGGTCACCGACGTCAAGGTCAGCAAGGAAGAGCTGATGGCAGACGACGAGGAGACCGACACCGCCAAGGCCAAGCCGGCGAAGAAGGCCGCTGCCAAGAAGGCCGACAAGGCTGAAAAGGCCGACGACGCGGAAGAGCCCAAGAAGAAGGCCGCGCCGAAGAAGAAGGCTGCCAAGGACGCCGAATAAGCGCTTGACGACAAGATCAGAAAAGGCCGCCCTCGAGGCGGCCTTTTTCGTTGGTGGCGGATGTGCCTTGAGCCACCGCAGATCACCTAAACCTTTGTACGGTCGACCTGTTCTACCTGCCGGCCAGATTCTGTGGTACACAGGTGCCGCAATTCCATTTGGGGGGAGAAGCGGAGAATCCGTTCTGTCGTGCAACGCGCATGCTGGCGGTATCGGCATGCGAAGATCGTCTCGGGCAAATTTGACGATCAGGGAGGAAATGCCATGCGCTTGGTTGTGTGTTTCGCTGTCGTATCTGTTGCAACCTTCATCTCCAATCCATCGCGGGCACAGGATGCTGCGGCGGGCGAGAAGGTCTTCACCAAATGCAAGGTCTGCCACGTCGCAGACCAAGACACGAACAAGATCGGTCCGTCGTTGCACGGAGTTATCGGCCGGACGGCCGGCACGCATCCGGATTTCAAATATTCCGAGGCCATGATCGCGGCCGGCAAATCCGGCGTCAAATGGGATGAACCCACGCTGACGACCTACCTTCACGATCCCAAGGCCATGGTCAAAGGTACGAAGATGGCGTTTCCCGGCCTCAAGAAGGACGAGGACATCGCCAATGTCATTGCCTATCTGAAGCAATTTTCCCAGTAGCTTGGCTCTTCGGTCGGCCAGACTGCCCGTTTCCATTGATGGTCGTCTCAAATGTCGGTCAAGGAAAGCCTCAAGGATACCGGCGTCCGCATCTCGGAAGCGACGGCCGGCGATTTCTTTGCGCTCTTGAAGCCGCGGGTCATGGCGCTTGCCGTCTTTACAGCTTTCGTCGGTCTGATGGTGGCACCCGGCGCGATGAACCCGGTCATCGCCGTGATCGCAATAGCTGCAATTGCAGTTGGAGCGGGAGCGGCCGGGGCGCTCAACATGTGGTACGACGCGGACATCGACGCGCTGATGTCGCGCACATCAAAGCGGCCGGTTCCCTCAGGCCGCGTCACGCCCGGTGAAGCTCTCGGCTTCGGCTTGGTGCTTTCCGCGTTTGCGGTCATGACGCTCGGCGTGCTGGTGGGATGGCTTGCCGCGTCGCTGCTGGCCTTCACCATCTTTTTCTACGTCGTCATCTATACAATGTGGCTGAAGCGCTCGACGCCGCAGAACATCGTCATCGGCGGCGCGGCGGGTGCCCTTCCTCCGATGATTGGCTGGGCGGCGGCCACTGGCGCCATCGGCATCGAGAGCCTCATCCTGTTCCTGATCATTTTCCTGTGGACGCCGCCGCATTTCTGGGCGCTCGCGCTGTTCAAGGCAGGCGACTACACCGCTGCCGGCATCCCGATGATGCCGAACGTGGCCGGCCAGGCCTCGACCAGAAGGCAGATCTTCGCCTATTCACTGCTCCTGGCGCCAATCGGCGTGCTGCCCTGGGCGTTCGGATTCGCGAGCGGGTTCTATGGGGTTGTTTCGGCCGCGTTGGGCTCGGGTTTCATCTGGTACGCCTGGAAGGTTCTGGTCTTCCCCGACAAGGAGATGAAGCCGGCAAAGGCGCTGTTTGCCTATTCGATTTTCTATCTTTTCGCGATCTTTGCCATGCTGCTTGCCGACACCATCGCGATGCGCGCGTTCATGTCAGCCGGAGGTTGACCGGGTCGAGACGGCAATTTGGTGATCGCTGCACCGAACATTGCGCATCAGCTCACGATGGCAGAGCACAGAATCCCAGGACCAGCAGAGCGACGACGCCAAGGCCGAGCAGCAGAATGGTTTTTCCGTCCATGACCTACACCTTCGATTGGACAGGATATCGAAGAAGGGCTGCAAGAGCCAGCGCATGACCTTCCGAGCCTTTGTGACAAAAGGGCGACAAGTTCCAGGCAATGGAGTATGTTGATTTCGGTGCAGGTCGCGGTTTTGCGTGGCCAGTCATGCAGAACGGCAGCACCGTGAAACCGCGACCGTACCGGACCTGGTCTGGAGGAACGGGCATGGCAAGTTTTCACGTGATTGCAGGCGCCAGCGAAACGCTGGAACACACCAAAATTCGAAAAATCGGTATTTCCGATCTTTTCGATGCGCTCAAACGCGGTGTTGACGATTTCATGGTCAAGCCGTCGCACATCGTCTTTCTCTGCCTGCTCTATCCGCTTGTCGGCGTCGTGCTTGCTGCCTGGACTTCGGGCGCCAATGCGTTGCCGCTGCTGTTTCCGCTGGTATCCGGCTTTGCGCTGATCGGTCCATTCGCAGCGATCGGCCTCTATGAGATCAGCCGCAGACGAGAAGCCGGGCTCGACACCTCCTGGAGGCACGCTTTCGAGGTCAGGAATTCTCCGGCCGTGCCGGCCATCGCGGCGGTCGGGATCATGCTGTTTGCCATCTTCATCACCTGGCTTTTGACAGCACAGATGTTCTACCAATATCTCTTCGGCCCGGCTCCGCCGGAATCGATATCCGGCTTCATCAATGAGATATTTGCCACCGGGCGCGGTTGGACTCTGATTATCCTGGGGCACGCCATCGGCTTCGTCTTCGCGGTGGTGGTATTGTGCACGACAGTCGTCGCCTTCCCATTGTTGCTCGACCGCGATGTCGGCGCCTACGAAGCCATCCACACCTCGGTGCGAGCGGTGCTGGCAAATCCGATCACCATGGCTGTCTGGGGACTGATCGTCGCCGTCGCCCTGATTATCGGCTCGCTGCCGGTGTTTGCCGGGCTGGCGGTCGTGCTGCCGATCCTCGGTCACGCCACATGGCATGTCTACCGCAAGGTTGTGGAACCGCCGTCGCCGGTCAGGCCGACGAGTTGACGATATCCGGCTGAGCTGCACCGGCGAGAGTGCCGGTGCAGACGGTTGATTTTTTCAGTAGGCGGCGTGGCTGAAGCGGGCGTGACGTGCGCCCATGGTCAGGTTGCGGAAATCCTTGCCGCTCACATGCACCAGCGTCCTGTGGTCGCCGCCCTCGAAATAGATTTCGGCGGCTTCGCCGAGGCTGTCGTCGAGGATCACCGGGACATCATAGGCCGCGCCGATCGGTGGAATGGCGCCGGTGTCACAATCGCCGAAGAGTGAGACCACTTCGTCTTCGGAGGCGAGTCCAAGACGCCTGTCCATGACGTCCTGCAGTGTACCGAGCTCGATTCTGTGCGTGCTTGGGACCACGGCCAGCGCATAACCGAGTTCGTGGTGAACGACCACCGATTTGGCCATCATGCTGCCGGGCACATGCGCGGCAATGGCGGACTGCCTGCTCGTCGATGTGCGATGATGGGCGACGGTGTCGTAGGAGATTCCTCTCCCGTCAATGTAGTCCTTCAGTCTGTTTGCGATCGTCATCTTCGGCCTCCCTGCTAGAGTTCGCGGCGCATTGGAAACGAAGGCAATCATTCCCCTCCGATCGTTTCCGATAAATAGCAAGATGGATCAGCCGCCGCTTGTTTCAAGGCGGCAGCATGTCGACCCGGACCGCAGTCAGGATCCTGCGGTTCCTGACTGGAAATGCCGCGGGCGAAGCCTCAAATCCGGATTGCGCGTCAGGGTCCGGCGCCGAAAAACGATATCCGGGTGAGAAGCGTGTAATCCGCTTCGAAGAGCATCATCGCCACGAACACCAGTATCAGAACCGGCGGCAGGATGATCGCATAGGTCAGCGCCAGCCGCTCCCAGGCCATGTGCATGAACACGGCGACAATCAGCCCGGCCTTGAGGATCATGAAGATGAGGATCAGCGACCATCTGAGATAGCCGTGGAGGCCGAAATAATCGACCAGATAGGAGCAGGTGCTGAGGATGAACAGCCATGCCCAGACTACCAGATAGAGCTTGATCGGGTGTTCCTGATGAACCTCCGCCTGGGCGGCGCCGATCGCTGGCGCATCATGCGCATGACCAGCGTGAAGTGCGTGTTGCCCCATGCCGTTTGCGGTTGCTTCAGCCATGTCAGCCTCTCACCAAAGATAGAAGAATGCGAAAATGAACACCCAGACCAGATCGACGAAATGCCAGTAGAGCCCCATGATTTCGACGTTCTCGTAGCGACCCTTGCGGCTGGTGAAGAAGCCGGGACGTCCGACGTCGTAGTCTCCACGCCAGACCTTTCGCGCCACGATGATGAGGAAGATCACCCCGATCGTGACATGCGTGCCGTGGAAGCCGGTGATCATGAAGAAAGACGAACCGAATTGTGCCGCGCCCCAGGGATTGCCCCAGGGCCGTACCCCTTCGGTGATCAGCTTGGTCCATTCGAAGGCTTGCATGCCGACGAAGGTCGCGCCGAGCGCTGCGGTAAGAAGCATGAGGATTGCCGTTTTGCGACGGTCGCGGCGATAGCCGAAATTGACCGCCATGGCCATCGTTCCGCTGCTCGAGATCAGCACGAAGGTCATGATGGCGATCAGGATCAATGGAATGTCCGAACCGCCGATACGAAGCGCAAAGACCTCGCTCGGATTGGGCCACGGCACCCGCGTGGAGATGCGAGCAGTCATGTAGGAGAGCAGGAAGCAGCCGAAGATGAAGGTGTCGCTGAGCAGGAAGATCCACATCATGGCCTTGCCCCAGGACACGTTCTTGAACGCGCGCTGATCCGAGGACCAGTCGGCGGCGATGCCTTGCCAGCCTGCGGGCCGGGACTCCGTTTGGCCGCTATGCGTCAGTGTCGTTTCTGCCATGCTCCTCGACCTCCTAGGTCAGCAACTGCCGGCAAATATCGATGAACGTCGCGGCCCAACCGGCCAAAAGAGCGAAGATGGCGAGCCAGACGAAAAGCAGGAAATGCCAATACATAGCGCACAATTCGACGCTGAGGCGAAGCCGTTCCGGCCGTGCGCCGTTCCAGGCGCCGGCGGTTGTTCTGCTCAGGCCCACCAGCCCTCCCACTATGTGCAGGCCGTGCATCCCGGTTATCAGGTAGAAAAAGCTGTTGGCCGGATTGGAGGCCAGAAGATAACCATCGGCGCTCAGGTCCCGCCATGCCATGAGCTGCCCGATGAGGAAGGCGATCGCGGTGAGCCCAGCCGCGGCAAGGCCGAGCCTGACCGTGTCCATCTGGCGCTTGCGCACTGCCACCGAGGCGCATTGCAGCGCGATGCTGCTCAGGACCAGCATGCCGGTGTTGAGCCAGAGCAGACGCGGAACCGGCAGCGGCTGCCAGTCCGACAGCGCCATACGCATGAAATAGGCGCTGGTGAACAGCGCAAACAGGCAACCGACGACGGCGAGGAAGACGCCGAGGCCGATCTTGGCGGTCGGCAGGCCAGACCGGTCGAAGGGGACGAAATCTTCCGCCACACCTTGCTCAAGCCATGGCTTGGTCATCAGCCGCTGATGCGAGAGCCACCAGCCGGCAAAGCCGGCGATCACGAGCAGGAAGACCAGGATGACGCTCATGCCGGCTCCCTGGAGGGGCCGAAGGTGCCCGGCATGTTTTGCGGAATGAAGTCCTCCTTGGCGCCCGGCACGCTGTAGTCATAGGCCCAGCGATAGACGATCGGCAACTCCTTGCCGAAATTGCCATGCGCCGGCGGCGTCTGCGGCGTCTGCCATTCGAGTGTCGTGGCCCGCCATGGATTGCCACCAGCCTCGCGGCCATGGCGGATGCTCCAGATCAGATTGAACAGGAACACGATCTGGGCAAAGCCGACGATGAACGCCATGATGCTGATGAACGAGTTCAGGTGGTGAGCCGATTCCGTCATCACCGTCACATCGGTCATCTCGGCATAGCGCCGCGGCACGCCCATCAGGCCGATATAGTGCATGGGAAAGAAGATCAGGTAGGCGCCGAGGAAGGTGACCCAGAAATGGAACCGGCCGAGCGTCTCGTTGAGCATCCGGCCGGTGACCTTCGGGTACCAGTGGTAGATCGCGCCGAAGATAACGAGGATGGGGGCAACTCCCATGACCATATGGAAGTGAGCGACTACGAACATCGTGTCCGACAGTGGGACGTCGACGACGACGTTGCCGAGAAACAGCCCGGTCAACCCGCCATTGACGAAGGTGACGATGAAAGCCATGGCAAACAGCATCGGTATGGTGAGATGGATGTCGCCGCGCCACAGCGTCAGCACCCAATTGTAGACCTTGATTGCGGTCGGGATGGCGATGATCAATGTCGTGGTGGCGAAGAAGAAGCCGAAATAGGGGTGCATGCCGCTGACATACATGTGGTGCGCCCAGACCACGAAGCTCAGCGCGCCGATGCCGACGATGGCCCAGACCATCATGCGGTAGCCAAAAATGTTCTTGCGCGCATGCGTGCTGATCAGATCGGAGACGATGCCGAAGGCCGGAAGCGCCACGATGTAGACTTCGGGGTGGCCAAAGAACCAGAACAGATGCTGGAACAGGATCGGGCTGCCGCCATTGTGCTGCAGCTGTTCGCCCATCTCAACGACTGCGGGCATGAAGAAGGAGGTGCCGAGCACGCGATCAAGCAACATCATTACGCAGGCGACGAACAGCGCGGGAAAGGCCAGCAGCGCCATGACGGTCGCGGTGAAGATGCCCCACACGGTCAACGGCAGGCGCATCATTGTCATGCCGCGCGTGCGGGCCTGCAGCACCGTCACGACATAGTTCAGGCCGCCCATGGTGAAGCCGATGATGAACAGGATCAGCGAGACGAGCATCAGAATGATGCCCCATTCCTGGCCGCCGGGTGTGCCGGTCATGATGGCTTGCGGCGGGTAGAGCGTCCAGCCGGCGCCTGTCGGTCCGCCGGGCGCAAAGAAACTCGACACCAGAACTAGCACGGCAAGCAGGTAGATCCAGTAGCTCAGCATGTTGACATAGGGAAAGACCATGTCGCGCGCACCGACCATCAGCGGGATCAGATAGTTACCGAAGCCGCCGAGGAAGAGCGCCGTGAGCAGGTAGATCACCATGATCATGCCGTGCATGGTGATGAACTGGTAGTAGGCTTCCGGGGTGATGAAGTCGAACGTGCCGGGGAAGCCGAGTTGCAGGCGCATCAGCCATGACAAGACCAGGGCGACCAGGCCGATGGCCGTTGCGGTCCCCGAATACTGGATCGCGATGACCTTGGCGTCCTGCGAGAAGACATACTTCGTCCACCAGCTGTGCGGATGGTAGAGTTCCATTTCCGCCACTTCGGCGGGCGGGACGGCATCTGCAGGCGTGACATCGACCATGGGAGCACCTCCGTGCCCTTCAGCGGGACCCGACAGTTTCGAGTTTTGCCGCAACTTTCAAAGCTGACACCGTCGCGTTGCCCGGCGCCTGTTCCGCCGAGCCCGTCTGCTGGGGCGCCGACAATTGCGCGAACGTCTGCTGCTGGTCGAGCCAGGCTACATAGTCTTCTTGGGTGTCGACCATGACGATGCCATGCATCATCGGATGGCCTTGGCCGCACAGCTCGGCGCACAGAACCTGGAAGGTTCCGGTCTTGGTCGGGGTAAACCAGAAATAAGTGACCGAGCCCGGGATCATGTCCATCTTGGCGCGGAATTCCGGGACATAGAAATCATGCAGCACATCGATCGAGCGCAGCAGCATCTTGACCGGCTTGCCGACCGGCAGATGCAGGTCGGCCGCTTCGACCACGACATCGTCCTGGCCGTTGGGATCCTTGGCGATGACGCCCAGCGGATTTTCAGCGGTAACGTCACGGGTGTCGGATGTGCCGAGCTTGCCGTCCTTGCCGGGCAAGCGGAAACTCCACTGCCATTGCTGGCCAACGACTTCGACCACGGTTGCGTCGCTTGGAACGTTGACGAACCGGCTCCAGACGAACAGCCCGGGGACCAGCATGGCGGTGACACCCACTCCGGTGATGATCGTCAACCACCATTCGAGCCGCCTGTTCTCAGGTTCGTAGGCAGCCCGGCTCCCCTCGCGATGACGGAAGCGGAAAACGCAATAGGCCATGAACAGCACCACGGCGGCGAAGACGACGCCGGTGATCCAGAAGGTGATGATGATGGTGTTGTCGATATAGTCCCAGTTCGAGGCAATCGGAGTCCACCACCATGGGCTCAGGAAGTGGAACAACACCGAGCCCAAGACGATCAAAACGAGTACAACCACGATGGGCATGTCCCGTTCCTCCCGATATTCCAGGGGCGTGAAGCCATCTCTGGAAATACCAAAGTGCATAATGCGTGATTTGCGATGGAAATTCTAGAGCCGGCTGTGGAAGGGGCAAAAAATCGCTTTTGCGGCGGCGGCTCAGGCCCGGCACAGGGTCAGAGCGCCTTGATGACGATGCAGCCGGCCAGGAGCAGGACTACGCCGGCGAGCCGGATTCCCGACACGGGCCGCTGCGGTAGGCGGAACCAGCCGAACGTGTCGACGAAGATGCTGGCGACCTGCTGGCCGGCGACCGTCAGGCTGACGGCTGCCGCAGCACCAATGACGGGGATGGCGGTGAACACCGTCGTGACATAGGTGGCACCGGCAAAGCCCCCGAGCCAGCCCCACCATGGCATCGATGACAGGCCTGCGAGGCGTGGGCGGGGCGTCTTGCTCAGGGCCAGCGTGGCCACAAGCACGGCAGCCATAGCCAGCATCGCCACCAGGAACGAAATGGTGCCGACGGCAAACGGCGCGCCGCCAAGGTCGTGTCGGAGCAAGGCGTTCACCGCGCCTTGCACCGGAAGCACGGCGCCGGCCAGCAGCGCCAGCCCGATCCAGCCCAGCTTCGAAGGCGCGAGATTGTCCGCCGCGCCCTTCTGTCCCAGAACAATGAGGGCCGCGCCTGCAAGCACGACAAGCACGCCAAAGGCAGGTCCGGCACGCAGTCCGGCTTCGGGAATGCCGAGCCAGCCGAATGTGTCGAGGGCGAAGGACGCAAGCATTTGCCCGGCGATGAAGAGGCCGACCGACACGACAGCGCCAAGGCGAGGGAACAGAAGAATGGTCGACACGACATAGAAGGCCGAAGCCACGCCGCCGATCGCATGCCACCATTCGGCGTTGCGGACGGCGCGCAGCGCCGGTGTTGTTCCGGTGAGGGCTGTGATCGACAGCAGCACGATGGCGCCGACGGCGAGTTGAAGCGTCGTCGCGGCAAAGGGCGAGCCGACGGCCTTTGATAGTTGTGCGTTGGCGCCCGCCTGCACCGCGAGCAGGCCGCCGGCGACAAGCGCCAGAGGGATGAAGAGGATTTCCACGATCGTGCTTCCTAAATTTGGGTCATACCGGCCAAGCGGTATCGTCGGCTCCATATGGCGTGCGCGCTGGCGCAGATCGATCTGCCGATTTGCCTATTCGCTCTGCGTTTTCGCACACGCAAAACTTCTTTCGGCTCGCAGATCGCAACGCTTTCCTCTATCTATCTGCGGAAATGCACAGCTCACGCGACCAAATCGACTGGGAAGATTTGCGTATGGTGCTGGCCGTCGCGGAGGGCGCTTCGCTGGCGGCGGCAGCGCGGATCCTGGGCGTGAACCACACCACTGTGCTGAGGCGCGTCAATGCGTTCGAGGCGCGGCTTGGCATCCGTCTTTTCGATCGGCTGCCGACGGGCTATGCGCTCACCGCCGGCGGCGAAGAGCTGCTGGGTGCGGCGCGCACAATGGCCGAGACGGTCAACGAACTGACGCGCAAGCTGTCGGGGCAGGATCTCAGGTTCGAAGGGACGCTGCGGGTCACCACCACGGACACGCTGATGGCGTCGGTGCTGCCGCCGATCCTGGCGGCGTTTCGTGATGTTCACCCCGGCATACGGGTCGAGGCGATGACGCAGAATTCCATCGCCAATCTAACGCACAGGGATGCCGACGTGGCGATCCGGCCGGTTTCGCAGCCGCAGGAAATTCTGGTCGGCAGGCGCATTTCCGGCGTCGCCTTCGCCGCCTATGCGGCGCGCGCCTATGCCGAGACGCTGCCGGCGGAGCCGAGATTTGGCGCGCTGCGCTGGATCGCGCCCGATGACAGCCTGGCCAACACCGGCGTTGCCCGCTGGATGCGGTCGTCGCTGCCGGATGTCGAGATAGCCATGCGCGCCGATTCCCTGGTGACGATGTCTCACGCCGCCGGCGCCGGCATGGGGATCGCCGCACTGCCCTGTTATCTCGGCGACAGCTTGCCCGGGCTTGTGCGGGTCGGAGGGCTGATCGAGGAGATAGGCTCGGCGCTGTGGGTGCTGGTGCATGACGATTTGCGCCGCACGGCGCGCGTGCATGCCTTTACCAAATTCGTCTCTGGCGAATTGCAGCAGCGGCGCGATCTTCTGGAAGGCAGGCTCGGCGGCGGCGCGCGTGAGGGGCGCGCCAACTGAAGCGCGTGCGTTCGGGTTCAGCCCGCAAAAAAGCCCGAGCTCGGCGAGGGGCGAGGCATGCGATCACGAAGCGGTGACGGCCGTAACGAAGGCTCGGCAGGCTGCGAAGACTGGATGAAGGCGCCGGGCGAAACATTTTGCGGCGCGTCCCAGCCGAAGTCTGGGCGCGATCCGCTAACCTCTCAAGGAATTCACGATCATGATAAACAGGCGTACTTTCTCCACCGCGCTCGTCGCCGGGGTGGCGACGAGCCTATTGGCCAGCTCCCACACGACGTCAGCGCAGACGGCCCCCAAGGTTCGCAATGTCGTCCTTGTCCATGGCGCCTATGCTGATGGCTCGTGCTGGTCAGAGGTAGTTGGCCTGCTGCAACAGGCCGGCCTCAACGCAACCGTTGTCCAGCATCCGCTGACCACGCTGGAGGCTGGCGTCGAGGCAACGCGGCGTGCGATCGCTCTCCAGGATGGACCGACGGTCCTTGTCGGACACTCTTTTGCAGGCATGATCGTCACCGAGGCAGGGATGGATCCAAAGGTTTCCTCGCTCGTCTATGTCGCGGCGCGCGCGCCGGATGCGGGCGAAGATTACACGGCGCTCGCCAAGACTTTTGCGGCGCCGCCCGCCTCCGCCGGGCTCGTCTGGTCCAAAGGCTATGGCAAGCTTAGCGAGGAGGCTTTCCTGCGGGATTTCGCCGGCGACATTCCTCGCGAGAAAGCGCGCATCCTCTACGCCGTCCAGGGGCCGATCTCGGACAAGCTTTTCGCCGGAAAGACAACGCAAGCGGCCTGGCGCTCGAAGCCAAGCTGGTATGCGATCTCGACCGAGGATCGCACGATCAATCCGGATCTCGAACGCTTCATGGCAAAGCGCATGAACGCAAAGACCCTCGAAGTGAAGGCAAGCCATTTGTCGCTGATCTCTCACCCCGACGTGATCGCAGGGCTCATCTCGCAAGCAGCCGGGTCGCTCAGCTAGCGGGATTGGGCGGATCTGGGGCGGCATGGAAATCAGCCGCCTCATCCTCCGTCCGCGCTGCTTTGGGTCAGGCTTAGATCAGCAGCAGGCCCTTCATCGAGGCATTGCCCTTCTTGCCGATAATGATGTGATCGTGGACGGCGATGCCGAGCGGCTTGGCGCTGTCGATGATCTGCTTGGTCATCTCGATGTCGGCGCGCGACGGCGTCGGGTCGCCTGAGGGGTGGTTGTGGATCAAACTACTGAGACCATATTCGTAATATTTTTCAACTACTTGTTATCCTATTGAGGAAACGTGGGGGCCGTTAATTGGGGCATGTGTCAAGTGATCATTTGTGAGCTTTCACGCTTGGGCACGGTCGCATTTGCTCAGCACTCAGACGTACCGATCAACCACGGATTCCGAACGCTTACCTATTCAAACCAGCGACGTCGGAACGACTGACCTCGACGTAGGCGAATGCTGCCGGGATCCCCCTGAATTTCTCGTTGTAACCTAGTGCTGCATTGGAGGGCTCAAGCGATGATGTCAGCTTTGCGCCTATGTCGGTCATTGATGGCGTCGTTACCGCCGCCCAGAAGCAGACATCCGCGCGGGTGTAGGTCGAGGTTGCCCCACTGCTGACACCAGAATCACCTGAACGGCTCCTTCGCCGCAAACAGACATGACTCTTTGGACGATACCGTCCAGCCAAGGCTATGTCTTAGAAAAGGCAGCTTTTCGCTCCGGGTCAGCTTCCAAATGGAATGGGCGGAAGGAGGACCGCATAAGCACAGAACGCCCCTCAATTTCCGCAGCCAATCTTAGACCGTGAGGCGGTGACCAACGAGTAGGACAGGTCCGGTCCAACGTAAGCCAGCTGCGCCAGCGAGCGTTCTGGCGGATCGCTAAGCGCCGGATCGAGCATGAAGCGGACAGTGATCGACGACTCCGGCGGCCGGGCTGAGCGGTAAACTCGGCTTTGGGGATGAGGGTTCAGGGTAGCGCGATTGGCTTGTCACTGAGTGTGCGTAAGTAGGCGATCATGTTGACCCGTTCGGTCTCGTCCGGGACACCGGGAGTCTCCATCTTGACGCCCGGCGTGGTGAGCATGGGCCCGAAGAGAAATCTGTTCAGATCCTCGTACGTCCAGACACCCTCCCAGCCCAGCAAGGTGTCGGAGTAGCGCATATCTGCCATGGATGCCTTGTCGCGGCCGACGACGCTCCACAGGTTCGGTCCAATTTTTTTCCCTCCCTGTGGCTCGGCGTTGTGGCAACTGCTACACACGCGGGTGAAGTAGGTTCGGCCTTTCTCGACATCGGCAGAGGCCAACTTCATCGAGATCGGGGCTGGTGTTGGCAAGACGACGCCGTGCGACAAGAGATAGTCAGCGACTTCGCGTTGCCCCCTGCTTTTTGCCAGATGGAGCGGCGTCTTGCCGCCCGTAGTCTTCGCATTCACGTCCGCGCCGGCCTCGACCAGTGTCTTCACGCAGTCGAGACAATCGAGATTGACGGCGACATGAAGGGCGAATTCGCCGCCACTTTCGGAATTTGGATTTGCGCCCCCATCCAGCAATAGATTCAAGAGATCGATCTTGTCTTTCCCCATAGCCGCCATCAGCGGGGGACCAAAAGCCGTCTGAGCGTTGACGTCCGCACCACGTTCTATGAGCAATTTTGCTGCTTGGATGTGGCCCGTAAAGACCGCAAGATAGAGCGGCGTTGCGGTTCCATCACTCTCATCTACACCGGCGCCCGCATCGAGCGCTGCCGTGATAGCCGCGACATCGCCCTCCATGGCGGCGTCGTGGATGGCGGCGGCATGCGATACAATCGGAGTGTGCAAAAGCACGAACAAAATGGGAAGCAAAACGTCGCGCATTCGGCACCCCTCTGTCAAACTTGGAGGACGCGGCACGCTTCAAGAAAGGCGCGAGGCTAATACGAATACCTTGCCGCGTAAAATCAATTTCACTCGGCTTAGACCAGCAGCGACCCGGTCTCCGACGGGATGATCGCGGTTCGCGTCGGCCCGGATTTCAGGATGCTGGCCGTCGGCGCGCCAACCTACTTCGAGAGCAACGGCGTTCGCCGAGGCGACGGAGGTCTGACCAAGAGCGGCTCCACTTCCCGATTGGAGCCGCGAAAGCTTTGCACCTTTCTCGGACATTCGAGAGGCGCCATGGCATTTGTCAAATCTGCCGTTCTCTAAAGTCGTCGCAAAGGCCGGACACGTCACGACGGCGGCGTAGTCGAGGCACCCGGCATGTACCTGTTTGGGCAAGCAGTTCCAGACACGGCGCCGGTTACGATGAGCGACCTCAGCGATCATCTCGCGCTCCTTCTTCCACGGCGGACCATGCCCGATTGACGGATCCGCGCCAGTCGCCGCATCGCGCGGTGGCCTGTCGAATTTGGGGAAACGAGACCTTCGTAGACACACCAAGGCAGTGGGCGATACACTTGCGACCAGCGTTAGCCAGAGGCGGAAGGGAATGACGAAGCAACGCGTTCAGCGGCGTCTTGCTGCTATAATGTCGGCTGACGTCGTGGGCTACAGCCGCCTCATGGGAGCGGACGAGACAGGAACGTTGAGTGCGCTCAAGGAACTGCGCCGCAACTTGATAAGCCCGATCCTCACCGAGTATCGAGGGCGTCTGGTGAAGCTCATGGGCGATGGAGCATTGATTGAGTTCGCCAGTGCGGTCGATGCGGTGGACTGTGCAGTCTGCATTCAGCGCCGCGTTGCCGAACGAAATCTCGCAATGCCCGATAGCGCGTCGATCTCCTTTCGGATTGGTGTGAACGTAGGCGATATCATCATCGATGGCGAAGACATCTATGGCGATGGCGTCAACGTCGCGGCGCGACTTGAAAAGCTGGCTGACCCAGGCGGCATCTGTATCTCCGGCATGGCCTTCGACCAGGTAAAAGGCAAACTCGACGCCGGGTTCCAGGACTTCGGAACTCACCAGGTAAGAAATATCGCAGATCCTGTACGGACGTATCGAGTGGTTGCGGCGAGCGTGTCGAGCCAACCGGCTGGCCCTATTCCCTTGCCGGCCAAACCGTCGATCGCCGTCCTGCCGTTCGACAACATGTCCGATGATCATGCCCAAGAGTATTTCTCGGATGGCATATCCGAAGATCTGACGACGGCACTTTCGCGTTTCGAATGGTTGTTTGTTATCGCGCGCAACTCCGCCTTTACCTATAAGGGCAAGGCCGTTGACGTGAAGAAGATTAGGCGGGAGCTCGGGGTCCGGTATATTCTCGAAGGCAGTGTGCGCCGGGCCGGTGACCGCGTGCGAATCAACGCCCAGTTGATCGATGCGGAGTCAGATCGCCATGTATGGGCACAGCGATATGACCGCAAGATGGATGATCTCTTCGAGTTGCAGGACGACATCGTGGCCAGCATCGCGTCGGTAGTCGGACCCGAAATCACGTTGGCTGAGATCGAGCGGGCGCGAGGAAAACGGCCGGACGATCTCGGTGCATGGGACCACTATTTGCGGGCGATCGCCGCCTATCACAGGATGACGAAGCAGGATGTGGAAGCGGCGATTGCCGATCTCAGAAGAGCGATCGAGATCGACCCCGATTTCGCCAATGCTCACGCCCTGCTTGGTCAATGCCACGTGCACATCGGGTTGCGCGGATGGATTCGTCCGGCGCGCGTGGCCTTCGAAGAGGCCCGGCGCTGGGCGGAGAAGGCGGTTCACCTGGCGCCAACAAACCCGCAGGCCAATCAGTCTCTGGCGTTCATGCTGGCGGTGACCGGAGAGACAGAGCAGGCCATCAGGGTGGCCCAACGGGCGATAGAGCTCAATTCGAACTATGCCGAAGCCTACGCGGTCTTGGGGCATGCCCTGGTGTTTCGTGGCGATTTGGAAGGTGGCTTGGCTGCTTGCCAAAGAGCGGAACGCGGCAACCCACGCGATTCTCGCGGAACCTGGCTATATGACGCGATGGGACACGCTTATTTCTTCCTCGGCGATTATGAAAAAGCGATCGACGTTTCGAAGAAGGGGCTTCAACAAGATCCCGCTCTGTTCGGCGCGCTAGTGACATTGGCGTGTTCCTATGCTCGTCAAGGTCGCCCCAAGGAAGCCAAGCATTACGTGGACGAGCTGCTGCGCCTGATTCCGCGCTACTCGCTGCGTGCCCTGCGTAAGAATCCAATGTTTGTTGACCCCAAGATGGCTGACGACCTCATCGAATGCATGCGCTTGGCAGGATTGCCCGACTAGCAACTGGCTTCAATTCCGATCCGACAATCGGGATAGGCGCGCAAGGTGCAATTACGCGATCGAGAGCAATGCGGGAAGAGCCAGGGGCGATGTCGGCTTCGGGGAGATCACGTCGACGCCTGCGGCTACCGGGAGTGTCCGCTTCTCAAAATCCGAACCTCGAAACTGCCAGTCCGCATGCGGCCCCGATGCTGCCGATCTGCAACGCGCCACATTGCGGTCATTCTCGCCGCCATTCACAAAAGCCGACATGCTATTTGCGGGCCCAGACACATTGCGCCGAATAGGGACGTTGGATGGGGTCTGCTCCTGACGTCCCAATCGGGGCCTAGCAAACTGGCGCGACGGATCCTAACGTGTGATCGGATAGTGTAAGGCCTGCCCCGCGCAAGGAGCCTCAAGGATCTCGACCTGACCTTTTGCGACCTCCGTGACAAGTATCTTTTTGCCATCTCGCGAAAAGGCGAGGTTGGTAGGGCAAGGACCGTCAAGCATCATCCGATCGGCCACTCGGCCATCTCTGCTGTCCATAGACAGTGCAATACAGGCGGCCGTCGACACCGAACTTCATGCCGTCGGGGCCTTTGAACCCCTTCTGATCGTCTTCTTGTAAGACGTTACCGAAAACTTCGCGGACCGCTGTTTTCGAACCGAACACATCGTAACGGTAGACTTCGCCAGTGAAGGAAGCGTTGGCGTAGAGTGCATCGTCGGCATCGAAGGCTATGCCATTGGTGAAGCGGATCCTGCTATCGACTAGACGCTCAATTTTTTTCGATTTGGGATTGATCGCGTAAACGCGTCCATCCCATGCGAGGTCCATATATCCCTCTACGATGTTCTCACCATCCAGAAAATCGGCGAGTGCCATGCCCGAATCCGTCATGTACAGGAGGCCGTCCGGACCAAAGGCCAGATCGTTCGGAAAATAGAAGCGGCCGTGTTTGTCATCACCCTCGAGCCGCTTCACTTCTCGGCCGTCCGGGTCGATGCAGACAAGGGCACGGAGGCCGGCTTCCGCTACCCAAATCAATCCCTCGCCGTCGATGGCAAGGCCGTTCGGGCGACCGCCCGTCTTCTTGACAACTTGCCTTGATCCGGTTGGGGTCAGTTTCGTGACGTTGAGCGTGTCGTGCGACATCTCTGTTATGTACATTGAGCCGTCAGGCAACGTGACCGGACCTTCTGGAGCGCCAACATCGGCTGCGAAAATGCGCGATCCCATTCCCATTCTCCCTGCTACCCAGTTTGGTTGATTGTCGAGTTGAAGCCGGTCGGCGACGGCCTCTGGCGCGTCCTGCGATCATCTTGGGCACCCGAGTTCCCGAATACCAATCTCGTACCAGAGTGGACACGCGCAAAGGGTGCGCATGGGTCTATTCGAGACTTCAATCGCACTTGGTTGACTGTCTGCTATCGCTTTTTTCGAAGCCAGAAGCCGACAGTCCGCTGTCGGCCCAAAAGCCGCCTGTCTGAAAAGCACCTCATGTCAGCCGTTGAGACAATCTCTGTCGTTTCCAGAAGCGGACATTACTCGCACCGGGCTATAGGTCTCCGTTGCGCCACCTGTGGACACTGGCCGCCCCCGCGAATAAGAGCAGGAGTCGGACCCGAAGTGGATGTTCCGCGCGGTTTCCCTGTGTTGCATGCGTAAACAGCCGGGCTCATAGTCGTATTGCGCGATAGGCGCGATCAGTGGCGACAAACCTCGTCATGAACCGGAAGCTTGTAGCGATTTTGGCTGCGGATGTGGTCGGCTACTCGGCGCTGATGGAGCGCGACGAGAACGGCACATATGCGCGGCTCAAGGCGCAACACATCGAACTCTTCGAGCCCAACATCAAGAAGCACCATGGTCGCGTGTTCAAACTCATGGGCGACGGGCTCCTGGCCGAGTTTGCAAGCGTCGTCGACGCGGTCGAGTGTGCAGTCGTGGTCCAGCAAGAGATGGCGACGCGCAATGCAGGCGTGATGCAGGACGAGCGGATCGACCTGCGAATCGGTGTCAATCTCGGCGACGTCATCATCGACGGGAAGGATCGCCACGGCGACGGGGTCAACATCGCCAACCGCCTGCAAAGTCTCGCTGAGCCGGGCGGCATTGTCATCTCGGGCACCGTCTACGATCACGTCCGGAACAAGCTTGATGCCGGGCTTGAATTTCTGGGTGAGCAGCGGGTGAAGAATATTGTCGAGCCGGTTCGAGTCTATGCAGTCGGCAGCACGCCTGCCGTTGCGAAGACGGCGCCGATGGCAGCCATAGCCAAGCCCTCAGTTGCCGTTCTGCCATTCACGAACATAGGTGGCGATCCCGAGCAGGAATACTTCAGCGACGGCATCACTGAGGACATCATCACCGACCTCTCGAAGGTTTCGGCGCTATTCGTCATCGCCCGGAATACAGCATTCACCTTGAAGGGCAAGGCCGTGGACATCGTTCAAGTGGCCCGCAAGCTAAACGTCGAATTCCTAGTTGAGGGGGCCGTCCGGAGGGTAGGAAATCGAATTCGGATCACCGCTCAGCTAATCGATGGAAAAACGGGCGGACACGTGTGGGCAGAGCGCTATGAGCGAGATTTTGGGGATATTTTCGCGCTTCAGGACGATATCGCGCGGAATGTCGTCACTGCTCTCAGGGTGCGGCTCCTTCCGGAAGAACTGAGAACGATTGCGTTACGCTCGACCACGAATCCCGATGCTTACCAGCTCTATCTGCTCGGACGGCACTACGCACAGCAACATAGCACGAGGAGCTCGGAGATCGCTCTGCGCTTCGGCCAGCGTGCGTTGGAGATTGACCCTAATTATGCTCGAGCCTGGGCGCTGGTCGCGCTTTGCCAAGCGTCTTTGAACCACGCGGGAAGTTTAGAAGAATCGGGTCTGTTCGCCGCTGAGACGGCGCTCTCCCTTGATCCCACTTTGGCTGAGGCCCACGCTGTAAAGGGTGGGGTCTTATCCCGGCTTGGCCGTTCCGATGGGGCTATTGCGGCGCATGAGGAATCGGTACGTCTGGAGCCGGATTCCTTTGATACTCGGCAGTACTTTGGCTTTACCCTTTTCTTCCTCGGCCGCGACGAGGGAGCAATCCAGAATTTCGAGCGTGCAGCTCAACTTGTGGAATCGGATTATGTCAGCCTGAGCTTCGCAGCCCAATCTTATGAAAAGCTCGGTCGTCACCAAGAGGCCGATGCGACTGCACGCCGAGCCCTGGAGCGTATCGAAAAGCAGATCGCACTGCGGCCCGACCACGCGCATGCGGTCGGGCATGGTGCCGCACTCCTAGCTTACCTGGGCGAGAAAGGACGCGCCAAGGAATGGGCTTCGCGGGTGCTTACCATGGAGTCTGAAGATCCGAAGAGCCATTACACTGTCGCCTGCGCGTTGGCCCGATTGAACGAGCCAGCCCAGGCACTCGATCTGCTAGAATCCTGCATACCCAAAATGTCCCCTGAATTCGTCAACTGGGTGAAGCAGGATACCGACCTCATTTCGCTACACAGCCACCCGCGCTTCGAAGCTTTGATTGAACGTGGAAAAGCAAGGCAATTGGCAGGCCAAGCAGCCAAATCCTGCTGAGTTCGGATGGCCGTATTGCAGCTGCCGAGAGGCTCGCCACCGAAATGAACTCAAATCTGCGGCTTCCGTCGGAATTTTCCGCTTCGGCGAAAAAATAGATGCCATCCCTCGGGATAGGCGTCGGGGACGCCACAAGCTGCCAGTCCGCTACGGGCCCCAAAGGCGACATCACAACATCTGCTCGGCGATGATCGCTTCTGGCGTATCTGCGACGTTCGTTGGAACCGTAAGGTAGCAGGCTCGGCCTTGAAATCATTGAAGATTTTTCGGACAGGGCGCTACCATAAATCCGCGTTTTTGTTATGATTTCAATAGCTTAAAGGTAGACTGGAGCGGGAGAGCGCTACCGCCTTTCCCCCCCGCTCGGAGACCATGCGATATTTTCTACAGTGTCGGGCGTGATGGGCCTGTCTCGGTGCTGCAAGGACCGGTAGGGAACGGGAGAGTCTGACCCGAAAGCTATCCACGATGTGAACGGCAGCTTTGCGCCTCAGGCAGGTTTCGGCCGTTAAGGTCAGCTTTGCCACCTCCTGGAAGCGGACATAGCTGGCGACCACTCTGGAAGTCGCGGTTGCGCCGATTGTTGAAGAAGTGGGCGATGAGGCTGGCGCTGCTTCGACAGCCGCTCCTGATCCGGATTCGACCTCGGGCAATGATCGCTAGCCCGATTTCGCGGACAAGTGACTCTGGCAGCCCGGCTTTCCTGAGGCCCTCGATATACCGATCGCGGTCATCCGCTCGACGGAACGGCGGCAGCACGTCGGCGAGGTTCGAAAGCCGGAGGGTGGGATTGAGGACGCGCAGGTGGGCGACCATTTCCTGTGCTTTCCCTAGTCGTCCCGCAAGGGCATGACTGGCCGCAATGACGCGCATCGCGCTCGCGTAGTTGGGCTGGGAGAGCAAGGACATTCTTGCCCACGAGACCGCGCTGTCGTAGCGGCCGCCGCAGAAATGTGCCAGCGCAGTGCAAAACTGCCATGCGAACAGACGCGGGTCCAACGGGCTGAGACGCATGGCAAGCGCTGCGTGCTCGACGGCCTCATCCGGTTCGCCCAGACAGGCCTTCGCCCAACTGCTGTAGCCCCACGCCACAGCCAGATTCGCGTTGAGGACAAGGGCCCGGTCGATACAGGCAGCACAGTCCTCGAGCTCTCCACCAATGTAGCCCAGCACATATCCACCGAACGACAGCGCGATCGCGTCATCCCGCCCGAGCTCGACTGCCTTCCTGGCCAGTCGCATGGCTTCGGTAACCTCTTTTGCGCGATCGACCATCCAGCCGTTGCTCTTTCGGGTGACATAACATCGTGCAGCCCTCGCATAGGCTATGGCGAACTCCGGGTCATGAGCGATCGCCTGCATGAAAAGCTGTAAAGCCTCGTCTATGGCCGCCCTGCTGGTGGCCGTTCGGTCAAAGACCGCCAGACCGCGGAGATAATAGTCATAGGCGTCGAGGCTCTCGGTCGGCTTGCTCTTGGCACGCTCGATCTCCGCCTCCTCCACCTTCGGCGTAATGGCGCCAACGATGCTCGATGCGACCTGGTCCTGCAGATCGAAGACATCGGCCAGCGGTCCGTCAAAACGATCCGCCCATAGATTAGCGCCTGTCGAGGCGTCGATCAGTTGCGCACTGATACGCAGACGCTCACCAGCCCGGCGCACGCTTCCTTCGACGACAACTCACGTCCAACCTGCTTCGTGTCGACGGCCCGCCCCTTGTAAGTGAAGCTCGAATTTCGGGCGATGACGAACAGGTGGCGGAAGCGAGCGAGGGCGGTGACGATATCTTCCACGATGCCGTCGGCAAAATATTCCTGCTCGGCATCGCCGCTCAAATTCTGAAATGGCAGCACCGCGACCGACGGGCGGTCGTCTTGTTTCATCGGAGCCGGGATTGCCACCTGCTGCGACGTGATCTCGGAGACCGGAGCGTTAAGATGTTCGGCTTCTTCGCGCAATCGCAGAGCAGCGGCTAGGGAGTTGGTCTGCCCTTCCGGTTCCACGCCGAGCTGCTTTCTCAAGGCAGTCCGGCACAGCTCGAACTGGCGCAAGGCCAGGTTCTCGTGCCCCCGGCGAGCGTGGATGCGTATCAACGCCCGATGGGCGGCTTCCGCGGCAGGGTCTGAAGCGAGCAGCCTCTCCGCGAGCCTCTCGCAAGCTGCCTCTTCCGCCGAGCCGGGTACAGCCTGTGCAAGACTGAGTTGCTCCACCAGTTGCAACGCCTTGCGCTGGTAGCTGCTTTGATATGGCCCAAACCACTCGTCCAGCCCATCCGGGATGGCCTCGCCCGCAAGCAATTCACCGCGATAGAGATCCGCAGCAATGGCAAGATCGGCGGCCTGGCTGGCCTCAAGCTTCAGATCGAAGAGCGAGACGTCCGCATGATCCGGAGCGACGACGAGCGCGACGGTCTCCTGATCTCCCTCGATGCGGATGTCGGCGCTGCCGTCGTTCGGAAAGGAACGCCTTATGTCGACAAGTGCCTGCCGCAAGCTGTTGCGCGCCTGAAGATTGTCGCGGCCCGGCCACAACGCTTCGGAGATCTGCTCCCGCCGCAGGCCGCGACGGCCGGCCAGAACCAGGGCTGCCAAAAGCAGCGCAGCCTTGCGGGTGGCGAAGCGCACGGCCTGGCCCCCTGGGGATATGACTTCAATGCCGCCGAACAACCGGATGCGCACCATCGTCGCCAGAGTTCGACCTGAGCTGCAAAATAGCAAGTCCGCCGTCCGATTTAGCGGAGATTTAGCGGCAAATCGCCTGGTTTTTCCGTCTTGTTAGCGGGCAGCCCAACAGCGGCCAAGCGCCATGGTGGGAAGCTCGGGAGGTGATCCAGAAAGCGGAGACGAACAATGGCTGAGACAACGCACCTCGATGATCGCGCGCCGAAAAAGCGCGCTCTATTGTCCGCATTTACCGGCATGGCAACGACGATCGCGGCTGTCAGAAGGTGGCAGCGCGCAACGGCTACACGCAGCGCATTGGCCGGTTTGACTGCCGACCAGTTGCGGGACGTCGGCCTTCCTCAGCCTTCTCGGCCCGAGCTGGTTGTCAAAGCCGGCCTTGTCACCAACCTGATCTCAATGCGTTAGCGGAAAAGATCCGACGCCTAGCGTCAAGGGCGCTCGGTCTCGAACTTTCACTTAGGGTTACGTCACGACGATACTCGGCTGACTGAAAAGTCCGCTGTTGACGATCTGAGGCCAGAAGCTGCCAGTCAGCTTTCGGCCATTTCAGTCGTCCCGATTACAGGCAGGGGCGTGAAATCGGCTTTGCATTGTGGGGCAGGGAAGGACTCGTTCTCCCAAATCACGACCTCACGGGACAACTGGCTAATTTTGCTTTCTATCGACCCGTCGCGCGCCCAGTTTGACGGCGAACAGAAATGCTTAAGTCACGCATTTTCAAAGCGATTTTAGTTTGAGCGCGACACGGCGTGATCCAGCACGCCTGACGGGTATCGAGCGGGTTCGTTGTGCATCAAACCACCATGACCAGATACATGTTATTTATCAATCGCTTGTGATCCGCTTCTGGAAAGGTGGTGCCGTTGACTGGGGCAGGCCGACAAAACCGACCAGAGCTTCAACGCCATCATCCATCTTGCCGCCGCCGTCATAAACTCGCGATGAATCTCAACAGGCCTTAATCGGGCGGCGCCACTAGCTGCGGTTTATCTTGGAAAGCGCGATAGGTTCCTAACGTTGGGGATATCACCATTCTGACGCGGCGGGCTATCAAGGGTCAGCCTACTGATGACCAGCACCAACCGCAGTTTGATCGAAATTGCGCACTGGGCAATAATGCGGTTCGTTTGTGCCGTATCGATGTGGGATCGATGCGGTCTGATACGCGGGTGTCCGGGGAGGTGTCCCTATGACGACGGCGATTGCCGACCAGATTTTCCGTTTCGGCGGGTTCACCCTGGACCTGTCGATGGGGACGCTGCGCGGCGTCAACGAGCCGCTGTTCCTGCGCCCGAAAGCCTATGCGCTGCTTTCGCACCTTGCCCGCAACATGGGCCGCGTGGTTCCGAAAGCAGAGCTGATGGACGTCGTCTGGCCAAGCGTCTACGTCACCGAGGATTCGCTCACCCAGTCGGTGCGTGAAATCCGCAAGGTGCTGGGCGATGACATGGTGCGCACCGTTTCCAAGCGCGGCTATATGCTTGCCGCAGAGGCGCAGACCGCGCCCGAGATCGGCGCGCAGCCGGTGGTGGCCGTTGTGCGCTTCCGCAACGAAAGCGGCGATCCGGCCGACGAGGCTATGGTCGATGGCTTTGCCGAGGACCTCATCAACGGCGTCGCGCGCTTCGGCACGGTTACCGTGCTTGCGCGGAACTCCAGCTTTTCCTTCGCTTCTTTCGGCCGTTCCGAATGGTCGCAAATCCGCGCCCGCATCGGCGCAGATTATCTGGTGGAAGGGTCGCTGCGCCGCCAGGGCGAGCATGTCGTCGTGGCCGTCAGCCTCGTCGACATCGCCACCGCCCGCCAACTCTGGGGCGACCGGTTCCAGTCGCAGGGCGATGGCTTGTTCGCCATCGAGCGCGAAATCGTCGAGCAGATTGTCAGCCGCCTGGTCACGCGCGTCACCAATGCCGGTCTCGAACAGGCCTCGCGCAAGCCGGTGACCAGCCTTGCGGCCTATGAGCTTCTATTGCGCGGTTTTGCGATGTTGCGCGATCCGGCCCAGACCGACCAACGCAGCGCCGAAATCCTGTTCGAGGCGGCGATCGCCAAGGATCCAGGCTACGGCCTTGCCTACACCTATCTCGCTCTGGTGCGGGCCTTGGATGGAGAGTTCGGCCGCGCCAGCGATGCGGTGCTGCAAAATGCGCGCGATCTCGCCGACAAGGGCATGGCCCTATCTCCGGACCAGCCGACCGGGCATCGGGTGCAATCACTGATACGGCTCTATATGCGCGAGCATGAAGCCGCCGAGCAGCACATGCGCATCGCGCTGCAGCTCAACCCCTATGATGCCGATAGCATCGAGCAAATGGGCATGCTGCTCACCATGCGCGGCCGGCCGCTCGAGGCGCTGACCTGGCTGGCGCGCGGCATTCGCATCGATCCCCTGCACCCGCATTGGTACCAGTTCGATCGCGCGCTGGCGCTCTACATGATGGGGGAATACCGGCAAGCGGCGGATGCCTTGGAACTAGCAACGCGCCCGGCGCCCTGGATCCGCACCAGGCTGGCTGCCTGCTATGCCCAGCTGGGCGAGATGGAGAAGGCGCGGCGGCAGATCGCCCTGATCGAGGAGGGCGATCCGTTTTCGCCGATCGACTATGCACTGCGCGGCGTGCCGTTCGAGAACAAGGCGGATGCGGAGCATCTCGCCGAAGGCGTCAGACTTGCCCTCGGCGAGATCGAGCCGGGTCAATCGACGACCACGACGATGTAGCGGCCCTGATAGGCCCGGTAATAGGTGCCGCCGCAACGCCAGACGTCGAAGCCGTTGACCTTGGTGCGCACGCAGCCTGCAGGCAGCGTGGCGACCCAGGCCGTGGTGTGGCGCAGCACGCGCCATGCGGTGGTGCGGCGGGCAACGCCGGCGGCGCTGCGCGGTGTCCACGGCGCACCGACACGGGCCTGCGCCTCGCCGACCAGCGCGAGTGCTGGCACGGCGGCGCCGACGGTCTCGAGGGCGCTGAATGTTATGGCCAGAACGGCAGCGAGCGAGCGGATTTTCCTTAGGGAATTCATAGACATTTTCGTTTCTCCAGATGTTGAAAGTCTAGTGGGAGGATGAAGCGGCAAGCCGGGCCGAGCCCGCCAATGCCGCCAGGTGTGCAACCACGAACAGGAAGTGCGCCGTGGTTGTCGCATAGCCGACGGTCAGCATGTCGGCGGCGATGAAGAACTGCCAGAACGCGAGGTTTGCGGTCCCAAGCAGCAGGTGCATGGCAGCCAGGAAGGCATGCCATGTGCGGGAGTAGGCGATGCGCCAGAGCGTCACGCCGATGATCAGGGCCAGGCCGTGCGCCTCGATGAAGCCGATGCCGGTGCCCGGCGCATTGCCAAGCAGGACGGCTTCAGCACCGGTGCCGAAGAACGAGCCGGCAATGTCGGTGGCGAGCCCGCCGACTGATGCCAGGATCAGAAAGCCGGCGTTGAAGCGCACGAGAATCTTTCCAAAGAAGGGGTCCATGGTCGATTTCCTTTCGGTTGAGTGGGGTCGCCACGGCGGCGTTTCCGCCGTGGCTTGTCAGGATGCGTTGCGGCTCAGGCGGCAATGGCCTGCGGCTCGGCAGACACCTCAATGGCTTCCGCCGGTTGCCGGGTTTGAGCCGGGGCCTTGATGCGGAACCAGGCGACGTAGAGCGTCGGCAGGAAGATCAGCGTCAGCGCGGTCGCCACCATCAGGCCGCCCATCACCGCATAGGCCATCGGCCCCCAGAACACGGTCGGCGCGATCGGGATCATGCCGAGGATGGCGGCGGCCGCAGTGAGCAGGATGGGCCGTAACCGGTGCGTGGTGGCGCTGATCACCGCCGCCCACGGCTCCTCGCCGGCGGCGATGTGCTGGTCGATCTGCGCGATCAGGATGACCGAGTTGCGGATCACCATGCCGATCAGCGACATCACGCCCAGGATCGCGACGAAGCCCATCGGGGCGCCCGACATCAGCAGCGCACCAGCGACGCCGATCAGGGCCAGCGGGGCGGTGAGCAGCACCAGCACCAGGCGCTGGAAGCTCATCAGCTGCACCATCAGCACCGTCGTCATGATGAACAGCATCAGCGGGAAGACCACGAAGATGCTGGCCTGCGCCTTGGCGCTGTCCTCGATCACGCCGCCCTGTTCGACGCTGTAGCGCGCCGGCAGCTCCGCCTTGAAGGCAGCGATTGCGCCGCCAAGCTTCTTGGTGACGGAGGCGGCGTCAGTGCCCGGCACGATGTCGGCCTGGACCGTCACCGTCGGCAGCCGGCCGCGGCGCCAGATCAGCGGTGGCTCGGTCCGGTAGCTCAGAACAGCCACCTGATCGAGCGGCACGCGGCGGCCGCCGGAGGCGCTGATCGTCAGCGTGCGCAGCGTGTCGATGTCGGCGCGTTCCGACTGGACGGCGCGGGCGACGATGTCGACGAGATAGGTGTCGTCGCGCATCTGCGTGATCTTCGAGCCCGACAGCACCGCGTTGATGGTCTCCGACAGCTGCTGCGAAGAGATGCCCAGCGCCCGCGCCCGATCCTGGTCGACTTCGACTTTGATGACCTTGGCCGGTTCATTCCAGTCGTAGTTGATGTTGCGCACGGCGGCATCGCTACCCAGCACCTGCGCAAACTGCTGCGCCAGGCTGCGTGTCTGGTCCGCATCCGGACCGCTGACGCGGAATTTTAGCGGCCAGCCGACCGGGGGGCCAAGCTCCAGCGGCATGACGCGGGCCATCACATTGTCGAAGCCGTCGGACAGCTCCTTCTCCAGCCGGTCGATCACCGCCTGGCGCACGGCGTGGCCCTTGGTGACCACCACGGCCTGGGCAAAGAAGTCGTTCGAAAGCTGGGCATCGAGCGGCAGATAAAAGCGCACCGCGCCCTGGCCGACATAGAAGCTCCAATGGTCGATATCAGGATCGGCCGCGAGCAGTTTTTCGACACGCGCAACCACTTCATCCGTCGCCTTGATCGACGCCGTCTGCGGCAAAGTGAGGTCGACCATGACTTCCGGCCGGTCGGACTTCGGGAAGAACTCGTGGCCAACAAAGCCCATCGCCACGACCGAGAGTGCGAACAGCCCAGCCGTTGCCGACAGCACCAGCCACTTCGCCCGCATCGCCGCTTCGAGCAGCGGCTGGAAGCTGCGCGCAATGCGCGAAGGCTGGTGGCTGTCATGGCCCATGATGCGATCCGGCAGCAGCGCCACGCCGGTGAGCGGCGTGAACAGCACCGCCACGATCCACGAGACGACCAGCGCGATGGCGACGACCGCAAACAGCGAAAAGCAGTATTCGCCGGCACCACTCTTGGCGAAGGCGACCGGCACGAAGCCGGCGATCGTCACCAGCGTTCCCGTCAGCATCGGGAAGGCGGTCGAGGTGTAGGCATAGGTCGCGGCCGAAATCTTGTCGTAGCCTTCCTCCATGCGTGAGATCATCATCTCGACAGCGATCATGGCGTCGTCGACCAGCAGGCCGAGCGCGATGATCAGCGCGCCGAGCGAGATGCGCTGCAGCGAGATGCCGAAATAGGCCATGGTGACGAAAGTGATGGCGAGCACCAGCGGGATGGCGACGGCGACCACGATGCCGGGACGCCAGCCCAGCGCCAGGAACGAGACCGCGAGCACGATGGCGACGGCCTCGCCGAGGCTTTTGGTGAACTCGCCGACGGATTCCTCAACCACTTGCGACTGGTCGGCGACCAGGCCAACTTCGACGCCGAGCGGCAGCTCGGCCGACATCTCATGCATTTTCTCCTTGACGTTTTCGCCCAGCGCCAGCGCGTCGCCGCCGGCGGTCATCGAGACCGCGATGCCAAGCGCCGGCTTGCCGTTGAAGCGGAACATCGGGTGCGGCGGATCCGAGTAGGCACGCTTGACCTCGGCGACGTCGCCCAGCCGGAAATAGTGGCCATTGGCATAGAAGTTGATGGCCTTCAGGCTCTCCTCGGAGGTGAAGCTGCCCGACACCCGGATGGCGATGCGCTCGGGACCGGCGTCGACCGTTCCGCTCGGCGCCAGCGCATTCTGCGCCTGCAGCGCCTGCGTCAGCGCGCCGACATCGAGGCCGAAGGCTGCAACTTTCTGCGTCGAGAATTCGAGATAGATCTTCTCGTCCTGCTGGCCGATCAGCTCGACCTTGGCGACGTCGGGCACGGTCAACAGACCGGCGCGCAGGCTGGTGCCGAGATCTTTCAGCTCGCGATGGCTGATGCCGTCGGCGGTGAGCGCATAGATCAGCGAATAGGTATCGCCGAACTCGTCATTGTAGAACGGACCCTGGACGCCGGACGGCATCATCGGCTTGATGTCGTCGAGCTTCTTGCGCACCTGGTACCAGAGCGGCTGCACCTCGTCGGCGGCGACCGTGTCCTTCAGGTTGACGAAGACCACGGACTCGCCAGGCTTGGTGTAGCTCTTGACGTAATCGAGCTTGGGAAGCTCCTCGAGCTTCTTCTCGATGCGGTCGGTGATCTGCTTGACCGTGTCGCTGGTCGGGGCGCCGGGCCACATCGTCTTCACCACCATGGTCTTGATGGTGAAGGGCGGGTCTTCCTCGCGGCCGAGGCCGCTATAGGCGAAGAGGCCGGCAAGGGCGGCTGCCACCATCAGATAGATGACGAAACTCTTGTGGCGCAGCGCCCATTCGGAAAGGTTGAAGCTGGTCATGATGCAACTCCTGTTTCTAGGCGCGCGCTTTCCCGCGCGGCCGGGCTGCGCCGGCTGACGTTTCGGGTTTCGTATTTTTGGTCAGCGCCGGCCGTTTCGGCCGGCGCTAGCAATCAGGCCAGGCTGTGCATGGTGCCCGTGATACGATAGGGCGCGCGCTCGGCGAGCCTCGGCTTGATCGCCAGTCCGGCGAGATAGCGCTGGAAGGCCGCCGCCTCCTGGACGGGCGAGGCCAGCGCGACATGGCCGTCCGGTCTCACCAGATAGGCGCCGTCGCGCTGCAGGCCGGCGGCTTCCGCAATGTCCGACCAGGCGAAGACATGGACGGGAATACCGGTCGAGGCGAGCATCGCCCGAAATTCCCCATTGACCTCGCCATAGACATGCACCTGCCAGTCGAGCGAGCGCAGCGGTTCGAAATTGTCGCCGTTCGCCGCCGGGACATAAGGCAGGCGGTCGCCGCCCTCGATCGTGCCGGCCTTGCCGCTGCTGATCGCGCTTTCGCGGTATTGAATGCGGGTCTGTGAAATCAGTCCGAAAAACCTGCGCGATCCAAATGTCGTCCCGAGGCCCAAGCGCAGGATCTTCGGCATCAGATAGCGGCGGAACAGGCCGACCAGCCGCGAGCCGCTGGTGGCGACCCGAAACGCCTGGTCGGTGCTGTGGATCAGCCTGCGGGCAAAGGCAATGCGCTCCGGCTCGTAGCTGTCGAGCAGGCGCGGATCGGCACGGCCCTGCACCACGGCGGCGAGTTTCCAGGCGAGGTTGACCGCATCGCCCATGCCGGTGTTCATGCCCTGGCCGCCGGCCGGACTGTGGATGTGTCCCGCATCGCCGGCGAGGAAGACGCGGCCGACGCGGAAGCGGTCGGCGACGCGGTGGTGGACACGGTAGGTCGAGAACCAGTTGACCTTGTCGATCGTCACGCCGGTGTCGCGCTCGATGTCGGCGCGGATCGCCTCGAAGGTGATCTCCTCGTCGGCCTCATGCGCCTTCGGCACGATGCCGATCAGGCGGAGCGAGCCTGACTGCCGCACCGGCATGACGATCGCAAACCCATAGGCGCTGATGACGGTGTCCATGCCGTTGCGGGTGACGTCGCCGCGCCCATCGACATCGGCGACGTAGAAGGCCTGTTCGTAAGTGCCGCCGGGAAAGCCGATGCCGAGCCCATGGCGCACCGCGCTGCGGGCGCCGTCACAGCCCGCGAGATAGGCGGCGCTGACCGTTTCATCCGCGCCGTTCTTGCGCAAGGTGGCGATGACCGAATTGCCCTTGTCCTCGAAGCCAACAAGCTCGGTGTTGCGCTCGACCTGGACGCCGGCGCGCTCCAGATGCACGATCAGGATGCGCTCGTGGATGTCCTGCGGCAGCGCGAAGGCGAACGGGTAAGGGCTGATGCCGCGGCCGAAATCGGCCAGCGGCAATTTTGCGGCAACGCCGGCTGGCGTGTGCACGGTAAGCTGTTCGATCTTCACGCCTGCGGCGATCATGTCATCGACGATGCCGATCTGGCGATGGAATTCCAGCGTGCGGGCCTGGACGGCGAGCGCGCGCGAGGTCTCGCCGGGGCCGGCATCCTTGTCGACGAGGCGGACCGGAATGCCGAGACGGGTAAGCCAAAGCGCAAGCGTCAGGCCGGTGGGGCCGGCGCCGGCAATGAGGACCTTTGTTTGAGCCGTGCTCATTTTGCTTCTCCCTGGAGAGTGCGGACTTTCTCATGCTCGCGCAAGCGGTTGACGCCGGCGGTGACGACGATGTCGCCTTCGTATAGGCCGCCGCTGACGACGACGCGATCGGTCTCGTAGCGGGCAATCACGACGCTCTTCAGCTCGACGGCCGATGAGGCGCTCACCACCCACACCGCCGGCTCGCCATCCTTGTCGAACAGCGCGCTTCCCGGCAGCACCACGACCGGCGTACCGGCCTCGTTTACGCGGCCGGCAACGCTGGAGCCGAAGCGCATTTCATCAGGTGGATTTTGCAGCGCGACCTTGACCTGAAAAGTGCGGGTCGCGGCATCGGCCACCGGCGATATTTCGCGCACGATGCCGGTGGTCGAAATCGCCGGTTTGCTGAGCAGCGAGACCGTGATCTCCGGCGGCTGTCCGGACCTGTGTTCATCGGAGAACACCGCCTCAGCGATCGAGAACACGGCGTCGCGAGCCTGCGGATCGGCAATGCGCGTCACCATCTGTCCGACATTGACGAGCTGGCCTTCCTCGGCGCCGGTCGCCGTCACCACGCCGTCGAAATCGGCATGCAGTTCGGTATAGGCGAGCTGATCCTTGGCCATCTCGTGGCCGATCCTGGCAGAGTCCAGCTTGGCCTGCGCCGAGCGCAAATTCTTCAAAGTCGCATCGTAATTGGCGCGCGTCGCATAGCCTTTGCGCAGCAGCGCGCCGATGCGGCTCTCGCCGGCGCTGGCCTCGACCAGCACCGCCTGTGCGGCCGCGACATCGGCCTCGGCGCTGCGCAGGCGGTTGCGGCAATCCTGGTCGTCGATACGGGCGAGGATGTCACCCTTGCGGACGCTCTGGCCGACCGACACAAAGCGCTTCACCAGCTTGCCGGAGATGCGAAAGCCGAGATCGCTTTCGCGACGCGGGCGGATCTCGCCGATGGCGATGCGCTCATTGGCCTGTGGTGCCGGCTTGACCCTCACGGCCTTGACCAGCTTCGCTTCGGGCGCCTCCGGCTTTGCGTTGGCGGCCTCGCCCTGGCCGGCGTGCCAGGTGACGGCGCCAGCGCAGGCCAGGGCCGCGACCGATACGCCAAGCAGGCCACGCTTCAATCTGTTACGAGGTACGGCAGTCATTTCGTCTCCTGTCCATGTTGCAGCCAGCGCCAGGACGGCGCGGCAGCCGGCAATGATCCTGGCTGGAGAAGGGCGCGTCCTGCCTGAAACGTTCGGTCGGTCGGCTCGTTTCACCAGCACGTTCTCAATCGGTTTTTTGGTCGCCGAAATCCCGATCGGTTTCTGAAAATTTTCTGATGTTATAGCGAAAAGCAGTTCGCTTCATTCCGGGGCAGTATTTGCCAACTTAGCGCTGTTTCGCACGTCGGACGTTTAGCTCAGCTTTGCCGCTGCCTGAAGGCGAGCCAGGCGGCAGCCCGTCGGCCCGATTGCTTTCCAAGGTTCATTTCCGTTGTCCTTCTTGTCGTGCCCGGCGCTGTTTCAGGCGGACCGAGTGAGGCTCCGTGCGCCGCAGGTGCGGGGATTGAGGTCGGATGTCTGGAGCGGCCGAGGCCGGTGTTCGCCAGAGGGCGCCGGTGCTGCGGTCTGGTCGTCGCGACCGGTCTGAGCTTGCGCCGGCGTCGCGAGCGGCCCGAGATCGACGCCAAGCTGGGCAATGCCCTGGATCAGGCAGGTAGCGGCGGTGGCAACGATCAGCCAACGGCTCCAACGCATGAAATGCGTGTCGCTGATGGCATCGAGGGCGCGCCGAGAGAGCTGCGTTCCGATGGCCGCCAGCGTGATCGCCAGGGCCACCGCCGTGGGCGCCAGGACGTCGGTTCCGGCCACGAGCAGTTGACCGAAATAGACGACCTTGAGGAAGTGCCCGAGCGCCTGGATGGCTGCCTTGGTCGCCACTGTCTGTCGCTGGTCGAGACCCGAGCGGACGAAGAAGACGTCGAGGACCGGCCCGGAAACCCCGGCGGTGAGCTGCAGCGCTGTGCAGAGGAAGCCGCAGCAGACACCGTGGACGCTCTTGCGGATGTCGGGCGCAATGGTGCGCGGCACGCACAGCCCCGCAAAGGAGAGCAGCGCCAGCGTGATCAGCGCGCCCGGCTTGCTCGGCACCAGTTCGACTGCCGCAAGCAGCAACGCGGCAGTGAGCGCGCCTCCGGCATAGCAGGCTGCGATGCGCCACCGGATCGCGCTCCACCAGAGCCATGCCCGCCAGCTGTTGGCGGTGAGCTGGGTGATGCCGTGCAACACCATCGCCACCGTCAATGGCATGATCGCCATCAGCACTGCGATGAGGATCATGCCGCCGGCCATGCCGAAGGTGCCAGAAATGAACGATGTTGCGAGCACGGCGGCGGCAAGCTCGGCGGCAAAGATGAGGGTGATCATGGCGACCTCGCAGGGTCCTCAAGCGGTTTGGAATTGGTCTGATTAGCGGCCCTCGCGCACGGCGAGGGCGATCTCGCTACGCACCAGGCCCATGTCGGTCAGCATGTGATCGTCGAGTTCCCGAAGCGCGCGCATTGCCTTGCGCGCTCGCATCTCGTGACGAATTGCTCCGAGGCTGCACCCTATCGACTGCGCGAGCCGGTGCAGCGGAGCGTGCCTTGCGGTGGTGGTCCGAACGATCTGGGTCATGTCCTTTCTCCTTTGGTATCGGCGCCGCCGTCAGAACGAGCGCGGGGGTTGCGCGTGCCGCCGGCACGACGCCCATTGGCCGCCGCCGCGGCCGGTTCATCAGGGGTTTTGCACTGCATCTGGCTTCGAGTTATCTCGACCTCGGTGCAATGTTTGTATTGCGACTATGGAAATCGCATGCTAATTGTCTCGGTGCAATAGAAACATTGCTCTCGGTGCAATTATGTCGGTAAACGAATATCTGAAGCTTGCGGACGACGTCGCCCTGGACATTGCGGAAGGCCGTCTGAAAGCGGGCGAACGGCTGCCACCGCAGCGCAGCTTCGCCTATCAGCGCGGCATCGCCGCATCGACCGCGAGCCGCGTTTATAACGAGTTGCTGAAGCGCGGCCTCGTCGTCGGAGAGGTTGGTCGCGGTACCTACGTCTCGGGGCAATCGCGCCGCGGCGCCGCGGCGACCACTGATCCTGGCGACGCCCGTGTCGACCTGGAGTTCAATTTCCCCATCCTGCCGGGGCAATCGCAGCTGATGGCGAAGAGCCTCGCCGGACTTTCCGATGCCGACACCTTGCAGATGGCACTGGGGCCGGCGGCCAGCGGCGGCACGCCGGCGGCGCGTGAGCTCAGTGCCCGTTTCCTCACGCGAGGCGGCTGGTCGCCGCGCGCCGATGGGCTCGCCTTCACCGGCGGCGGTCGCCAGGCAATTGCCACGGCGATCGCCACCCTGGTTCCGACCGGCGCGCGCTGCGGCGTCGAGGCGGTGACCTATCCGCTGGTCAAAGGCATTGCGGCGCGGCTCGGCGTCATCCTGGTGCCGCTGGCCATGGATGAGCACGGGGTGCGCCCGGATGCCGTCGAGAAGGCGGATCGCGAGGGGCGGCTGTCGGCGCTTTACGTGCAGCCGGTCCTGCACAACCCGCTCGGCGTCACCATGCCAGCCACCCGGCGGGAAGAGCTGGCCCGCCTCGCCGAGACCCTGGACCTCGTCATAATCGAGGATGCGATCTACGGCTTCCTCGCCGACGAGGCGCCACTGGCGGCGCTGGCGCCCGACCATGGCGTGGTGCTGGACAGCCTGTCGAAGCGCGTCGCGCCGGGGCTGACGCTGGGCTTCGTCAGCGCGCCGCCGCGACTCAGGGAAAGCGTCATGGCTTCGATACGCTCGGGCGGCTGGGGCGCCGGTGGTTTCGCCTTCAACGCCGCGCAGCGGCTGATCGCCGATGGCGTTGTCAGCGAGCTGGTCGCAGCCAAGCGCGAGGATGCCAAGCGCCGCCAGCGTCTCGCCGCCGACTGCCTGTCAGGCTTCGAGATGCACGCCGACCCGCGCGCCTATCATCTGTGGCTCAGCCTGCCGGAACACTGGCGCTCACAGGCCTTCGTCGCCGTCGCCGCGCGCCGCGGCATCGCGATCACACCGTCCAGTGCCTTCGCTGTGACTCCGGGACACGCACCGAACGCCGTGCGGCTGGCGCTTGCCGCGCCGCCGATTGAGCGGCTCGAGGAGGCCCTGCGCACGCTGGCCGGCATATTGCATGCGAGCGAGCAGGATTTTGCTTTCGTGGAATAGGTAGAACCTAGGCAGTGGGCCCGCTTTGGATCGGGCCGCAACTCGGATCTCGCAATTTGAACGTCCGCTATCGCCTCTTGGGCGTCAGAAAGCTGCAGGTCCGCATACGGCCCCATTTCAGTCATCCCGATCGCAGCACGGCTGTCCGGGGAAAGAGAGGTGTGAATCGAAATGCCGCATGCGCATGCCCCGTGAGACGGGTTTTTTCCGTCTACCTTCTGGTTGTCGAGACTCAGAAAGGGACGGGGCATGCGCTTTACGCCTAGCATTCTTGGTAAGCTGGTTGAACCGATCAATCGGCGGCGGTTTCAGACGATTGTGGATAGTCACGACGGGGATGCCTACGACAAGTCGTTCAAGAGCTGGGACCATCTGATGGTGCTGATCTATGCGCAGTTGAGCGGCGCTGAAGGCCTGCGGAGCCTGGAAGTTGGCTGGAACGCCAACAGCCAGCACCATTATCACCTGGGCAGTGACCGGCTGAGCCGCTCGACCTTGTCGGATGCCAACCGGCGCCGACCCATCGGCGTATTTGCCGAGACCTTCGCCCTCATCGCCAACCAACTCGACCGGCACATGCGCCGCGAAGGCACGGCCATGTTGCGGCTGATCGATTCCACGCCCATCCCGCTCGGCAAGGCCTGTGGCTGGGCCAAGTCGAACGGCCGCATCCGCGGCATGAAGCTGCATGTCGTCTATGATCCCAACAGCGACTGCCCGCGCGTCCTCGACATCACCGACGCCAACGTCAACGATGCCCAGATCGGCCGCACGATCAGCATCGAGAAGGGCGCCACCTACGTGTTCGACAAGGGCTATTGCCATTACGGCTGGTGGACGGCGATCGCCACGGCCAAAGCCTTCTTTGTCACCCGGCCCAAATCCAACATGGGCCTCAAAGTGCTGCGCAACCGCCCCATCAAGGCCACGCAAGGCGATGGCTTCACCATTCTCGACGATGCCGAGGTCAGCCTTGTCAGCAAGAGCCAGTGCAAGCTGCCGATCCGGCTGCGCCGCCTCGTCGTCGAGCGTCAGGATGGTGAGGCCATCATCCTTCTGACCAACGACCTCAAGCGCTCCGCCGTCGAGATCGCCAACCTCTACAAGGGCCGCTGGCAGATCGAGCTCCTGTTCCGCTGGATCAAGCAGCACCTGAAGATCCGCAAGTTCCTCGGCAACAACGACAATGCCATCCGCCTGCAGCTCTTCGCAGCCATGATAGCCTACGCACTGCTGCGCATTGTCGCCCGCGCCTGCCGCATCGCCATGCCAATCCTCAGGTTCACCGATCTGGTGACCAGATGCCTCTTCGAGCGCCGCTACATCGCCGCCATCGACAAACCGCCGCCCGTCAACCCAAGTCAACCTAAGCCCAGGCCCTCTCCAAACCAGATAACCTTCACATATGAATGACTTTCCCCGGACAGCCGTGCGATCGCAGGCCAGTGCGGCCAGGCGCTTTCAGCGATCGGCTTCGCGCTGCATTGTGGGGCAGGGAATGGGGCGTGTCTGTCCTCGGACAACGTCCTCGCCGGACAACTGCCCAAATTTGCTTGCTATCATCCGTTGCCCGGAGGTTGGGCGGACCAAAATGAAGCTCTCAAATTCTGATTTCTCGTGGAAATCAGATCCAAGCGTGACCGGTCGTGATCTACAATCCCAGTGGGGTGTCGAGCGGGATCGTTGTGCATCAAAATACTTTGATCAGATTCGTCATATCTATCAAAAGCTTGCATGCCCATGCTGAAGAGGTGGGGCCGTTAACTGGGGCGTGTGTCGAGTGCCCACTGTGATCTTCCACGCTTGGGCATGATCGCATTTGCTCAGTACTCTGACGTCCCGATCAACCACGGATTCCGAACGCTTATCTATCTAGCCAGCGACCTCGGAACGACTGAACTGCCTCTCTACTACTCTGGCGGTGCCGCCTTTTCCCGCGGCAGTTCGCGTGTGGGTCTGCAGACGACGAGGATCGATTTGTCCCAGCGATCCAACTCGCCGCTCGGATAGAGGATTGCTTTGCCGATCTTGAGGAACGATGGCCCGATCCGCATGCAACGCCAGTTGCGAAGAGTCCCTTCGCTTACCTGTCTGCGATAGCGAGCGATGACTTCTTCAGGGGTGAGGTAGTTCGGATCAGGCATGGGCGTTACAGATAGCAGAGTTGTGCAACAGATTGTTGCACCCTCGACCCCGTCGGATAGAGACCTGAGGAGAATGCCGGCGCTGGAGGTCGTCACTTGCGGCCATTCATCGTATGGCCAGTGAACTGTCGCTTTCGATGCACAGCGGTCGTTCCTGGCAACGCGCGGCGTTCACGCGCTGGGGAGCAGCGGCCCCCGCCTTTCTTTGCACAGGGGTGTTCTATGGCTGCCCGAGAGGTTGAGCCTCCCCCGCTTCGCATTCCGGTAGTCGCACTGGTTTGGCGAGCTCTGCCAGCGCCTCGGGCTTGGCGCAAAGCGGGAAGCCGGCGAGAGGCATTGTCTCGATGAAACGACCGCGCTCTGTATTGCTCAATCTGAATTCATTGACCATGCCCTCGACGGTCAGGTTCGGATACCGTTTGAGGGTTTCCCTGGCCGAAGCATTCGCCTCATCGGTTCGGCCCAGTGCCGCCAGCGAGCTGCTACGCACCACCCAATCCCCTTTGCCGTAGTTATCGGGAGTCTTGCGCTCCAGCATCTTCACGGCGTCCTCATAGCGGCCAGCCATAAAATAGGCAGTGGAGTAGAAACTAGTTGCCCACATCGGGTAATTCGGATCGAGCCGTATAACTTGGTCGACCAACTGAGCGCCGCGTTCGGGTTCGTCGAAGCCTGCCGCATAGCCGGAATAGAATGTCAGGATTTCGGCCGAACCCGGAGCGAGGCGGATGGCCGTGTCCAGCTCGACCTTGGCGCGGGCGTTGTCGCCCTTGTCTTTGAGGCTCATGCCAAAAACCGCGTGCGCCTCGGCGTCGCTCGGATCGAGCCGCACCGCGCGTTCGGCTACATCGGCAGCCGCCTTGATCTCGCTCTCGGGATTGACACCGAAGCCAGCCAATATGTTGTGAGCATGATAAAGTTCCACCCAGGCGCGGGCGAACTCCGGATCCAGCTCGACAGCGCGGTTGAGCAGCCTGATGGCCTCCTGCTCATCCGCTACGGTAATCTTTTCAATCCTTTCGGTTCCGAGCAGATAGTAATCATAGACAGTCAAGTTGTCCGGCCGTTTACGCTTCGCTGCAGCCCGCCCCGCTCCCTGAATCAGCCCTACGCCGTTGCCGAGACGGTTGGTGACCTGCTCGGCGATCTCGGTTTGCACGGCGAATACGTCTTCAGCAGGCCGGTCCCATCGCTCCGACCACAGATGGTTGCCGGTTTTTGCATCGATCAACTGCGCGGTGATCCGCAGCCGACCGCCCTGGCGCTGGATCGAGCCTTCCAGCACATAGCCGACGTCGAGCGCACTTGCGACCTGGCGGACATCTACCGACTTGCCTTTGTACGCTTGCGTCGAATTGCGTGCCACGACGTCGAGTTCGGGAAACTGCGCGAGATCGGTGATGATGTCCTCGGTGAGGCCATCGGCCAGACGCCCGGTGGCCTCGTCGCCGCCAAAGTTGTTGAAGGGCAGCACTGCGACCGACGGCTTGGCACCCAGAGCAGCTGAATGAAAGAACCACCATGTCCCGCCGCCGCCCAGCAGAGCAAATAGCATGACGGCCGCCGCCGTCCCAACCCAGCGCGGCATCGCCTTATGCAAGGTCCAGCGCGGCCGCTTGCCATCGAGCCTTAGCCGGTACATCCGAACCGGACGGCTGATATTCTTTACTTGTTGCTCGCCAGCGAAATCGAGGGACCAATCAAGCTTGCCTTGCAGATGGTCAAAGGCTGTGCCCGACACGTTCACGCCGCCAGCATCAGCGAGTTGCTGCAATCGCGCGGCGACATTGACCCCATCGCCATAGACATCGCCGTCAACCAGCGCAACGTCGCCCAGATTGACCCCGATGCGGAACACGATGCGCTCAGGCTCGGGCAGACCTTCATTGCGCGCGGCCGCCGCGCTTTGGATTTCCGCTGCGCAGGCGACTGCGTCGACCACGCTGTCGAAGGCGACAAGCGCGCCATCGCCCATCAGCTTGATGAGGCGGCCATGGTGCTGGGAGATGGCGGGGTCGAACAGCTCGGCACGAACGGATTTCAACCGCTCAATGGTGCCGGCCTCATCGGCTTCCATCGCCCTTGAGTAGCCGACCATATCTGCCGCCAGGATCGCTAGCAGCTTCCGATTGAGAGGGGGAACCGCCATATGCGCCTCTTTATGACACAACCCTACACTCATAGAAGCGCCGGAGCCAGAACGCCCCGTTGGCCGCGCGGTGAATGACCGCTCGTCAGCCGTTCCTGACATTCGACCGGCTGCGGATGAACGTCTTCGACGGGTCAGGTCCAGTCGATGCACGTAGGGTGACTGAAGGTCCGCTTCTGACCTTCAGAACCTCGAAGCCGCAGGTCCGCCTTCGGCCCTGCCGGACCGGAATGCGCCTCATCTCGGCCGTATTGATCAGCTTTGCCGTTTCCTGAAAGCTGACGTTGTAGGCGACCGCGCCGGAGGTCGTGCTGGCGCCACTTGCTGAGGATGCGCCGGACGCAGCCAATGTCACGGGTGGACTCCGAAGCGGTCTATCGATTGCGGCGCAGGGAAACGGCAACTTGGAAGCCTTGTTGCGTCTCAGGTCCATAAAGCGTCAGAAGATGAAAGCGCGTGAGGGCCTGCATCTTTCTGATACCTGGCGAACAAGTTCCATTCCATCCTTTGACCTCGGACCGGCGATCGGCAAGAAGTTCCGAAGGGGTCGAGCAGGTGCCTTCTCCTTCCGCTAGTCTGCTCCGTCCTTTCTCGCCCGCTCGATGAATTTCCCGGCTACCGCTTTGCCGAGTGCGACACCGGCCTTGTTGTCCATCTCGTAGTGGATGCCGGCCCAGATACGAGAATCTCCGGCCTCTTTGCCCACCTTGCGGATGAAGTCAGCATGGCTGGGGAACAGGTACGCAAGGACCTCGCATCGGGCAGTCGAAAGAGTGGAATGGTTGGACGGATAGCTGGGAAAAGGCGGCACCGCGAACAGGGGAGTGATGCTCGGGTCAAGCATGTTCGGGCGCAAGTACCAATACGCGAACTTACCGTCGTTGCTTGCAATGAACGCATCGAAATGGACTGCTGCGAGCATCGCATAAGCCCGCGCGGCACGCGGCGGGTTCGAATCCGTCCTGTCCTCGAACATCCACTTGCTGGCATAGCCATACCAGTCGGTGAACAGGCCGGATGGGCTCTGCCAATAGAACGCTTTGTAGTTGCTAGGGAATTTTCGCTCAAATTGTCGGACAGCATCTGTCTCGGCCTTTACCGCCTCGGAATGGCAGTCGGGTGGGGCCGGTGGCCTGAATTCATCGGCTGATGCCAACACGATCGGTTTCCAGTTGGGCATGGTTGCATTGCCTGGTTTATCCCCGACCCACTTGCATGGCCCGGTCGGGACCTTGCCGGTCCAGACAGCGTCGGAGCCATCGGCTTTTGCCCGTGCAATCACCTGCTCTGCCACCCGTCGGCCCAATTCAAGCCCGGCGGAAGAGTCACTCGGGAACTGGACACCGGCAAGGACCCGCGATTGCGCCGCTTCTTCGGCCATTGCTTGGAACGACGACGCCTCGTCCGGGAAGAAATAGGAAAGAACCATCGCGGCGGCTCCAGCGGCTGCCGCGTGTTCAGATGGATAGGAGGGACTCCGAGGCGTAGGCAGCGCAGTCGGTAAGGTCGCATCCGCCTCGCTTGGGCGGGGGCGATTGTAGAAGTACTTCGATTCCCATGCCGCAATGGTGGCGTCGTAGATCGCCATCGTCAAATAGGTGTATATGCGGTGCGCATTGGGCGGGACCTTTTCGCCTGTAAGAAGGCGATTGTTGACTAGGTCGATCCATCGGTAACCGGGCGAGCCGGCATTCCAGAACGTGATCATCGCGGCGACCTGCGCATCGTTCTTTGCGATGATATCTCGGAGCTGCTCCAGCTCTGCTGTGGAAGTATCCGGTGGGGGCGGGACTCGGAAGTCCTTGCCCGACGTGATCACCCACGTCTTCCACGTTCCAGCCGTTGGCTCTATCAGATCCGATTGGGCGAAAGCGCAGTTCACTGATAAAAGGATCACAGCGCAGGCCTTGTATAAAGCGCTGAGCATGTTTGGCCTCCATGGTTGGTCCCCGGCCCAAAGACGGACGCTTTTCTGGCTTTACGGTTGCTCCGTCCTAATTTTAGCAATCGCTGATTATAGCGCCGGACGCTGCCGGGCAAAAGGATCAATTATGCGAATAGGGCAGCGTTGTTGGTGTCACATCGGAAGACCGCTGTCTTCCTGACTTGCGGCCCGATTGCCGCTGTGACAGCGGCATGAAAATCCCTCGCAAAGTCGATGTTTGACAACCGGCTTCTTCCGCAGGGCAACGTCAGCTTCCCTGCTTTTCGAGACGTTCCGGTTCGATTGCGGGAATGTCCGCGTTGGGTCAGATCAAGTCGATGCGCGCGACGAGCCTGAAGGTCTGCTTCAGGCCTTCCGAACCTCGAACCCGCCAATCCGCTTCCGGCCCAAGGCTGCCGAGCTGTAATGCGCCTCAGTCGGCCGTTGCGGTCCGCTTCGCCACCGCCAAGCTAGATCGCGGGATCGGTCGGCGCAGCGCGCTCGTCACGACGAACGGAACGAACTGCAGCTTTTCAGCCGGTGGGGATCTCTATGGTGATCGCGTGGAAAGGTGGCGTCGTGTCATGGGCCTGATTGGTCAAGCACAAATTGAGCTTTCGATTGCCTGGTAGTTGCCATCGCCCTCGATAGCGATCCGAGGGGCTCCGATTCTTGGCAAGACCGGGAACCAGCAGGAACACCGCAAGGTCACTATCCCGTCCGAGTTGTGGACACTTCAATTTCAAAGGCGTATTCTTCAAAGACGAAACCCAAGCAGAGTTTCGTCCAATGCTCCAAATGCTTGAGATGCCTCGCTGATTGCCTGACCTGTCCGGACATCCGGGTGGACAGTCGTTTCTTTGTGCGCCTGTCTGAGATCAGGCTACGGCCCAAATGCCAGGCTGCAGCCCGTTCCGGATCAACTGGGAGGGAAACAGCATGCCTCATCTTCAACGCAGAGAACTTATTCAAGGAAGCGCGGCTCTTGCCGCAATCGCCGCTCTCCATGCCTCGCGGGCTTACGCTTTTCCTGCTCGGCCCGGCGAGGAAGTCGTCAAATGGACCGATCAGCTGCCGCCGAACCCCGTGCCGGAGGTCATCAAGAATCAGATCGTCTGGGAGGACCTCGATTCATGGGTGACCCCCAACGACAAGTTCTTTTCAATCGCGCATTTCAACAGGCCGGTCATCGACGCAGCTACGTGGAAGCTCGAAATCGGCGGTCTGGTCAAAAAGCCGTTGGCCCTGACGCTCGCCGACATCAAGGTCCGGCCGCGCCAGGAAGTCACGTTCACGGTCGAATGTTCGGGCAATACCGGCCTCCCGTTTTTCAACGGCGGCATCGGCAATGCGCGCTGGGCGGGCACGCCGCTTGCACCGATCCTAGAGGAGGCCGGCGTTCTCGACAGCGGCATCGAGGTTGTCTTCTGGGCCGCCGACGAAGGCGAGATCAAGAAGGCCGATGACGTCACGTTCAAACAGAACTTCGCGCGCAGCATGTCGCTCGCAGACGCCATGGATGCAAAAAACATCCTTTGCTACGAGATGAACGGAACTACCCTGCCGCCCGATAACGGCTTCCCGGTGCGGCTGATAGCGCCCGGCTGGTACGGGGTCGCAAACGCGAAATGGCTCAAACGCATCGAGGTGCGCGACCAGCGCTTTGAGAACCGGTTCATGGGACGCGACTACGTCACGCTCCGCGAGGAAGACCATAACGGCGAGACCGTGTGGGTGGAAACCTCCGTCGGACGCGCGCGCCTCAAATCGGCGCCGGCCCGGGTGACCCATATCGGCAGCGATTACCGGATCGTCGGAGCTGCCTGGGGTGCACCGATCGACCGGGTCGAGGTGAAGATCGACGAAGGCCCGTGGATGCCGGCGACCATTGACGCCGCCGAAGAGGCTGAGTTCGCCTGGAAGATGTGGTCTTTGGACTGGCCCAAGCCGTCCACCGGGGAGCACACCGTCACCTCGCGCGCGATCGATAAGAGCGGCAACATTCAACCGGCAATGACCGATCCGTGGATTGCTAAAAAACACACCTATTGGGAGAGCAACGGACAGGTGACCCGCGGTATTCTGGTCAGTTGACGGCCTCGAGCGGAGCAGCCTTGAAAGCTGTGTGGGGACGGGATTGAGTGCGATCCCACTGCGCCGCGGGCATCGGTGCGGACGCGGAAATGATTGATAGGCCGATAGAGGTGGAATACGGAACGCTGCGCACGATTTTGCGCTCCAGGTGGCCATGGCGTCGTTGGCGGCATAGGGCGCAAGTGTAAAGTCGCTGCGGTCGCCGTCGCCCTTGCGAAGCATTTACTTGCAGTGTGCACTTCTGTCGTCGCCACAGGCCGTCCACCGTCCCGAGGTCCTACCAGTGTTAGGGCCCTTCGGCCCGGGCCAACTTGTTCGGCAGCGGACGTTTCAGCGTTAAAGACCCGATGCGGCCATCGAGCGGGACGGCATCAGATGTCTGAGGAGATCGAGGCGTCGAACATTGTGATCCAGCATGCCCGTGGGGTATCGAGCGGGATTGTTGTGCATCAACACACCGAGGACTGAATCATCAGATTTATCAGATGCTTGTGTGCCAACCTTGGAGGGCGGGGGTCGTTAACTGGGGTGTGTGCCGAGTGACCACTTATGATCGTCCACGCTTGGGAATGGTCGCATTTGCTCAGTACCCTGAGGTCCCGATCAACCACGGATTCCGAACGCTCATCTTTTCTCGCTAGCGCCACTTGGGACGGCTGAACGGCCTCTCTGCTACTCTGGTGGAGACGCCTTTTCGAGCGGCAGTTTACGTGTGACCTGCAGACAACGAGGAGCGATTTGTCCCAGCGATCGAGCTTGCTGCTCGGGTAGAGGATTTCGATTTTGAGGAACGATGGCCCGATGCGCATGCAGCGCCAGTTACGAAGCGTCCCTTCGCTCAGCTGTCGGCGGTAGCGAGCGATGACTTCTTCTGGAGTGAGGTAGTTCGGGTCAGACACGGGCGCAATGGATACCAGAAGTGTGCAACAGCTTGTTGCACACCCGCGGCCCATCGGGTCGGGACCTTCGGAGAATGCGGGCGTCGTCACCGCAGACTTTTCGTCGTGACTGGGTGCTGCCGTTTGAAGGGCTCAGGCGATGATGACCGCTTTGCGCCTCATCTCGGTCATTAAAGTTAAGTGTGCCACGGCCTTTAAGCGGACATTGCCGGCGACCGCGCTGGCGTCGCGGATGCGTCCAATTCCTGACGTTTGCGCTCGGCGCGGCCAGTTCGCAAATTGGCTTGAATCTCTTGGCGACAGCATGTATACATGTTGTCTATGAGTGAGCGACATCAATCACAACGCCCCGCCATGGGGCAACGCGCCGATGCTGCGCAGGACGTGGTCTACCGCTGGCTGAAGCAGCATGTGCTCACCTTGCCCAGCCGCGAGGGCACGTTCCTTACAGAGGCGGAGGTCTGCCGCGAGACGGGAACGTCGCGGACGCCGGTGCGCGAAGCGCTATTGCGGCTCGAAGCCGATGGCCTGCTGCAGATCGTGCCGAAGAAGGGCGCCTATGTTCCGCCGATCACCGAGGCGGAGATCGAAGCTGTCATGCAGGCGCGCGGCTTGGTGGAGGAGTGGTGCGCAGGGCGGGCAGCCGGCTTTGGTGACATGCTTGCGGCGGAACTCGACAGGCTGATCGCCCGACAGGTGGAGGTGCGGCACGATCCCGTGGCGTTCATCGAATGCGACAGGGAGTTTCATCGCACGATCGTGCGCGCCGCCGGCAATCCGGTGCTCGCCGACTTCTATGAGAGCCTGCGGGACCGCCAGTTGCGAATGGGCGTGCATGTCATGACGATCTCCGGCGGGCGCGGCGACAGCGTGCTTGCCGAGCACGCAGCGATCGTCGAAGGCATACGCTGCGGACAGCCCGAACAGGCGGCCGCGGCCGTCGCCCAGCATCTGGCGCGGACGCTCGTCGCCTTGCGGCTGCCGACCGGGGCAGGTTGGCGCTCGGTTGCAACCGCGCGTAGCGCGGCGGTGGCGCAGTAAGAGGGCGGCCGCGGCGTTCGCATCTCGATGCCGCCGAACGTCGAGACACACAGTGGCGGCGGGCAGTTGGTCAACGGAATTGGTGAATTGACTATTGTGACCTAACCGATCGGTGCCGAAAGGGCCGGAGCATGATCAGCGAAAGATTAACGGCTTTCGATGTGCGCGCGTTCCGGCAGGCGCTGGCACAGTTTCCGACCGGCGTCTGCGTCGTCACCTGTCTGGCCGACGGTGAGCAACTCGGCATGACGATAAGCTCGTTCAACTCGTTGTCGCTTGACCCGCCCCTCGTCCTGTTCAGCATCGATTGTCGTTCAGCTGGCCTGCCGCTCTGGCAGAAGGCTGCCAGTTATACGGTCAACGTTCTCTCAGAAAACCAGAAGGACATTTCCAACCGCTTCGCCAAGCCGCTTTCCAACAAGTGGGAAGGGATGCGCTTCGAGCAGGGCGGCTTTGGTGGCCCGGTGCTGCCCGGAGTTGCGGCGCTATTCGATTGCGAGTTGTGGGCCAGGCACGAAGCCGGCGACCACGTGCTGTTTATCGCCAGGGTGAAGCATTTCCGGTCCTTCGCCGACCGGCAGCCACTGGTTTTCGGCAAGGGGCGCTACGCATCACTGCAGCCAACGGAGTTTACGGCACCGCTCTGGCCACTGGACATTCACTACTGATTTCTTGGTAGTACTGACCTTGGAGGGAAAGATGATCAAGACCGGGGCGCAGCATATCGAGATGCTGAGAGACGGCAGACAGGTCTATATCAACGGCAAGGCGGCCGGCGACGTCACCGCGCATCCAGCCTTTCGCCAGACGATCCGGTCGATCGGCACGCTCTACGACTTCCAGGCGCGGCCGGACAACCGGGAGCTGATGACCTTCGAAGTGCCCGAAAGTGGCGGGCAGCGGGCCAACCGCATCTGGCAGTTGCCGCGCAGCCATGCCGACCTCGTCGAGCGGCGCAAAGCGCTGGAAGCCTGGACGGAACTTCATTATGGCTTTCTTGGCCGGGCGCCGGACCACGTCGCCTCCTGCATCTCGGGCATGTTCATGGGGATCGAGGTCTTCGAGGCCTATGACAAGGCCCGCGCCGCGGCACTTGCCGACTATTACCGCTACGCCCGGGACAATGAACTCTATCTCACGTATGCCATCCTCAATCCGCAGGCCGACCGCTCGAAATCCGCGGGGGAGCAGCAGGACCGCTTCCTCACCGCCGGCATCGTCGATCAGGACGCCGCAGGCCTGACGATCCGCGGCGCCAAGATGCTGGCGACCGGCGGCATCATGGCAAACGAGGTGTTCGTCACCTGCATTCAGCCGCTGCGCGAGGGAGACGAGCCCTACGCGGTGTCCTTCGCCGTGCCGATGAATGCGGGCGGCGTGAAGATCTTGTCACGCAAATCCTACGAGGAGCACGCCGTCAGCGTCTTCGACAATCCGCTCGCCAGCCGCTTCGACGAGAACGATGCCGTGCTTTATTTCGACGATGTGAAAGTCCCCTGGGACCGCGTCTTCGTCAGCCAGGACATCGCCATGTGCCAGCGGCAGTTCCATGCCACGCCGGCGCATGTTTACCAGAACTACCAGGCGCAGATCCGCCTGATGGTGAAGATGCGTTTCCTCGTCGGTATTGCCCGGCGAATCGCCGAGACCAACGGCGTCATCAACTTTCCGCAGGTGCGCGAGACACTCGGAGCGCTCGCGGCGCAGAACACCATGGTCGACGCGCTGGTACACGCCATGGAGGTCAAGGGCCGCATGCATGGCGCCTATTTCGTGCCCGACGCGCATACGCTCTATTCGGCTCAGGTGCTGACACAGCAACTCTATGCCGGGGTGATCCTCGCTTTGCGCGAACTGGCGGGCGGCGGACTGATCATGCTGCCGTCCTCCGTCCAGGATTTCGCCGATCCGGAGTTGCGCAGTCTGATTGAAAAGACGCAGCAATCGCCGGTCGCCTCGTCGGAGGGCCGGGTAAAATTCTTCAAGCTCGCCTGGGACGCAGTCGGCTCGGAGTTCGCCTCGCGCCACACGCAGTACGAGATGTTCTATGCTGGCGCCACCTTCGTCACCAAGGGGCACAGCTTCCGCACCTTCGACTGGGACCGCTGCACGCAGCTCGTTGACCACATGCTGGACAGCTATTCGCTGGAAGACGAGGTCGACCGCGCTGGTCTGGTTGCTGCTTGAGGTTGCCATGCCGATCCGAAAGGAACACAAGGAATTTCACACGATCGACATGACCGGGGAGGGCTGGCACGCGCCCCCTGGCTACCCGCCCGGCATTGAGCAGAAGATACTTGCCGGCCGGCTCGACGAGGCAGGCAAGACGGGGAACCGCACGCGGCTGCTGCGGTTTGCGCCGGGCGCCTATACGACGGTGCCGTTCGTGCATGAGTACTGGGAAGAGGTCTATTTGCTATCGGGAGACCTCATCGTCGGCGGATATTCGATCGAACAGCCGTCGCTGAGTTTTGCCCCGAACACCTACGCCTGCCGCCCGCCTGGCGTCTATCACGGTCCCTTCCGGTCGCAGACCGGGTGCCTGCTGCTTGAGCTTCACTACTACGAGACTTGATTTTTTTCGAATGATGTTCCGCTCCAAGCGCCTGCGGATTCTCTCGCTTTTGTGCGCCACCGAGTCATAAGACGTCTGGCAACAGTGCGTCTCTGACGTTCAGAAGTCTGCTGCGGGTCAGTTCACGTCGGTGCCCACACCAACCTGAATGTCCGGTCTTGAATAACGGCGCTGCGCGAATGGGCCTATGCCATCGCCTATCCAACTTCAGATCACCGCGCCGCAGAGTTGCCGGTCTGGCTGCATCGCTACAATTGGCACCGTCCCCACGGGAGTCTAAAGTCCAAAACACCTATCAGTCGCCTCGCTCTAACCGAGCACAACCTGTTGAGGCTCCACACCTAGCGGAGCTACGAGCTGGCCTCCGGTCGATGCGGCCCGAAACTGCATGCAACAACCCGTCGATTGCCATGCTGGCTTTCACTCTACCCGCAGCGATGGTGTTAGATAATACTCGCTAAGGCGAGTAGAACGGTTCGCAGACAGGAGGACCGGCATGGGCGTGCAGCAGGTTGAGCGTCGGCTTGCGGCCATACTGGCGGCAGACGTGGTGGGGTACAGCCGCCTCATGGGCGCCAACGAAGTCGGCACGCTGGCGGCATTGAAAGCGCATCGCAGCGAGTTGGTCTATAGCAAGATCGCCGAATACCAAGGCCGCATCGTCAAGCTCACCGGCGACGGCATACTGGTCGAATTCCCGAGCGTGGTGAACGCGGTCGAATGCGCGTCAAAAATCCAGCGCGAGATGCGCGTGCGCAACGCCGATATCCCGGAGGACCGTCGGATCGAATTTCGCATCGGCATTAATCTGGGCGACATCATCTTCGAGGACAACGACATCTACGGCGATGGGGTGAACATCGCAGCGCGCATCGAGGGTGTCGCCAAGCCGGGCGGCGTCTCGGTGTCGGCGGTGGTTCGCGATAATGTCGGCAACCGGCTCGATCTCGTCTTTGAAGACACCGGTGAGCATACGCTCAAGAACATCGAGCGGCCGGTTCGCGTCTTCGACGTCTATCTCCGTTCACCGCTGCCCCAATCCGCGACCGTGACGCAGGCTGCGGCAAAGCCCGCCGTTTCGGATAAGCCATCAATCGCTGTCCTACCCTTCGTCAACGTGAGCGGCGACCCGGAGCAGGGATATTTCTCCGACGGCATCACCGAAGACATCATCACCGACTTGTCACAGATTTCCGGCTTGTTCGTGGTGAGCCGGAACTCGTCGTTCGCTTACAAGGGCAAGGCGGTGAAGATGCAGCAGGCCGCCATCGAGCTTGGCGTGAAGTTCCTGCTCGAGGGCAGTGTACGCAAGGCGGGCCAGCGGGTGCGCATCACCGGTCAGCTCATCGACGGCGCCAGCGGCGGCCATTTGTGGGCCGCCCGTTACGACCGCGACTTGACCGACATCTTCGCCGTGCAGGACGAGATCACGCACATGATCGTCGATCAGCTCAAGGTCAGATTGCTGCCGGAGGAAAGGACGGCGATCGCCCGGACGCCGACAGCGAATGTCCACGCCTATACCGACTATCTGAGGGGGCGTCAGCTCCTCAGCTTGAGGACAAGATCGTCCCTAACATTAGGCCGAAGCTTGTTCGCCAGGGCGGTGGAATTGGATCCCCTCTATGCGCGCGCTTATGCCGGCATGGCTTATTGCGAGTCCTATCTGAAATCTACGCAGGGAGCCGTCATCTCAGTCGAAACAATTCTCGCAACCGCCGCTAACGCGCTGTCAATCGATCCCGATCTGGCAGAGGCGCATGCGGCCCGCGGCATGGCTCTGAACATCGCCGGCCGCTCAGGCGAGGCGGTTTCAGCCTTCGAGAAGGCGCTCTCGCTGGACCCCAACAGCTATGAGGCTAATCTTTTTTACGGTGAGTTTTGCCACACCAGAGGCGATTTTGATCTTGCCGCGAGGCATTTCGTTCGCGCCCTGGAGATCGAGCCGGACGATTACCGCTCGCCGCTCCTCCTCACTGCTGCCTTGCGTTCCCTTGGACGCTACGATGAAGTGGAAGGTTACGCGCGGCTTGGATTGAAAAGGGCCGAGGAAGCGTCCCGGCTGCATCCGGAAAGTTCCGATCCCATCCAACTAGGCGCCTGTGCACTTGCGGCGCTCGGCGAAGGCAATCTGGCGAAAGCATGGGTGGGGCGGGCCTTGGCGATTGATCCGAAGGACAATAGCGCCCGATACAACGCCGCTGTTGTTTATTCAATGGTCGGCGAGTTGGACCGAGCCATCGATTTATTGGAGATACTGTTTCAGGAAGGCGATATCGACGCTAAAATCTGGTTCAAGCACGATTCGTATTTCGATCCAATCCGCGGTCATCCGCGCTATCAACAGCTGCTTGAACTCGCCGGATAGCGCTCGCCGCCTATTTGGCGCCACGCTGGACCTTGGATGGCGTCCTCGCCGACAAGGAGGCTGGTCTGATCCGCGAGGCCGCCGCACGCGGATGCACGACGCTCGACGGCTTCTGCATGCTCGTCAATCAGGAGCTGATTAGCGTCAGACTCTGGACGGGGCAGGCCTATGCCATGCCTATCCACTTCAGATCACCGCGCCGCCGAACTGCCTGTCTGGCTGCACAGATACAATTGGCATCGCCCACACGGCAGCCTAAAGTCCAAACCACCCATCAGTCACCTCGATCTAACCCTGGACAACCTGTTGAGGCTCCACAGCTAGCGGCCCCAAAGCGACCCTTGGCTAGTTCTACAATTCGCGAATGACTGGGGTTCCTGGAAGCTTTTCGAACTTTCTGGGCGTATCGACTGGTGCGAGGGAAGCGCGCTCGAAATGCCGTTCCCTGACCCCACCTTCGATCTGCGCCAATTCGGAATGCAGTTTTTCCCCGGACCGATCGAATGCGCTGCGTGAGATGTTCCGGGTGCTGGTGCCTAACGGCCGACTGGCCCTAAGCGTTTTCAGCGCTGTCGACCACACTCCTGCGAATCGCCTCCGTATAGATCAGCCGCAGAGGCGAGACCAGCGATCTGGCTCTCTTGAATCTTCTGATCGGCACGTGCAGCTGCGCAGCGGCTGCTGGAGATGCTCCGGCCTTCACGATTGGGGCTTTCGCGCGGATGGACTTCGTGCGCCGGGCGTTGATGGACACGTTCGTTCAGGCATTGCAAAAGGCCGGGCTCCCCGAATGATTCGTGCCCCCTCGCACGTTCAATAGTGGAGGGTGATGTAACAAGTGCGCAAAGCCCGCCTTAGGTCAACGCTTCGCGCCAGCACTGGCCTGATAAATGGGCTAAATAGCCGTACGCCCGCAATGAATGTGGTGCTGAGAGCCATGACAATCGATAGACGCTCTCTCTGAAGATGGACGGGCCGAATC
>NZ_JBWLUY010000041.1:0-22261 GCF_057784295.1 Mesorhizobium sp. CNPSo 4688
GCGGCAGCGCCGAACCCAGTGTCAACGCACCGATGACGGCGCCGAGCGCCAGTCCCCTGCCTCGTATGAACCAGGTCGAGACCAGCTTCAGCGCGGGCGGATAGACACCGGCCAACGCAACGCCGGTTAGGATGCGGGCAGCGACGATGCCTAGAGGGCCGGGCTGCAGTAGCAGGCAAGCATTGGCGGCGGCGGCAAGCAGTGCGGAAACCGCCATCAGCCGGTTCAGTCTGACTGTAAATTCGCGCGCAATAGTGACCCCCTGAGGGGCGGTTTTCGCGTCCAATAGTGACCCCCTCTAAGGGTTTGCCGCTGACGATCAAGGCGGCGCACATGAAGCTGTGAACATCAAATGGGCTTGCCTTCCTCCCGAAAATCCTGCAGCGACGCATGCCGCAAGTCTTCCTCGCCGCGCAGGTGCTTCACACGGCCTATCAGCTCCGGCTTGACCCATTGCGTCGCCGGCCTCTTCATGCCCTTTGGCGCCGTCCCTGCGCGCTCCTGGACACGCTTCCATAGACGTTCGCGCATTTCGCGGTTCAGGGTGATGAAAGCCGAGCCGACATAGCGCCCGGTGCCGCGCTCGGCCAGCAGCGCGAAGGCTGGCTTGCCTGGTTCACGCTCGACGCCGAGCAGATCGAACTCGCCGATCGCGTGGCACTTCGCCTTCAGCCAGTTGGTCGACGTCCCGCTGCGGTACCGGCTGTCCTTGCGTCTCGACACCACGCCCTCAAGCCCGGCCTTGTCGACAAGGTGAAAGACCGCGGCGCCGGTGCCCGGCAGAGCTTCGCTGAATTGAATGCGGCTGCCTCTTGGGATCATCTCGGCCAGGATTTCGCGGCGGTCCTCCAGCGGCATGTCCCGCAGGTCGTGGCCGTTCAGGTGGAGAAGATCGAAGGCCACGAAATAGAGCTCATGCTGGCGGCGCGTGATGGCCTTCCGCAGTTCTGCGAAGTCGGACAGACCCTTGTCGTTGAGTACGATGATCTCGCCGTCGATGATGGCATTCTCGGCGCCGACGGTCGCGGCTTCCTTCACCAGGTCGCGATACTTGCTGTCCAGTCATGGCCCTTGCGCGTGTAGATGCGTGTCCCGTCTTCGTCGATGATGAGCTGCGAGCGGTACCCGTCGAACTTGACCTCGTGAATCCAGCCATCGCCTTCGGGAGGCTTCTCAACGAGGGTCGGCATCAGAGGCACGACGAACTTCAAACGCATACAACGGACTCGCAACTACGCGATTCAATTAGTTTTAGCTAAAATGGTTCCGGAACTTTTACCGAGCGTCGATGTTCGAATCGCCATGAAGAACGATCCAGAATGCCGGGCAGCCCTGCGGCTGATCAGAGAGACAATCGAAAACAATTGCCCGCCCGATGTGCTGCCCAGCGAGGAAATGGTCAACGGGATTTATGGACCGGACTTGATCCACGAGGCCGAAGCATTGGCAACGGCTATCGTCGCCACGGTACAGCGGTTATCGTTTCGACCAGGCGGAGAAGCGGCCGGAGCCCAGCATAAAGGGCTGAACGCAAAAGCCCGCCGACAGAGCCAGCGGGCAATGCCAAGATTTGTATTACGCGTTTAGGTCAGCTCGGCGGCGGGAGAACAACTACAGACGCAGTTGGTTCAGCGGTAATGGCGGAAAGCCTCTGCCCGCGAATCAGCACAGGCTTCTCGTAGGTCTTCTTCATGGGTATCCCCCGGTTGATCCCTCAAACGCCAGAAACTGGCCCGCGCTATCGTAGGTTGTCAAGCTGCTACGGAGATATTGCTAAACTAAAATATAGCGCTGGAGCTAGTAGATGAGAGGCGTCTTCCGCCTCGGCCGCTACCTTGGCGCGACTTGCTACAGGTGATGTGGCACGAACAGCCAGATCACGAGCCGCTTGAACTGGACAACTAGGAACGATTGCGGAGGTACGCACCTCATGCCGTCGACACAAGTTCGACTATGACCCGAACACAGGGTTCTCTCGGTCTGGTTTGTGGCAAGCGGGAAGAAATACGAATTTCTGGACGTGCCGCTTGAGGCGTTTGTCGCGTTCAAATCTGCCTTTGCAAAGGGTCGCTACTTCAACAGCCACATCCGCAACCGCTACGCATTCCGGCTTGCACTAGGCGCGTCGGAGGATTGATTGAAACAAGGTTCGATTGTAAGCGGCCCGCGCTGCTTATCGAAAGGGAGCGCGGGCCCGACCGTCGCCCCATTCACGCAGCGCGGGCTTGGTCGCTTGCCGCGCGCGGCTCCCTTCGTCGCAAGACTTAGGTCGAACGCAGGTTGCCTCTAAGCAAATTGGCTGAAGCTCGATGAACGAACGTATGCGGCGATGCCAATTGCCTTAAAATCTGATGGCGCTCATTCTTAAGTCAGCCAGCACCGCGCCTCGTTCCAGCCAGACTGGTCAGGCCCAGCGGCAGACGCCCCAAGTCCCGGCCCCTATGCCGCTGGGCCGCCCTGCGCCGACAAGAAATGGGCCACGCCTCAAAGCAGCGAATAGGCATATTTGATGACACGTAACCGGCGACTAATGAAGGCGAGCGACATACCGGCCTTCGTCAACAAGGTAATCGAGGCCGGATGCGATATCTGCGCCGTCGGTCACCGTGGCTACGTACTCGGTGAGGTCGAGGAGATGGTAGCGGCAGCGGACGAACTTGCGCGCATAGGGCAAGAGTTTGGGGATCGCGATTTCTTGCTGCCCGAGATAGTCGCCTACCTACGCGCGATCGGCCGGTATCTGGACCCAGGCTCTCCGGCAACGCACTGGTCCGAAAACCAGAAAATACATTAGAAGCCATTCTTGTCCCTAAGGGTCTGTATAAACGGCGCGGCCTTAGTTCATCAAACCATGCGTTCGCAGCGTGTCTTCGATCACTTTGATGCGCTGGGAGGCGGCGCCCACTACACCCCCGATGTGCCGTTCGGGTTCTGGCGCCCCGCTGTGGCTCGCAGGAAGCGTTCTGCCGACTGTGCGCGGTGTCTCGCCGTGGCGTCTTGCTCCGCCCGCTCCCGCTCGAGGCGGTACTCTTCGGGCAGCGGCTGCCAGTCGACCGGCATGCCAATGGCCCGGCAAGGGCCAACCGCGGGAGTTGCTACGCTCCGCCTGGCACGATGTTCCCGTTCGATGGAATGGTCAAGCGCTCCCTTTTGGGGGAGCCGGCTTGCCCCTAGCGCCTTTTCGGCTTCGGCGTGATCTCCTCGATCTGCGCCTTAACTCCGTCCTGCACCATCGCCTTTTCCATCGATTCCGCTTCGGCCTTGTCCTTGGTGGTCAGTATGGTCCGCCAGTGGGGTTTGTCGAACACGCTGACGAGATAGGTTGTTGCCGGCTTGTCGATCATGCTCCACCCTTTGGGCGTGTTCCGCTTACATTAGCAGAAGCGTATAGATCTCCACCAGCCGGTGCTGCATCAAAGGCCGCGCCGGTGAGGCCCGGCACCCGTGCTCCCCCGTCAAGGAAGCCCGAGCCGGGCCACCCACTCACGCACCCTTGGCCTTCCCGTTGGCGTTCGGACTCGCCTCAATGCCGCGCCGCGCAAGCCATTGCGGCCTATTTCCGCGACATCCCCCCTGTCGGAATTTCAGACCAGTGCGAACGCTGCGAGCCGGCGGTCCCTGCCTTCATGCCCGGATGATCTGGCAATGCCCCCCGGATACAGTGGGGCTAACTGTATTGAACGCGCCGCTCGACCCGCGCCTGGGCGCCCATTTCCTTTGCCTTGGCCAGAGCCTTGTTTATGTCTGTCGTGGTCAAGACGATCCGCCAGTTCGGTGCCTCAAACACGCTCACGATGTAGGTTGTCACCGGCATCATCCGGGTCATGTGATCGCTCCCCTAAAGTCCGCCATGCCCGCGTCATGGTTGCTATGGGGCCATAAAAGCGGAACCAGGCGTTGGGTTCCGTGATCCCGGTCACGGACCGTCCTTTGCCCTGCTATAGGCAAACACCGGAGTCGAGGTTCAGGTAAGTCTTGCCAACAGACCCTCACCTACGTCGAAGCCGCAGGCACCGGTATCATCGATTGAGACACTCTCATCAGTGGGCCTTGACGACAATTCGGCGCGAGAACTCGCCAGCCGTTGCCCCTGGCTGGACGAGGTAAGTTTCGCGCCAAGCGATTTCGACATGGACAATAAGCGAAAAGAAGCAACCGCCGCGGCCGAAGAACTGTCTGTACAGCAGGAAGGATGGGACGCGATCGGAAACGATCTGCCGGGTATGCCTGCTTGGGATGTCTCGCTTAAACAGTGCCAGGCCCAATGCGAAGCAGATCGCCGCTGCTTAGCACTCACCTACGATAAGAAGCACTCCGCCTGTTTCATGAAGAGTAACGGGTCAATTTTGGTTAGGAGTCCTGACGCAGTGATGGCGGCGAAGGGAGCAATCAAGGCGAATCTCCAGTACTCCACCCTCGTTTTCGGCAAGGACACCGTAGTCGTTGGGGGCGCTTACGCGAATGTGCGGAGCGGCTATGCCGACTGCGTATTGGCCTGCGCCGCTGATCAGAGATGTCTAGGCTTCAATTTTGACGGTCCGGACAAAATGTGCGCAATGCTCGACACCGTGACCTCATCGTCTCCATTCAAGGGCGTGGTGTCGGGCGTTAAGGAGACTCGCAGTTAAATTAGCTCTGGTCCTACATCACGTGCATAGTACCCACTGCGGGAACTGAGCCGGCGAACGCCAGCAAAGCGCAGGTGATCCACAATAGTAGCGACAGGTCATGCGGACGAGCGGCCGTCCATCATTGGATTGCACAGCGGATACCGGGCGCTGTGCAGCTGTTGAAGCCTATCGCATCCTTGGCGGCAGCAAGGAGGAAACCGTAGCCTTATTTGACGGTCCCGCATCTCTCCGATCGCCCGAGCCGCTTTGGGAACGAAATGCAAAACAAGCAGCGCTAGGGCTCGATCGAAGTATTCGTCGGGAAACGATAACGAGGTCGCGTCGCCCTGCTGGATGTGGATCCGCGGGTCGGTGTTGAGCCGGTTAGCTTCTTCTACGAAAACCGGGGAGAAATCTATCGCTGCAACTTCCTGCACATTGTCCGCCTTCGGAAGGGCAAACGTTAGACTGCCGGTACCACATCCAACGTCCAGGATTCGTTCACCGTCAGACAATCCGGCGAAATTGATAAATAGCGGTGCCAGCTGTTTGCTCCACCCGCCCATCAGTTGCTCATAGCCACCGGCTTTTCCGACATTGAATGTAGAAGTCAAGGAAGCCTCCAAGCGTGTTCGATGGTCCTGGTCACCCAAAGATTATTGGAAGGGCGCACCCTTGCCCTAATGGATTGGCTTCGGCCGACACATTTTGCACTCAATAGCGGGCTCGCCCACCAGACATATCGAAAACGGCACCGGTATTGAAATCGCTGGCATCCGAGCACAGCCAGGCAACCATGTGTGCAACCTCCTCCACTTTACCAAGGCGCTTCATCGGGCTGTCGCCGATCATGGCTTCTACTGCGGTTGCTCCGAGGTTTCGGATCATGTCGGTGTCGATCGGTCCCGGGGCGACGCAGTTAACGCGTATGTTGGCGTCCGCAACTTCGCGACTGAGAGCTTTCGTGAAGACGACGATGCCTGCGCTTGATGCCGAATAAGCCGCAAGATTGGCTAGACCCTCCTTGCCTGCTAGCGATCCCATATTCACGATGCGCCCGCCGCCCCAACGGCGCATATGTGGCAGCACCAGTTGCGTTACCTGCATGGTGCCGATCAGGTTTGTTTCGATAATGCTTCGCCAGTCTGCGAGTTCATGATCATCGAATGGGTGAAGCGTCCCGAGATAACCCGCATTGTTGACCAAAACATCGATACGCGCGCCGCGACTAACTATTTCGCTGATTGCTTGGTTAACCTGATCGCGCTTGGTGATGTCGAGTTGTGTTGATACCGCGCCTTTCAGTTCACTCGAGTTTCGATCCCACACGTGCACTGTCGCACCAGAGGACTGGAGTCGCTCTGCAATTGCTTTGCCGATGCTTTTGGCCCCGCCGGTTACGACGGCTGTCTTTCCAGTTAGGTCATATGAAACGGGCACGACACACGCTCCATCGAAAGGTCTTTTTTGCTAGACGAGCAATAATAGCAGGGCGGCGGGATAACGAACACTCCTCCTTTGGCACCTCCAGAGAACCGCGTGACCACAAGCCAGGAGATCGCGGAAAATGCAGCCGCATCATAGCGTTAGCTTGCGTATTTGATCGGAGTGAGCACACTGCAAACGGTGGTTTGCAGTTTGAACACCCGCAGAGGAACCGAGCCATGGACAGCGCCGTTGCCTACTATCGCGTTTCAACGCAGAGGCAGGGTCGTTCGGGGCTTGGCATCGACGCTCAGCGTGCAGCAGTCGCCCGCTTCGCCGAAACCGAAGGCATCGCGATCTTCCACGATTTCCCTGAGGTCGAGACCGGCAAGGGTTCTGATGCCCTGGACAGGCGCCCACAGCTGGCAGCCGCCCTCGCCAAGGCGCGCCAGGCCAAATGCCCGGTCATTGTTGCCAAGCTTGATCCGCTGTCGCGTGACGTTGCCTCCATTGCCGGACTCATGGTTCAGCGCGTTCCTTTCATCGTCGCCGAGCTCGGAGCTGATGCCGACCCTTTCATGCTGCACCTCTACGCGGCACTGGCCGAGAAGGAGCGGCGTCTCATCTCGGAACGCACCAAGGCCGCGCTCGCCTCTCGCAAGATGACCGGCAGGAAACTCGGCAATCCAACCAATCCCGCGCAGGCGGCCGCCAAGGGGCGACAGATCTCGGTGGAGGCTGCCGATCGTTTCGCCGAAACCGTCCTTCCGGTTATCGAATCCATCCGTCGCTGCGGCATTGCCAGCCTGCGCGGGGTGGCAACTGCCTTGAATAACCGAGGCGTTCGAACAGCCCGCGGCGGACAGTGAGAGGTCTCGAACGTCCGAAACATCCTGGCGCGCTCTAGGTGAGCTTTGATAAGCGGGAAAAACCAAGCCGTCATTCCTCGCCTGAGGCTGGGGTAGGCCGATAGGGTTAGTTGCGCAATTGCTAATATGTAATACCTTGGGCAGTGCGGGGAGGAGATCGATCAATCCCGCAGTGACCGGTTCGGCCTGTACCCCCAAGCGAGAGCCCCGGGTCGCACCGGCCATTCCCTCCGACAGCGATTCCATTCCGTCCCAGGAACCCGTGGCGGCAAGGTGCGTTGTGCCCTTCCGAGCACTGGGATTGGCATGGCCGAACTGACTAACGCAGCAAAAATGGCGAACGCTGCGGGCATTCACCCGGAGACTTTTCGCGAGGCTTTGCGCGCTTCGGATTTCTCGTGGCACAAGCGCGGCGACGACTGGACTGTCGAGATTGATAGCCGGGAGCATGAGGTATGCTCGCTGATCGCTGTTAGCCTCCACTAAACGAAAAGCCCGCCACCCTCAGGCATCTGTGAATTTTGTCACAGACGCATCGACGCATCGGCCTAGCTTGCAGCGTGTAGTTTCCTGCAGCGGTGAAGGGAGTACTCCGATGCTTGTGAACCTTCCTATGCTCCTGAACCTTCCTCTTATCGTAGTTGGTCCCCTTGCCGATTGGCTCCATCATCGAGCCGAACAGAAGGCGCAGTTGAAGGCAACCGACGAGCTCAGCGAGTCACCAGACGACATGCTCAGCGACATCGGGGTTTCCCGTGACGACATCACACACGCGTTCCACAGTTGTGGGAGATCCTCGGCGAGACGCGCATAACGCAGCCGCCGGACTAAAGCTGCCAGGGCGTTTTCTGTTTCAACCACTCCGACCAGAAGGCTTTCGCCAATCCCAGCAGGTCTTCCCGCGTCCGGCCGATATCGCGGATCAGGTGGTCGTCATGCTTAGCGAGAATGTCAATATAGACCTCCGGGTCGTCCTGGGACGTCGACCGGTTCGTCTCGTCAGCGGGGCGAGACGGAGGTTGGACATTCAAGAGGGGTGCCGCTGCACTGGTCATTGTAGCCGCCACAAGATCGATGGGCGGAAGATAACAAGCCGGTTTGACATTCGAGAAGTGAATTGTGATGATTGCAGCTATCAGCAACCGTGATACCCAAGGCAGGCAATGCTCCACCCGCTGGACCCCGAGTTGCTGCGCACCTTCCTCGCCGTCGCCGACACCGGTACCCTCACCAGGGCAGCGGAGACCGTGCATCGAACGCAGTCCGCAGTCAGCATGCAGATCAAGCGGCTTGAGGAGGAGATTGGCACGCCGCTCTTCGTGCGTGGTCCGCGTGGCGTCGCGCTGACGCTGAAAGGCGATCAGTTGCTTTCGAATGCCCGGCGCATCGTCTCGCTCATCGACGAGACGACCGCATCTATGGGCGCACCGCCGCTCATCGGCCGGGTTCGCCTCGGGATTCCGGAGGAGTATGGTGTTTCCGTGTTGCCCCCCGCGCTTGAAGCGTTCGCGAAGGTCCATCCCGAGGTCGAGGTCTCGTTACGCTACGGCAGATCCAAGCAAAACAAGCAGGCCTTGGCGGCTGACGAGCTCGACCTGGCGGTCGTCTTCGAGTGGCAGGAGTTCACCGGCTGCGAGGTTCTGATGACCGATCCCACAGTCTGGATCACGTCCGATGCTCATGCCCTGCACGAACAAAGGCCTATCCCGATTGCTATCTCCGACGACCCGGAATGTTCCGATTTCGCCATTCGGCTGCTCGACGTCCGGGGCCTGCCTTACCGGGTGGCGGTTCGGTGCTCCACCATCGGAAACCTCGGGGTCGCCGTCCAGTCCGGGCTGGCAATCGCGCCGTTCTCGCGCAGCAACATTCCCATCGGCTGCCGGGAACTCACCTTGGCGGACGGCTTCGGCGATACCGATGCCGCAAGGGTGGTAATGCACCAAAACATGCGTTCGGGTGGAGAGGCCGTCGAGTCCATGGCGCGGGCAATTCGCAATGCGTTTGCGCGGTCGGCGATTGCCTAACCGATCGGACAAGCTGGCGAGCTTGTCAGCGTCCTCGGGCCGTACAATTGGCCGTCGCTTTTGCGCGAACGAAAATCGGGGCTGGTAGCATGCTCCTCGGGCTCCCCCAAATACGTTGTTGGGCGCTTGGAAGGGCCTCAAGCTTCCTCGCGGAAATCCTGCAGCGAAGCGTGCCGCGGTCCTCCTCGCCGCGTAGGTGCTTCACTGTGGCAACGAGCCCGGGCTTGACCCATTGCGTGGCTGGCCGCTTCATTCCCTTCGGCGCCGTGCCGGCGTGGTCTTGGACGCCCTTCCAGAGCCGTTCGCGCATATCCCGGTTCAAGGTGATGAAGGCCGAGCCGACATAGCGCCCGGTGCCTCGTTCGGCCAATAGGGCGAAAGCTGGCTTGCCGGCCTCGCGCTCCACCCCAACAGATCGAACTCGCCGATGGCATGGCATTTTGCTTTCAGCCAAGCAGTCCGTTGCGCGTGAAGATGCGCACGTCGTGGTCAATGATGATCTGAGAGCGGTAGCCGTCGAATTTGACTTCATGAATCCAGTCGTCGCCATCGGGAGGCTTCTCGACAAGGGTCGGCAACAGAGGCTCGACGAACTTCAAACGCAGCATCAACACACCCACAACCCGGCGAGTTAATTAGCATGCGCTTGATTAGTTCCGGAAAATTTTAACGGATCATTGACCGCGCTGTCCCAAAATAGGACGGCGCGGTTAAACCCCAACTTGACTGCGCAGGCGGCTCCGGCATAGCACCCCCCAGCCGCACTGTCGGAGCCGCTCCCACACACCCATTTCATACCAGCAATGGTTGAATCAACGGTTTACGACACGTGCTTTCCAGGTCGTTAGGTAACGTTCATTGGGCGATGCCATTCGTCTTCTGGACTCTTTGTCGAAACAGTCGCATCCTCTCTTCGGGGAAGAGGGCGTGGACAAATACCGATACGACAATCGCTCTGACGACTGGCTGAAGCGAACAGGTGCCAGGCATAGCCGTGCGCGCCGATGGGCGAGCGTGCCGCTGCGTCTGATCTTGGTGACTGCGGTTGCGGCCGGCGCTCTAGTCGCACAGACCGCCATCCAGCACAGCGAAAGTTTGCCAGAGATCAATCCATCGAACTGGTTCGGCCCGAAGCCGGCTTCGATCGCCGGTATTGCGTCTGTGATCGACGGCGACACGATCGAGATCCACGGGCAGCGCATCCGCTTCAATGGCATCGACGCCCCCGAGAGCAAGCAGTATTGCGATGACGCCAAAGGGTTCGAGTATCCCTGCGGCCGACGAGCAGCCGAGGCGCTCGACGGGTTCCTTGCGACCTCCAAGCCCGTGCAGTGCTCCTTCGTCTCCTGGGACCGCTATGGCCGCTTCGTCAGCGACTGCAAGCGTGCTGACGGCGCCAGCGTGGCATCTTGGATGGTGGAGCACGGCCACGCGCTGGATTGGCCCCGCTACAGCCTCGGGGCCTATGCAGGGCAACAGGCGAAGGCAAGGGCGGCAAAGGTCGGACTCTGGGTCGGAAAGTTTCAAGCGCCTTGGGATTGGCGTGCGGGGCATGCAGACAAGGCACCAGCGATTACCCAGCCCCTCGGGATCATCAACAACCAAGTGGCGCAGAGCTATTCCTGCCAGCCGCGGCGAACCTGCCCACAGATCAGTTCGTGCGAGGAAGCAAACTGGTATCTGGCCAACTGCTCGTGGGGCGGGAAGCTCGACCGCGACAAGGACGGCATTCCTTGTGAATCGCAGTGTTAAGGGGGCGTATGAGGATCGATGCGGCGAGTGTTCTGACAAGAACTACCTTCGGCCTATTGGCATTGTTCGTTGCCATGGCGGCTGGATGCAGTTCGGTCGATTACCAGAAACTTGTCACCGGCCAACTATCGGGAAGTCTGTTCGTCATGTGGGTCGGAGAGGGCAACAATTCGGGTGACGGAAATTTTCTGTTCGTGCCCGACCCACGGGATCCATTGATCTTCCACCGCTCAGATCCATCTTCCCCGGGGAGTACAATCCAGCCGGGTCTCATGTACACTGACGGCGGATCGATCCCGAAAATCGCACAGGTCTTCAAGGGGTTATCGCCTTGGGGCTACGCGCCTGCCTATATGGTCCATGATTGGGTCTTTATCGCTCATCACTGCATAGTAGACGGCAGCACAGAGAGCCGGTTTGACCAAGTTCGCGGAATCGAATTCGACGATTCTGCCGCGATTCTAGGTGAAGCGATCAAAGCGCTGATCAAAGCCCGACAGGTAGCTCCCGACGATGTGGCGCCAAGTGCCATTACAGGTGCCGTTGGGAGCGTGGTTGCGAAGAACCTCTGGGATGAAAAAGGAGCATGTCAGTTGCTTCAAGTCAGCGCGAAGGACATCGCTGCTGCGGAGGCAGCCATACCGGGATCAACCACCAAAGCGCGAAACTTGAGGGCCTTCCGGGTTCCGATCGTGACGGAAGTTCCCACGGCAAGGCCCGCCAAGATTGTGGCTCACGTCACATTTTGAGATGTATTCCACGGGGGGCGATATTCGCAGCCGACCCAGGCGGTAAAGCGAGGCTGGTTGGGCATCGATCACGGCGGCCGCCTCGAGCCGGCCGAGATGTCCGCTTGTGGGCCGTTTGCGGGCTGGCCGCTTTCGGGGAAGGTAGCGTCAAAAGTTGCCGTTCGTGCGGCTCGCGAGGCCCTCCAAGCTGTCGAGCGGTCGTCAAATGGGGCTTCGGCGCCCTGAACAGGCGGCTGATAACATATGCGTCCGTCACATTCCTCCCGCGGGCCCATGGAAGCGAAAGGATGCCGGCTACGTGCAGACAGACCGGCGCCACAGCCCCGGGCTTATCCCCGTCCATGCGGAAAAACTCCGCGTGAAGTGGCTTTGACTCGAAAAGCCGGTGGCCAACGCGATTCCCGCGAGGGATGTTTCGGTTTCGCGCAGGAAGATTTTCGCGCGCTCTATACGTTCCTGAAGCAACCACCGGTGCGGCGGAACCCCCACGCTTTTTCGGAAAGCCCTGCTGAACTGCGAAGCGGACAGGCCGCATTCCTTTGCCAGGTCGGCCAGGCGGATATTGCCTGCGAGATTTGCCCGCAGAAGCTCCTTGGCTCGCCGTTCCTGCAGCGGCGTGAGCCCTCCGACGACCAGCTTTACCAACGGGATCATGCCGCCATACGTCCTGGCCACATGATGCCCGACTGCGAGCATGAGGTAATCGACGAACACCTGATTGGCCTGATCCGGCGTCTGGAAGACCGGCAGCAGGGCTTCAGCCATGCCGCGCGAGAAGGCATCCGAATGGCTAACGGCCGGCTTGTAGCGAAGTTCGTGAATATGCGGCGCTTCGGCCTCATCGGCGACCGCTTTCAGCGCGCCCGCGGGCAGATAGAAATGCACGGAGTGGAACGAACTGTTGAGGTGAAAGGTCGGCCGGCGCTTGATGTCGTAAATGATCGTCTCGCCGGGTCGTAGTGAGGATACCGGCGCCGCTCTGCCATTCTCCCAATATTCGTATCGTTCGTAAAACTTGAGATGCACGCCCAGGAGGAACGCATCCTCCTCGATCGGCGGCGTGGACAGGATGAATTGTGGATTGTCGTAGCGCAGTTCGGTCACCGCGATCGTGGACCTCGGCAAGGCGCGGGTGACGAATGAACTCACCTTGGCGTTCAGCCGTCTGCCAAAGGCCTCGCCGTAACTGTCGCTGACTGGCATCCGCAGTCCCCGGCTTGCCGGATATCCGACGGATTGCCCGCAGCTACCGACGTCCTCCCCAATACGCTTTTTGCCAATTTCTGACAATCTGCAGCACCTTCGTGAAAGACGCCCCGCGCTGCGTGGGAAATGATTGCCAAATCCCGACCAGACCCACGGGTTCCGGTCAGAGCCTGATGGGGAAGGGCGCCTTCCCCAGTCCTGGACACTCGGAGGCTTGCGCTGATGATCGACCTGTCGCCGATGAGCCTGCGGGGCATGCGATGTTCAGGTTATCCAGGGGATTTTGCGGGCGCTCGGCGCCGCGACCTGGTGTCAGGGTTTCGTCCGTTGTCCAGCAGGCCCCGCCGCGATGAGCTGATCGATGCAGGCAAGGAACGCCCGCAGCACGGGCGACGGATTATCCGCCCGATATCCGACCGCCAGATCGATCGTCGGCGGCGCGCCGATGAGCGGCCGGCTGACGACGGACCAAGGCAGGAGCGGTTCGACATAAGCGGGAAGCAGGGCCACCCCCCGCGTCGAGGCGACGAGGGAAATACCCATCGCGAAATTGTCGATATGGTGGCTGGGCGTGAGATCCACGCCGCACTGCCGCAGGTAGGTATCGACGACGTCCCGCAACACATGGGGCACGTCCGAAAAGCCCACGAAGATTTCTCCCGCCAGCGCGCGGGGATCGACCGCATCTTTGGCCGCGAGGCGATGGTCGCTGGGCAATATGGCGACGAGCGGTTCCTTGGCGATGACGCGATAGGACACGTCGGGCCGGGGTTCGATCCGCAGAAAGCCCAGATCGATTTCACCGCTCTGGAGCGCGTCGCCGAGATCCGGCGAGTAGAGGCTCGTCACCTTGAACTCGATATTGGGCAATTGTCCGCGCAAGATCCGCGTCACGTGCGGCAGCCAGTCGACCTCCTGCCCCGTCAGGAAACCAACCGAGAAGGTCTCGCGCGCCGGGCGCGCCGCCCGCCTCGCCGCCTGCACCGCCTCCGCCGCCTGACCGAGCGCCAGGCGCGCATGATCGAGGAAGGCGCGCCCCGCCGGGGTGAGCTCGACGCCGCGCGCGCCGCGCGTGAAGAGCTGGGCGCCGACCTCGAGCTCCAGATCGCGCAACTGGCGGCTGAGCGACGGTTGCGCCGTGTGCAGCCGCTTTTCCGCGGCGACGGTGAGGCTGCCCTCTTCGGCGACCGCCACGAAGTAACGGAGGTGACGCAGTTCCATTTCAAGCCATGCCTAGCAGGTATGGCTGCATGACATACAAAGTCTTTTTCGTTGCCGCAACAAATACCTAGATACGCAACATCGAAGTGCAGTCGGACAGTGCGTCACGGTGCCGACAACGGCTTTCGGTGAGAGCGGCCGGCTGTCCTTCAGCAAAGGAATTCAGAAGCTGGCGATGCCCTTCGGGAATATCGCGATCGGGTTCGAACAGGACGGATTTTTGGACGCGCGGCGATTGCCGCCGCTCCTTTTTGCAAGGGCAAGAACGATGACGGCCGACACGCACGAAACCGCCCCGACCCGGTATGTCGAGGCCAATGGCATCCGCTTCGCCTATCGCCGTTTCGGCAAGGCGGGCGGCGTGCCGATCGTCTTCAACCAGCATTATACCGGTACGATGGACTATTGGGATCCGGCCGTGACCGACGGCCTGGCCCAGACCCGCGAGGTGATCCTGTTCGACAATGCCGGCGTCTCCAGTTCGTCGGGAGCGACACCGACCAGTTTCCAGGAAATGGGCGCCAACGTGATCGCTTTCATCCGCGCGCTGGGCCTCAGCCAGGTCGACGTCCTCGGCATCTCGATCGGCGGCTTCGTCGCGCAGGAGACCGCGCTCCAGGGCGGTAATCTCGTCCGCAAGATCATCCTCGTCGGCACCGGCCATCGCGGGATGGACATGACGCTCAGCCGCTCGGCGGAATTCTTCGCCGGCAGCTATGATCCGCCCGAACATCTCTGGCTCGACGTCCACTTCAAGAACACCGGAACCAGCCGCAAGGCCGGTCTCGCGTTCCTCGAGCGCAAGTGGCGCCGCAAGGATCGCGATCCGGAGGTGAGCGAGCAGACGATTGCCGCGCAGGGCGAGGCGGTCGGCAAGTGGATCTCGCCGGAAGCGGATTCGCTCGCTTACCTGAAGTCGATCAAGCAGCCCGTCCTGGTCGTGCAGGGCAGCGACGATGCGATCATCCCGACCGTGCACTCGCTAACGCTGCAGCAGAATCTGCCTGACGCGCAGCTCATCATCTACCCGGATTCGGGCCACGGCTCGATCTATCAATATCCCGAGCTGTTCGTGGCCGAGGCCACCCTGTTTCTCGACAAGTGAAACCTCACCCCCCTCGCGGCACGGCCGCGGGGCACCCCAACGTTGAAAGGAATGTTCCGTGACTAATCTGACCAACAAGATCGCCCTCGTTACAGGCGGCTCGCGCGGTATCGGCGCGGGCATCGCCAAGCGGCTCGCCGCCGATGGCGCGAGCGTCGCGATCACCTACACCCAGGGCGCGGACGCCGCAGCTCAGGTCATGAAGGCGATTGAGGCGGCGGGCGGCAAGGCAATCGCGATCCAGGCCGACGCGACCAATGCCAAGGCAGTCCAGGCGGCGGTCGAGCAGACCGTCTCCGCTCTGGGCGGGCTCGACATCCTCGTGAACAATGCCGGCACCGCTATCCCCAAGCCGTTCGAGGAATCGACGCTGGAGGAGATGGACCGTGTCATCGACATCAACCTGCGCGGCGTGTTCATCGCCACCCAGGCGGCGCTCAAGCATCTGCCCGATGGGGGCCGCATCATCACGATCGGGTCGTGCGTCGGTGAACGCATGGGGACGCCAGGTCTGGTCGCCTATTCGGCGACCAAGGGGGCGGTGAAGATGTTCACGCAGGGCCTGGCGCGTGAGGTCGGTTCGCGCGGCATCACCGTCAACAACGTCCAGCCGGGTCCGATTGACACCGATCTCAACCCCGCCGTGGGCGACTGGGCCGATCCGCAGATCGCGAACACCGCGCTCAAGCGCTACGGCCATGTCGACGATATCGCCGCGATGGTGGCGTTCGTCGCCGGTCCCGAAGCCGGCTACATCACCGGCGCAAGCCTTACCGTCGACGGCGGCACCAACGCCTGAGGAGGACGGGTCATGACGAACTGCAACGGCAAGACTGCTCTCGTCACGGGCGCGTCGCGCGGCATCGGCCGCGCGGCCGCCCTGGCCCTCGCCGAAGCCGGCGCGCAGATCCTGGTCCACTACGGAAAGAACGCCGCGGAGGCGGACGCCGTGGTCGAACAGATCCGCGCCAGCGGCGGGCGGGCCCAGGCGATCGGCGCCGATCTCGCCACGCCCGAAGGCCCGGTCGAACTCGCCCGCAAGGTCCGCGAGATCGCCGGCGAACGGCTCGACATCCTCGTCGCCAATGCCGGCATCGCCAAGGCGGTCTCGATCGAGGAGACGACGGTCGAGGATTTCGACGGCTTGTTCGCGGTCAACGTCCGCGCGCCCTTCTTCCTGGTCCAGCAACTGCTGCCCATCCTGCGCGAGGGATCGAGCGTGATCTTCACCTCGTCGCTCGCAGCGCATGCCTCGGTCGGCGTGCTGCCGGCTTATGCCGCGACCAAGGGCGCGATCGACACTTTGGTCAAGCACTTCGCCGCTCTGCTCGGGCCCAAAGGCATCCGCGTCAATGCGGTCGCTCCGGGCGTGGTCGCGACCGACATGTCGAGCTTCGCCAAGACCGATGAGGGTCGTGACTTCACGCTCGGCATCCAGGCGCTCCAACGCGTCGCCCAGGCGGACGACATCGGCGGCGCGATCGCCTTCCTCGCCTCCGACGCGGCGCGCTGGGTTTCCGGCGATACGTTGCGGGTTGACGGCGGCTCGAAGCTCTGAATCCCGCACGGTGGAACGGCATTGAAGGAGGCCAGCATGACGACGCCCGAACGGAACAAGGCCCTCGTGATCGAGGCGTTCGACGCCTTGTTCAACCGGCGCGATTATGCGCGCGCCGCCGCCTTCTGGTCGGACGAATATATCCAGCATAGCGCGCATATCGCGCCGGGCCGGGACGGGCTGTTCGATCTGATCCGCGCGGCCCCCGCCGACCTGCGCTACGAACATGACATGGCGGTCGCCGAGGGCGATCTCGTGATCCTCCACGGCCGCTTCACCAACACTGGCCTGCCGGCCGCCTGGGTGGCGGCCGATATCGTCCGCATCGAGGACGGCAGGCTCAAGGAACATTGGGACGTACTGCAGGACGAAGCCACCGCGGCCGAATCCAAAAGCGGCTTGCCGATGTTCGGCAGCACCTTTCCAGCCTGAATCGGGGAAATTTCTCATGTCCGAACGTGTAATCAAGATTCCCGGACCCGATCATCCGATCACGATCGGCCCCAATGCCAGCCGCGTGATCGTGACGCTCGGCGGCAAGGTTATCGCCGACACCACCCGCGCGCTCACGCTGCGCGAGGCGAGCTATCCCGCCGTCCATTATATACCGCGCGCGGATGTGGACATGGCGGCGCTCAGCCGGTCGGACACGCATAGCTATTGCCCCTATAAGGGCGAGGCGTCCTATTTCGGCATTCCCGCGGGCGGCACACGTTCGGTGGATGCGATCTGGACCTACGAGGAACCATACGACAGCGTTTCTGCCATCAGGGACCACCTCGCTTTCTATCCCGATCGCGTCGACGCGATCGAGGAGCGCGCCGCCTGACGCGCATCGGGCGGCGTCTGGCTCCGAAACGCCCGAACTGCCTCGCACGAAGGACTCGATGATCACGCGCTTTTCCCAGACGATGCCGGTCGTGTCGCACCTCATGCTCACCGCTGCATTGCTTCTGGGTTCGGCCGCGTCATGAGGCGTGGCCCGGCCCCGGTATAGAGCACGTCGCGATAGAACGTCCGCACGGCGGTGAAGATGTCGAACAAGGTTTCGGGTCGGGGCGGTATTTACCTCGGTTCGTACATGCCGACCTGCCAGTTCGCCTTGAGCGATATGCGGATGCCGTACCACTTAATAACGGACGCCATCAACCATAGCTGAACCAATGGCAGCTTTCAGGATCGATGTATGCCGCGGCGAATGGCCGAGATAGGCGCGAAGGGGTCACAGTCCGGTTTGCGCGGGCACTGCTGCGAACAAGCAGCGGGATGGGTCGGACGCGCGTCAGTGGCGCTGCGGCAGGAGAGCTGGTGCGTCGCGCGAGCCATAGTCTCAAGAGGCGTGATCTGTGGTATCATAGGCCGGTAAGGCCGGAGGCGCCGGTCCTGCCTGCCTCTGACCTGCGGCTTGCGAGTCCTGAATCTTTACTGAGGCTCAACATGGAGCGGAAGCTCGCTGCCATCCTTGCCATTGATGTTGTCGGTTACTCGGCGCTCATGGAGGTGGATGAAGCGGGCACCTTCGACCGGCTGAAACGGGGCCGCAAAGAGTTGTTCGAGCCGGAAATCGCGACGCGACACGGGCGAATCTTCAAGCTTATGGGAGACGGCCTGCTGGCGGAGTTCGGTAGCGTGGTGGATGCGGTCGAATGCGCGGTTACGCTTCAGCGCGGCATGACGGAACGTAACGCGAGCGCCGCCGAAGACCAGCGCTTCGAAGTCCGGATCGGAATCAACCTTGGGGAAGTGATCGTCGAAGGGGACGATCGCTATGGCGAGGGCGTGAATGTAGCGTCGCGCCTCCAACAACTCGCCGAGCCCGGTGGCATCTGCGTTTCGGAGAAGGTGTCCAAGGAGGTCAGGCAGAAGCTGGCGTTTGCGTTCGAGCCCATGGGCGAGCAGCGGGTGAAGAACATAGCCGAGCCGATATACTGCTATCGCGTCAACCTGCAGCTTCCGAGAGCCGCTCCGGTCGGGCGACTGGCATTGCTGGAATTGCCCGACAAGCCCTCGATCGCGGTCTTGCCTTTCACCAACATGAGCAACGATCCGGAGCAGGAAACCTTTGTCGACGGGTTGACCGAAGACCTGATCACCGACCTGTCTCGCTGCGCCGGCCTCTTCGTCATCGCACGCAACTCGACCTTTGCTTACAAAGGGCGGTCGGTCGATGTGCGTTTGGCCGCGCGTGATCTTGGGGTGCGCTATGTGGTTGAAGGCAGCGCCCGGCGCGCCGCGGGGCGCGTGCGCATCAATGCGCAGCTGATCGACGCGATCGGCGGCGATCATATCTGGGCCGAGCGCTACGACAGCAGCCTCGAGGATATCTTTGCAGTGCAGGACGAGGTCACGGCCAAGATCGTCGAAGCCCTTGTCGGCCGATTGGCCGGACAGCCGGCGCGCAAACGGCCGACGAGTCTCGAAGCCTATGACCTCTGTGTACAAGCCCGCGGCGTCAGTTTTCAGACCGGGTTAGGCGCGCAGGAAGCGCGCATGCTGCTGGAGAAGGCGATCAGACTCGATCCCGACTATGCCGAAGCGCATAGCGTGCTGGCCCTCAATCTTTGGCTCGGCTGGCTGTTCTGGAACGAGCCGAAGGAAACCAACCAACCTCGCTCGCTCGCGGAAGCGCAGCAGGCAGTGGCGCTCGACCCTAACGATGCCGGGAACCGGTGGGTGCTGGGCATCATACTTGGTCACGAACGGCGTTTCGCGGAATCGGATGCAGAGTTCGAGGCGACTTTCAAGCTCGATCCCAATCATGCCGATGCCTGGGCGATGCGCTCGGATCTCATCACCTTGAGGGGCGATGCGGTCAAGGGCGTCGAATTCGTGAAGCGGGCGTTGCGGCTCAATCCGCGCCCTCCGGGGTGGTACTATTGGATGGCGGGCCAAGCCTATTATGCGCTCGGCGACTATCAATCCGCGGTCGAGGCTTTACGCAAGCCGGAAACCTACCGCACCACGTCGCGGCGCATGCTTGCGGCAGCCCTCGCGCAGCTCGGACGCCTGGATGAAGCCCGTCAGGAGGCGGAGTTCTTCATGATGAGCAATCCCCATTTCAGCATCAGGCACTGGGCGACATCGCAGCCATTCGACGACGAGGAAGTGCTCCAGCGCTTCGTCGAAGGCTACCGCAAGGCTGGCCTTCCCGACTAAAGAGCGCATCGTTCTGGATCGCCGGCTTGCTCTGGTCGAGACATAGGCTCGTCTTTTGGCTGTGAGGGCAATGCCCGTGGGCTCCATCGATCAATGTCTGTTGATGGCGCGCGAGTACGTTGATGATGGATCCTGCAATGTCCGCTTTCGAGAAGCCGGAAAAGCAGTTTTTGTGACCGACAAGAGGCGCAAAGCGGCCATGGGCGATGGACGTTCGGAGGTGTGCGATCGCCCTCGCCGAGGAGCTGCATCATACCTCGACCACGGGGGTCTTGTCCGCGCAATGGCTAGCCCTCTTCCAGCCCTGCGATGCGCAAGCCCTCGAGGATCGCTGCCATGCGCGATGGATCGTATTCCGGCAGTCCTGCCCTGATGCTCGCGATGGTAACGTCGGGCGCGAGTGTCCGAAATTTTGCCAGGTAGCGACGTGCTTCATCCATTCGGCCGAGCTGTGCATTTGCCGCGATCAGCATCCAGTAAGTCGGGTCGAGGCCTGCGTTCAACGCCATTGACCGCTCCGCGGCTTTCAGCGCTTCGACATAGTTGCCACGCGCCATGTGCACATGAGCAATCGTTGTCATGGGCCACGGCGCCGTAGGGTCGCCCGGGCTCATGAGGATCGCGCGCCGGCTATGGGTGAGTGCGTCCTCCAGATCCCCGCAATGGAGTTCGGCAATGCCTGCGACCATCAGCACAAACTGGCTGTTGGGGTTCGCCTCGACGGCATTGGCGACGATCTGCATGCCTCGGTCGTACTCCCGCATGGTCACCAGCGTCAGTCCGCATTGCGCCAGCACGGTCGCATCGCCCTGCGGATCGGCAAGGGCGCGGCGCACCAGATCGAGACAAGCTGACCGGTCGTCGCCGGTAAGCTCGGGCCAGCCCATGGCAATGCGGAACTCGAGGGCAAAACAGGCACCGATGAGGAACGCCGCGTAGTGCGGTTCGAGCGCGACTGCCTGCATGAATAGCTCAAAGGCCTCGGCGTTGTCCTCGGGCCGCGCGCTGTACGTCTTCGACAGCGCTCTCAGGTAGAGATCGTAAGCATCGAGGCTTTCCGGGCGTTGCCTGCGGGAGCGTTCGATTTCGGCCTGTCGGATCTGCGGCTCGATGACGCCGATAACGCTTTCGGCAATGCGGTCCTGCACATCGAACACGTCTGCGACGACACCATCAAACCTATCGGCCCAAAGATGCGCCCCGGCTATCGTCTCGATGAGCTGTGCAGTGATGCGCAGCCGCTCGCCGGAGCGTCGCACGCTGCCTTCGAGCACGTAGCGGACTCCGAGCTCCCTGGCGACCTGCCGCACGTCCATGGCCTTGCCCTTGTAGACGAAGCTCGAATTGCGGGCGATAACCGCAAACGACTTAAAGCGGCTGAGCGCCGTGATGATGTCCTCAACGATGCCGTCCGCAAAGTAGTCCTGCTCCGGGTCGCCGCTCATGTTCTGGAACGGCAGCACCGCAAGCGCCGGCCTGTCGGGCAGGCGCTCCGTTGGACGCGATGGGCCGAGCTGCTTTGCTCCATCCGGGCGCAAAAGATAGGCGCGGATCGGCCGGGAGATGTTCTTCAGCGCCTGCTCGCCCATATCTTCAAAGCGCAGGCCGCCGATCTTTCCCGCGGCATCTTCCTGCACGCGTGCGGAAACGCAGATCCCGCCCGGCTCCGCGATCCCCTCAAGACGGGCGGCGATGTTGACCCCCTCGCCGAAGACGTCGCCGTCCTGTTCGATGATGTCGCCGACATTGATGCCGATCCGGAATTCGAGCCGTTCGTCGGCTGCAACGGCGGCATTGCGTTCTGCCATGCCTGCCTGCACCTCGACAGCGCAGCGCACCGCATCGACGACACTGGCGAAATCCGCCAACAGCCCGTCGCCCGTCGTTTTGACGATCCTGCCGCGATGCCTGGCAATACAGGGATCGAGGTGCTCACGGCGATGGCTGTTCAAGCGGTCGAGGGTACCTTCCTCGTCGGCGCCCATCAGCCGACTGTACCCGGCGACGTCAGCCGCAAGGATCGCCGAGAGCTTGCGCTCGACGCGGCCGATTTCCATCCGAGTCCCCTCCAAGGCGTCAGGATCATATGCGCCCAGATCAACCGATCCAAGGCCGCTCTTCCGGTTCTTTGGGGGGTCGCGCCAACCATGCCACCAGAATGTCGGCTGATGGGCCAACAGCGACCTCCAGCGTGGTCGCCGCCAACGTCCGCTTTCAGGCGATCGCAAAGGCATGCTCAACGGCCGATATTCGCCGTTGGGTCAAAATCAGACCTTCACAACCAGTAGGTATTGCGCCGTTGGCGCTCCCACTCAACGAGAGACCCACGCACCAGCGGCTGCTGCTTCACCATAGCAAGCAAACATAGCGCGGTCTTGGTTCACGTTCGGGTACATCGCAACCAAAGCCTCCCTCGCGCTGGTAGTGTCTTAGTTTGAATTCCGGCTTATGACGACCCATCCTCGACGTTCCGGCTCGTGGACTCGGCCGGCGGTCGCCCGTACAATCCTTGTCCTGTTGTGAAGGCAATGCGCTACATGACCGAAGGAAGCGTCCAACGTCGCCTCGCGGCCATCTTTGCCG
>NZ_JBWLUY010000042.1:0-21330 GCF_057784295.1 Mesorhizobium sp. CNPSo 4688
CCGGAAGGCACCGAGATGGTGATGCCCGGCGACAACATCACGGTCGATGTCGAGCTGATCGTGCCGATCGCCATGGAAGAGAAGCTGCGCTTCGCCATCCGTGAAGGCGGCCGCACCGTCGGTGCCGGCATCGTCGTCACCATCAAAGAATAATCGAGCCCGGCATCGGCCGGATCGACAGGGAAAGGGCGGTCTTCGGACCGCCCTTTTTCGTTGGCTCATGGCCGGATGTATCTGTTTTGGTGTCTCAATCTCTGTTGCAAGTCTCCCGGCCTATACTAGTATAGGTTGCTATTGAGGGGCTTGGTCGGATGGTTCCACGGCACCGTTTTCAGGGTTGGGCGTGCCGGGCACTGGGGCTGATCTGCCTGGTGTCGCTGCTTGCCATGGGCAGTGCCGGTTTGGCGGGTCAGACAAAGAACCCGGAGCCGGACCCGGACGCGCCGATGCGGTTCGTCGTCGTGCGCAGCGATGCGCCGGGCTGCGAGCCGACCTGTCCGGAATGGATATCGGCCGAGGGAGCGATAACGGCCAAGTCGCCGGCACTGCTCAAGGCTGCCCTGAAAACGCTCGGCCGCCGCAAATTGCCGATCGTCGTCAACTCGCCCGGCGGCGATGTCGATGCGGCCATCGCCATGGGCCGTACGATCCGCAAGAACAAGGTCGACATCGCGGTCGGCCGGACCTGGTTTGTCGGCTGCGAGCCGGGGGAGAAGAACTGCAAGGAGAACGACGCCAGAGGTTCGCACTATATCGGCAACCCCTATGTGCTCGGCAGCTACTGCGCGTCCGCATGCCCGATGATGCTGGCCGGCGGCACCAGGCGCCTGGTCGGGCCGCTGGCCTATCTCGGCGTCCACCAGATCACGACCACGGTCGTGCAAATGAACGTGCAGTATGAAGTCCGCTATCGCGTCGTGAAAGGCAAGAAGCGGGTCATCAGCAAGAAGGTCGTCAGCCGCAAGAATGCCGGCAGCTACAAGACTTACGAAATGAGCAAGAAGGTCGAGCGCAAGCTGGCCACCTATTTCAAGGAGATGGGTGTCGACCTCAGCGTGGTCGAAACGATGAAGAGCACGCCGGCCAGCGACATCCAACAGATCGACCTTAGCGACATGCTGACGATGAAGCTGGTCACCAGCGTGAACGCAGTGGATTTGCTGACCAGCGCAAGCCTGTGTACGCTGGACCTTCCGGCCCCGAATTGCCGCGAAATACCGGCGAACAAGCCAGCCGGCGGCCTGCCGGCCGTGGCCACGGCAGCGCCGCTGCCGGTGAAGCCGGAAACCGCGCAGCACGATGACGGCATGCGCTTTGTCGTGGTTCGCGGCAGCAACCCGCTCTGCAACCCCGACTGCCCGGAGTGGATTGCGGCGCAAGGCGCGATTACGCCTCAGACACCGCAGAAGCTCAGCCAATTGCTGGCCACACTTGGCAACCGACGGCTGCCCGTGGTGATCAGCTCGCGAGGCGGTGATCTCTCCGGCGCCCTGGCGGCGGGGCGGATCATCCATGAAAAGAAACTCGACGTTGCCGTTGCCCGCACCGATTTCGTCGGCTGCGACCCGGCGCAGTGGAATTGCCTGGCCAAGGACGGCGCCTATGCCGGACTGAGCGTCGACGGGGACGGCGACTGCGATTCGGCCTGCGCGCTCATGCTGGCAGGCGGCGCCAGACGGCTCGTCGGTCCGCAGGCGCGGCTCAGCCTCTATCTGATGGGGCAGAAACAGACGGTCAAAGCCTATCTCGACGAGATGGCCATAAGCCCGGCTCTGTTCACGGCGCTGCAGGGCAGTTCGGTCGAGCGTCAGCTCGAACCTGACATGATGCTGAAGGTTGGGCTTACGACCGGGCGTCAGTCGGTGGATGCGCTGACGGGTTCCAGCATCTGCAAGTCGGCGCCGAAACCTGAGAATTGCCGCGTGGTAGCGTCGTCCAACGCGCAGGCCGAAGCGCCCGCCAAATTGTAGAGGGTGGCGGCTTCACGAACTCGCCATCGAGGCAGGTTGAGTGAGGCGCGATTTTTCCGCTATCGTCTCTTGCGGCGCCGGGGCTGGCGAGGATCGAAAATGAGCCAGGATATCCCGACACTCTACGAATGGGCCGGCGGCATCGAGGCGCTCAACCGGCTGACCCAGACTTTCTATGACAGCGTGGTGCGCGACCCGGTTGTCGGCCCGGTGTTCAAGCACATGTCACCTGACCATCCGGCTCATGTCGCGGCTTTCATCGGCGAGGTCTTCGGCGGACCCAAAACCTATAGCGAAGAGCATGGCGGCCATCGCGAGATGGTCATGCATCATCTGGGCAAGCATTTGACGGAAGAACAGCGCCGCCGCTGGATCAGCCTGCTTGCCGATGCCGCCGACGCGGTCGGGCTGCCCGACGATCCCGAATTCCGCTCCGCCTTCATGGGTTATGTCGAGTGGGGATCGCGGCTGGCCAAGATGAACTCCACCCTTGGCGAGACCTGCGACCCGGAGACCGAACCGATGCCGGCCTGGGGCTGGGGTGTGCCGGGCGGGCCGTACAAGCCGCCGGCCGGGGGGTGAGCGCCGGCAAGCGGCCTCAGACGAAAAAAGCGCGATCGACAGGGAAGACCTGGCGACTACCTGGACGGATTTCCGGCGAAGGATATGAAAGCGCGTCAGACCACTCTTTACAGCGCGCCCGGAAGCTTTTAGGAAGCGCCTGCGCCGACAAGCGCATCGTACGGGCATAGCTCAGTTGGTAGAGCGGCGGTCTCCAAAACCGCAGGTCGTAGGTTCGAGCCCTGCTGCCCGTGCCATTTTCTCAAATGGCGATTCACGAACGAACTCGGTCCCGTGCCCCGCATTGAAAAATGGCAGGTGGCTTGCCATATTAGGGAAACTGAGGCATAAGGCCCACATAGCCGGGACGGGACGACTGGATGGTTCCGAGGCGGCGTTTGGTCATAAAGCGGACACTTGCCACTTGCGTGGATCAAGAATCGGTTTTATGTAGACACAACAGACACGCGACGCGTGGAGCTGGGAAGCCGGCTTTACGCGTCCGATTTGCATGGGCGAAATGGTTGCGCTGATTCGGCGCCGACTTGAAACCCAGGCGGCACGTCCCGGCCAGCGGGATCATCCAGGAGACCCGGCCAACGGGTCTTGAAGACAGAGCGGCATATGGCTTCGAAAACCACAAATCCTTTCGTCTTTCTCCAGCAGGTCCGCGCGGAGACCGCCAAGGTGACTTGGCCCTCGCGCCGGGAGACGATGATCTCGACGGTGATGGTGCTCGTGTTTGCGGTCATCGCGATGATCTTTTTCTTCACCGCCGACGTGGCCATGGGCTACGCGATCGAGCGGTTATTGAGCCTCGGCCATTAAGTCCGGCGATTACGGAGAAGTCTTGAAATGACCGCGCGGTGGTACATCGTCCACGCCTATTCGAACTTTGAAAAAAAGGTCGCCGAGGACATTGAGAACAAGGCCAAGCAGAAGGGCCTGTCCGCCGATATCGAGCAGATCGTGGTGCCGACCGAGAAGGTCGTCGAGATCCGCCGCGGCCGCAAGGTCGATGCCGAGCGCAAGTTCTTTCCGGGCTATGTGCTGCTGAAGGCCAATCTGACCGACGCGGTGTTTTCGCTGGTCAAGAATACGCCGAAGGTTACCGGCTTCCTCGGTGACTCCAAGCCGGTGCCGATCACGGAAGCCGAGGCGCAGCGGATTCTGAACCAGGTCCAGGAAGGCGTCGAGCGGCCCAAGCCCTCGGTCACCTTCGAGATCGGCGAGGCGATCCGCGTTTCGGACGGTCCGTTCGCGTCGTTCAACGGTTTCGTTCAGGAAGTGGACGAGGAGCGGGCGCGGCTCAAGGTGGAAGTTTCGATCTTCGGGCGCGCCGTGCCCGTCGATCTGGAATTCGGACAGGTCGAAAAGGGCTGATCCGAAAAACCCCATGCCGGTTCGCCGGCAAGGGGAGGCGGCGCGAAAATGCGCGGCCATGAACGGGTGGGAGGCGAATGTGGCTTTAGCCGGCCGCGCGAACCGCACCACCAGACTGCAACCGCCGGCATTCCCCGATAGTGGGATCGGCATGAGACAAAGGCAGGAAAGAGATGGCTAAGAAAATTGCAGGCCAGCTCAAGCTCCAGGTTGCCGCGGGCTCGGCTACGCCGTCGCCCCCGATCGGCCCGGCGCTTGGTCAGCGCGGCATCAACATCATGGAATTCTGCAAGGCGTTCAACGCGCAGACCCAGGAAATGGAAAAGGGATCGCCGATTCCGGTCGTCATCACCTACTACCAGGACAAGTCGTTCACCTTCGTCATGAAGACGCCGCCGGTGAGCTACTTCCTGAAGAAGGCTGCGAACCTGAAGTCGGGCTCCAAGGAGCCGGGCAAGGTCAAGGTTGGCACGATCGGCCGCGACAAGGTGCGCGCCATCGCCGAGCAGAAGATGAAGGATCTGAACGCAAACGACGTCGAAGCGGCCATGCGCATGGTCGAGGGCTCCGCCCGTTCGATGGGTCTGGAAGTGGTGGGCTGAGATCATGGCAAAACTTGCAAAGCGTGTATCGAAGACCCGCGAAGGCATCGACCCCAACAAGGCTTATGCCCTGGGTGAAGCGCTGAAGCTGCTCAAGGACCGTTCGACAGTGAAGTTCGACGAGACCATCGAAGTCGCGATGAACCTCGGCGTCGACCCGCGTCATGCCGACCAGATGGTTCGCGGCGTGGTCAACCTGCCGAACGGCACCGGCCGCTCGGTCCGTGTCGCCGTGTTCGCACGTGGCGACAAGGCCGAGGAAGCCAAGGCCGCCGGCGCCGACATCGTCGGGGCCGAGGATCTGGTCGAGATCGTCCAGAAGGGCAAGATCGACTTCGATCGCTGCATCGCCACACCGGACATGATGCCGCTGGTCGGCCGTCTAGGCAAGGTGCTCGGCCCGCGCGGCATGATGCCGAACCCGAAGGTCGGCACCGTCACCACCGACGTCGCAGCCGCCGTCAAGGCATCGAAGGGCGGCGCTGTCGAGTTCCGTGTCGAGAAGGCCGGTATCGTGCAGGCCGGCGTCGGCAAGGTCTCGTTCGACGTCAAGGCGCTGGAAGAAAACATCCGCGCTTTCGCCGATGCCGTGACCAAGGCGAAGCCGGCTGGCGCCAAGGGCAACTACGTCAAGAAGGTGTCGGTCACCTCGACGATGGGCCCGGGCCTCAAGCTCGACGTCTCGACGCTCGCAGCGTCCTGATACGAACATTTGGATCGGCCGCTAAAGCGCTGATCCGCAAGTGAATTCCGGGCCTCCGACTTGTCGGCGGCCCGGTACCGGAAGCCGAGAGGTTTCCGGACATCCTGTCCGAGATTGCAGGCGGCCCAGAAGCCTTAATTGAATTGGGCCTGCATGAGACGGGTGAAAACCTGACAACGGAGCGACAAGCTCCAATGAAAGGTTCGAACCGTGTTTGCCTTTTGTCTGCGCATCGCCGGCTTGCCGTCGATGTGGCGAAAGGGGGCAGGATCCTCGAGCGTCGTTCGGGAGATCCGTTACTGGATGGCCCGGCCGGCAAAAAGGCAACCCGACGCCTGTCCTCTAAATGGGAATGTTCCCATTGATGGGGCAGGGGTCAACTGGAGATAGGCAGTGGACAGAGCGGAAAAACGCGAACTCGTCACGGGCCTGAATGGCGCTTTTGCAGGCGCTGGTTCAGTCGTCGTGGCCCACTACGCCGGTATCACCGTCGCGCAAATGAACGACCTTCGGTCGAAAATGCGCGCTGCCGGTGGCACCGTCAAAGTCGCGAAGAACCGTCTCGCCAAAATCGCTCTTCAGGGCACGGACTCCGCATCGATCATCGACCTGTTCAAGGGACAGACGCTGATCGCTTATTCGGAGGATCCGATTGCGGCGCCGAAGGTCGCGTCCGATTTCGCCAAGGGAAATGACAAGTTGGTCATTCTCGGCGGCGCAATGGGCACCACCTCGCTCAACGCCGACGGTGTGAAGGCACTCGCCACACTTCCGTCGCTCGATGAGCTGCGCGCCAAGCTGGTTGGCATGATCGCCACGCCGGCAACCCGGATCGCCCAGATCGTCAATGCGCCAGCGGCTTCGGTCGCGCGCGTCATCGGCGCTTACGCCCGGAAGGACGAGGCGGCATGAGGCCGTTCCTCGCTATCACAAACACACGTTCGAACCTGATGAAGGAATACAACAATGGCTGATCTGGCAAAGATCGTAGACGACCTTTCGAAGCTGACCGTCCTCGAGGCGGCCGAGCTGTCGAAGCTTCTTGAAGAAAAGTGGGGCGTTTCGGCTGCTGCTCCGGTGGCGGTTGCCGCTGCTGGCGGCGGTGCCGCTGCTGCTGCCCCGGCCGAGGAAAAGACGGAATTCGACGTCGTCCTCACCGAGGCAGGCGCTCAGAAGATCAACGTCATCAAGGAAGTCCGCGCCATCACCGGCCTGGGCCTCAAGGAAGCCAAGGATCTGGTCGAAGCAGCTCCGAAGCCGGTCAAGGAAGGCGTTTCCAAGGCTGACGCTGAGAAGTTCAAGGCCCAGCTGGAAGCAGCCGGCGCCAAGGTCGACCTGAAGTAAGCGTAAAGCGGCGGGCGGCCTCGCGCCGTCCGCCACTCCCTTCGTGTCAAGGGAGAACGCGTAGCGCGAGATGTACGGGAACCTCTTTCCTGAGGGCCGAAACCGGCCTTCAGGAAACGGGTTTTCTCCCGTTTTAGCCGGCAGCCTGCCGGAGAAACAGACAGAGGGCCGCTGCCCAGGCGGCTCAGTATGCAAGGCGAGCCGCGGCGAGGCTCGTCCCGAGTTTAGAGCTAAGGAGCGACGATGGCCCAGACCCAGACTTTCAATGGCCGCAGACGCGTACGCAAGTTCTTCGGAAAGATCCCGGAAGTTGCGGAGATGCCGAACCTGATCGAGGTTCAAAAGGCATCCTATGACCAGTTCCTGATGGTGGACGAGCCCAAGGGCGGCCGTCCGGACGAAGGGCTGCAGGCTGTTTTCAAGTCGGTCTTCCCGATCTCCGATTTTTCCGGCTCCTCGATGCTGGAGTTCGTGAAGTACGAGTTCGAAGGACCGAAATTCGACGTTGACGAATGCCGTCAGCGCGACCTGACCTATGCCGCGCCGCTGAAGGTGACGCTGCGCCTCATCGTGTTCGATATTGACGAGGATACCGGCGCCAAGTCGATCAAGGACATCAAGGAGCAGGACGTCTACATGGGCGACATGCCGCTCATGACCTTGAACGGCACCTTCATCGTCAATGGCACCGAGCGCGTCATCGTCTCGCAGATGCACCGTTCGCCGGGCGTCTTCTTCGACCATGACAAGGGTAAGTCGCACTCGTCGGGCAAGCTTTTGTTTGCCGCGCGTGTCATCCCCTATCGCGGTTCGTGGCTCGACATAGAGTTCGATTCCAAGGACGTCGTGCACGCCCGCATCGACCGCCGCCGCAAGATTCCGGTGACGTCGCTGTTGATGGCGCTTGGCATGGACGGCGAAGAGATCCTGTCGACCTTCTACAACAAGATCACCTACAAGCGCGCCGGCGACCACTGGCGCATTCCGTTCAACGTGGAGCGTTTCCGCGGCCTCAAGGCTGTCGGCGACCTGGTCGATGCCGACACCGGCGAGATCGTCGTTGAGCAGGGCAAGAAGATCACCGCCCGCCAGGCAAGGGCGCTTGGCGAAAAGGGTCTGAAGGCGATCAAGGCGACCGACGAGGATCTGCTCGGCAATTACCTGGCCGAGGACATCGTCAACTACGGCACCGGCGAGATCTTCCTCGAAGCCGGCGACGAGATCGACGAGAAGACGCTGAAGGTGCTGCTCGGCACCGGCGAACAGGAGATCAAGGTTCTCGACATCGACCACGTCAATGTCGGCGCCTATATCCGCAACACGCTCAACGTCGACAAGAACGAGAGCCGCCAGGACGCGCTGTTCGACATCTACCGTGTCATGCGCCCGGGCGAGCCGCCGACGCTGGAAACCGCCGAAGCCATGTTCAACTCGCTGTTCTTCGACAGCGAGCGCTACGATTTGTCGGCCGTCGGCCGCGTCAAGATGAACATGCGCCTTGAGCTCAAGGCCGAGGACACTGTGCGCGTGCTGCGCAAGGACGACATCCTGGCCGTGGTCAAGACGCTGGTCGAACTGCGCGACGGCAAGGGCGAGATCGACGACATCGACAATCTCGGCAACCGCCGCGTGCGTTCTGTCGGCGAGCTGATGGAGAACCAGTACCGCGTCGGCCTGCTGCGCATGGAGCGCGCGATCAAGGAGCGTATGTCCTCGATCGAGATCGATACGGTGATGCCGCAGGACCTGATCAACGCCAAGCCCGCGGCTGCCGCCGTGCGCGAGTTCTTCGGTTCCTCGCAGCTGTCGCAGTTCATGGACCAGACCAACCCGCTGTCGGAGATCACCCACAAGCGCCGCCTGTCGGCGCTTGGACCGGGCGGTCTGACCCGCGAGCGCGCCGGCTTCGAGGTGCGCGACGTGCACCCGACGCATTACGGCCGCATCTGCCCGATCGAGACGCCGGAAGGCCCGAATATCGGTCTGATCAACTCGCTGGCGACCTTCGCGCGCGTCAACAAGTACGGCTTCATCGAAAGCCCGTACCGCAAGATCGTCAACGGCAAGCTGACCAATGAGGTCGTCTATCTCTCCGCTATGGAAGAGTCCAAGCACCACGTTGCGCAGGCCAATGCCGAACTCGACAAGAACGGTGGTTTCGTCGACGAATTCGTCATTTGCCGCAGCGCCGGCGAAGTGATGATGGCGCCGCGCGAAAACGTCGATCTGATGGACGTGTCGCCGAAGCAGATGGTGTCTGTAGCCGCGGCCCTGATCCCGTTCCTCGAGAACGACGACGCCAACCGCGCGCTGATGGGCTCCAACATGCAGCGTCAGGCCGTGCCTCTGGTGCGCGCCGAAGCGCCGTTTGTCGGCACCGGCATGGAGCCGATCGTTGCCCGTGACTCGGGCGCCGCCATCGGCGCCCGCCGCGGCGGCATCGTCGACCAGGTGGACGCGACGCGTATCGTCATCCGCGCCACGGAAGATCTCGATCCCGGCAAGTCGGGCGTCGACATCTACCGGCTGATGAAGTTCCAGCGTTCGAACCAGAACACCTGCATCAACCAGCGTCCGCTGGTGCGCATGGGCGACCGCGTCAACAAGGGCGACATCATCGCCGACGGTCCGTCGACCGAGCTTGGCGATCTGGCGCTCGGCCGCAACGTGCTGGTCGCGTTCATGCCGTGGAACGGCTACAACTACGAGGACTCGATCCTGCTCTCCGAGCGCATCGTGGCCGACGACGTCTTCACCTCGATCCACATCGAGGAGTTCGAAGTCATGGCCCGCGACACCAAGCTCGGACCGGAGGAAATCACGCGCGACATTCCGAACGTTTCGGAAGAAGCGCTGAAGAACCTCGACGAAGCCGGCATCGTCTATATCGGCGCGGAAGTGCAGCCGGGCGACATCCTGGTCGGCAAGATCACGCCGAAGGGCGAAAGCCCGATGACGCCGGAAGAAAAGCTCCTGCGCGCCATCTTCGGTGAAAAGGCGTCGGACGTTCGCGACACGTCGATGCGCATGCCTCCGGGCACCTTCGGCACCGTTGTCGAAGTGCGCGTCTTCAACCGTCACGGCGTCGAGAAGGACGAGCGCGCCATGGCGATCGAACGCGAGGAGATCGAACGCCTCGCCAAGGACCGCGACGACGAGCAGGCGATCCTCGACCGCAACGTCTATTCGCGCCTTTCCGACGTCCTCGTCGGCAAGGAAGCGATTGCCGGACCGAAGGGCTTCAAGAAGGGCTCGAAGCTGTCGAAGGACACGCTGGACGAGTATCCGCGTTCGCAGTGGTGGCAGTTTGCGGTGGAGAATGAAAAGCTCCAGAGCGAACTGGAAGCGCTGCGTGGCCAGTACGACGACTCCAAGAAGGCGCTCGAGCAGCGTTTCATGGACAAGGTCGAGAAGGTGCAGCGCGGCGACGAAATGCCTCCGGGCGTCATGAAGATGGTCAAGGTCTTCGTGGCCGTGAAGCGCAAGATGCAGCCGGGCGACAAGATGGCCGGCCGTCACGGCAACAAGGGTGTCGTGTCGCGCATCGTTCCGGTCGAGGACATGCCTTTCCTCGAGGACGGCACGCATGCCGATATCGTGCTCAACCCGCTGGGTGTGCCGAGCCGCATGAATGTCGGCCAGATCCTGGAAACGCATCTGGGCTGGGCATGCGCGGGCATGGGCAAGAAGATCGGCGAGCTGATCGACGCGTACAAGACGGCTGGAGACATCAAGCCGCTGCGCAAGACGCTCGAGAGCTTCATCCCTGCCAACGACCGCAACGAGCCGGTCCGCGAGTATGACGACGAGAGCATCGTTCGCCTCAGCGAGCAGATGCGCCGCGGCGTATCCATCGCGACACCGGTGTTCGACGGCGCGCATGAGGTCGACATCAACATCATGCTGGAGCAGGCGGGCCTGCACACCAGCGGTCAGTCGCAGCTCTATGACGGACGCACCGGCGAGCCGTTCGATCGCAAGGTGACGATGGGCTATATCTATATGCTCAAGCTTCACCACCTGGTGGACGACAAGATCCACGCGCGTTCGATCGGTCCGTACTCGCTCGTTACCCAGCAGCCGCTGGGCGGCAAGGCGCAGTTCGGCGGCCAGCGCTTCGGCGAAATGGAGGTCTGGGCGCTGGAAGCCTACGGCGCCGCCTACACGCTGCAGGAAATGCTGACGGTGAAGTCGGACGACGTCGCCGGCCGCACCAAGGTCTACGAGGCGATCGTGCGCGGCGACGACACGTTCGAAGCCGGCATTCCGGAGAGCTTCAACGTGCTCGTCAAGGAAATGCGGTCTCTCGGCCTCAATGTCGAGCTGGAGAACACCAAGCTCGACGACAACCCTGTCCGGCTGCCCGACGCGGCCGAGTAAAAACAAGACATCCGGTCGCGGGAGCCCGCGGCCGGATGCACCAAATTCTACGGCCGGTGGGCCGACCACTCAGCGGGCATTTGGCCCGCGTTAGATGCAAGGGGTTTTCGAGGACCCCGAAAAGGAGAACGGCATGAACCAAGAGGTCATGAATCTCTTCAATCCGCAGGCGCCGGCGCAGGTGTTCGATTCCATCCGGATATCGCTCGCCAGCCCTGAGAAGATTCTGTCCTGGTCGTTCGGCGAGATCAAGAAGCCGGAGACCATTAACTACCGCACCTTCAAGCCGGAGCGTGACGGTCTGTTCTGCGCGCGCATTTTTGGCCCGATCAAGGACTATGAATGCCTGTGCGGCAAGTACAAGCGCATGAAGTACAAGGGCGTCATCTGCGAGAAGTGCGGCGTCGAAGTCACGCTGTCGCGCGTTCGCCGCGAGCGCATGGGCCATATCGAGCTGGCAGCACCGGTCGCTCACATCTGGTTCCTGAAGTCGCTGCCGTCGCGCATCGGCACGCTGCTCGACATGACGCTCAAGGACATCGAGCGCGTCCTCTACTTCGAGAACTACATCGTCACCGAGCCTGGCCTCACCGCGCTGAAGGAGCACCAGCTGCTCAGCGAGGAAGAGTACATGATCGCCGTCGACGAGTATGGCGAGGACTCGTTCACCGCCATGATCGGCGCCGAGGCCATTCATGACCTCCTGGCCGGCATGGACCTGGAGAAGATCGCCGGCGACCTGCGTTCGGAACTGGCTTCGACCACGTCCGAGCTGAAGCAGAAGAAGTATCTGAAGCGGCTCAAGGTCGTCGAGAACTTCATGGAATCCGGCAACCGTCCGGAATGGATGATCATGAAGGTGGTTCCGGTGATCCCGCCGGACCTGCGCCCGCTTGTCCCGCTGGACGGCGGCCGTTTCGCTACGTCCGACCTGAACGATCTCTATCGCCGCGTCATCAACCGCAACAACCGCCTGAAGCGGCTGATCGAACTGCGCGCGCCCGGCATCATCGTGCGCAATGAAAAGCGCATGCTGCAGGAAGCTGTCGACGCACTGTTCGACAACGGCCGTCGCGGCCGCGTCATCACCGGCGCCAACAAGCGTCCGTTGAAGTCGCTGTCCGATATGTTGAAGGGCAAGCAGGGCCGGTTCCGCCAGAACCTGCTCGGCAAGCGCGTCGACTATTCGGGCCGTTCGGTCATCGTCACCGGTCCGGAGCTCAAGCTGCACCAGTGCGGCCTGCCCAAGAAGATGGCGCTCGAACTGTTCAAGCCCTTCATCTACGCCCGCCTCGACGCCAAGGGTTTCTCCTCGACCGTCAAGCAGGCCAAGAAGCTGGTCGAGAAAGAGCGTCCGGAAGTCTGGGATATCCTCGACGAGGTCATCCGCGAGCATCCGGTTCTGTTGAACCGCGCGCCGACGCTGCACCGCCTGGGCATCCAGGCGTTCGAGCCGATCCTGATCGAAGGCAAGGCGATCCAGCTGCATCCGCTGGTCTGCACGGCCTTCAACGCCGACTTCGACGGCGATCAGATGGCTGTTCACGTGCCGCTGTCGCTCGAGGCTCAGCTTGAAGCCCGCGTGCTGATGATGTCGACCAACAACATCCTGCACCCGGCTTCCGGCGCGCCGATCATCGTGCCGTCGCAGGACATGGTCCTGGGTCTCTACTATCTCTCGATCGTGAACCAGAACGAGCCGGGCGAAGGCATGGTGTTTGCCGACATGGGCGAACTCCAGCATGCGCTCGAGACCAAGGCTGTCACCCTGCACGCCAAGATCAAGGGTCGTTTCCGGTCGGTCGACGCCGAAGGCAAGGTCGTGTCGAAGATCTACGACACCACGCCTGGCCGCATGATCATCGGCGAACTTCTGCCGAAGAACGTCAACGTGCCTTACGAGACCGCCAACCAGGAGATGACCAAGAAGAACATCTCCAAGATGATCGACACCGTCTACCGCCATTGCGGTCAGAAGGAGACGGTCATTTTCTGCGACCGCATCATGGCTCTCGGCTTCGGCCATGCCTGCCGCGCCGGCATTTCGTTCGGCAAGGACGACATGCTGATCCCGGACGCCAAGATCAAGCTGGTCTCCGACACCGAGGCTTTGGCCAAGGAATACGAGCAGCAGTACAATGACGGTCTGATCACGCAGGGCGAGAAGTACAACAAGGTCGTCGACGCCTGGGCCAAGTGCTCGGAAAAGGTCGCCGACGAAATGATGGCCCGCATCAAGGCGGTCGAGTTCGAGGACAATGGCCGTCAGAAGCCGATGAACTCGATCTACATGATGTCGCATTCGGGTGCGCGTGGTTCGCCCACCCAGATGCGCCAGCTCGCCGGCATGCGCGGCCTGATGGCCAAGCCGTCGGGTGAAATCATCGAGACGCCGATCATCTCGAACTTCAAGGAAGGCCTGACCGTGCTCGAGTACTTCAACTCGACCCACGGCGCCCGCAAGGGTCTGGCCGACACCGCCTTGAAGACGGCGAACTCGGGTTACCTCACCCGTCGTCTGGTCGACGTGGCGCAGGACTGCATCGTCAACTCCGTGGATTGCGGCACCGACAAGGGCCTCACCATGCAGCCGATCGTCGATGCCGGTCAGGTCGTCGCTTCGGTCGGCCAGCGCGTGCTGGGCCGTACCGCGCTCGACGACATCAACCATCCGGTGACCGGCGAGGTTCTGGTCAAGGCCGGAACGCTGATGGACGAGCGTGACGTGGAGCAGATCGAAAAGGCCGGCGTGCAGTCGGTCCGCATCCGTTCGGCACTGACCTGCGAAGTCAGGGTCGGCGTCTGCGCGGTCTGCTACGGACGCGATCTGGCCCGCGGCACCCCGGTCAACCAGGGCGAAGCCGTCGGCGTCATCGCGGCGCAGTCGATCGGCGAGCCGGGCACCCAGCTCACCATGCGTACCTTCCACATGGGCGGTACGGCGCAGGTGGTGGATAGTTCGTTCCTTGAGGCCTCTTATGAGGGCAAGGTCGAGATCCGCAACCGCAACGTGGTGCGCAACTCGGACGGCCAGCAGATGGTCATGGGCCGCAACATGGCGGTGCTGATCCTCGATGAGGCCGGCAAGGAACGCGCCACGCACCGTGTCACCTATGGTTCGCGTATCTTCGTGGACGATGGCGACAAGGTGAAGCGCGGCCAGCGTATCGCCGAGTGGGATCCCTATACCCGCCCGGTCCTCACCGAAATCGAGGGCAAGGTGGCGTATGAGGATCTGGTCGACGGCATTTCCGTTCAGGAAACGGCCGACGAGTCGACCGGCATCACCAAGCGTGAGGTCATCGACTGGCGTTCGACGCCGCGCGGCAACGACTTGAAGCCGGCAATTGCCATCCTGGATGGCAAGGGCAAGGTCGGCAAGCTGTCGAAGGGCGGCGACGCCCGCTTCCTGCTCTCGGTCGAGGCCATTCTCTCGGTCGAGCCGGGTTCGCAGGTTCGCCCCGGCGACGTGCTGGCGCGTATCCCGATGGAAAGCGCCAAGACCAAGGACATCACCGGCGGTCTGCCGCGTGTTGCCGAACTGTTCGAGGCACGTCGTCCGAAGGATCACGCCATCATCGCCGAGATCGATGGCACGATCCGCTTCGGCCGCGACTACAAGAACAAGCGCCGCATCATCATCGAGCCGCATGACTCGACGCTTGAGCCGGTCGAATACCTGATCCCGAAGGGCAAGCCGTTCCATCTCCAGGACGGCGACGTCATCGAGAAGGGCGACTACATCCTCGACGGCAATCCGGCACCGCACGACATCCTGGCGATCAAGGGCGTGGAAGCTCTCGCTTCCTACCTCGTGAACGAAATCCAGGAAGTCTACCGCCTGCAGGGCGTGTCGATCAACGACAAGCACATCGAGGTGATCGTTCGCCAGATGCTGCAGAAGGTCGAGATCACCACGCAGGGCGACTCGACCTACATTCCGGGCGACCACGTCGACGTGATCGAACTGGAAGAGGTCAACGAGCGCCTGATCGAGGACGGCAAGAAGCCGGCCGAAGGTCAGCCGGTGCTGCTCGGCATCACCAAAGCCTCGCTGCAGACGCCGTCCTTCATCTCGGCCGCCTCCTTCCAGGAGACGACCAGGGTGCTGACGGAAGCTGCGGTTGCCGGCAAGACCGACATGCTGCAGGGCCTGAAGGAAAACGTCATTGTCGGCCGGCTGATCCCGGCCGGTACTGGCGGCACGATGAGCCAGATCCGGCGCATCGCCACCTCGCGCGACGAGCTGATCATCGACGAGCGCCGCAAGGCCTCCGGTGTCGAAGTCGCCGATCCGATGCTGACCGACATGGTCAACGCCGCACAGTAAGCGCGGTCGGACGAGAAGAAGGAAAGGGGCCAAGTGGCCCCTTTTCGCGTTTTGGCCTTACGAAAGAGGAAGAACCATGACCAACAAGACCTGGACGGCTGTCGACGACTACATCGTCTCCTCGCTGTTCGAAGCGGATCCCGTGCTTGACGCGGTGATCGCAACCAATCGCAAACAGGGCCTGCCGGCGATCGACGTCTCGGCCGCGCAGGGCAAGCTGCTGTCGCTTCTGGTGCGCATCAGCAGTGCCAGGAAGGTGCTGGAGATCGGCACGCTTGGCGGCTACTCGACCATCTGGATGGCAAGGGGGCTGCCGGCCGAAGGCAAGGTCGTGACGCTTGAACTCGATCCACACCACGCAAAGGTCGCGCGCTCGAATTTCGAGCGGGCAGGGGTGTCGGACAAGGTCGACCTGCGAACCGGTCCGGCGCTGCAGTCGCTTGAGACGTTGGCTGCTGAAAATGCCGGTCCGTTCGACCTGATCTTCATCGACGCCGACAAGCCGAACAATCCCAACTATCTGTCATGGGCGATGCGGCTGTCGCGGCCAGGCACAGTTATCATCTGCGACAACGTCGTCCGAGACGGTACGGTGCTCAACGACGATGGCCGTGACGCCTATGTCGAAGGCGCGCGCGCAGCGTTCTCCTTCATCGGCGGTGAGAAGCGCCTGGACGGCACCGCCATCCAGACCGTCGGCGCCAAGGGCTATGACGGCTTTGCCATTGCGATCGTCGAGTAAGGCTATCGGCAGCGGGGTCTGTCGCTCAGCTCAGTCGAAGAACGCTTCCACCACATTGCGCTTGCCGAGCATAAAGGCGTCGGCGACGTGCTGGAGGGGTGCCAGGTCGACATCGGAAATGCCGGCGCGCACGGTCTCGGCGAAGCGGCGGTAGAGTTCAGGATATTCGGCCTCCGGCTCGTCGTGAACCACCTTGCCGTCGACGGCCAGCCTGGTGCCGCCGCCGGACAGCACCATCTTGCCTTTATCGGTGTCTGCCAGGATGTCCCAGCTCTGCGGGCCGGTCTGCAGCCAGTCGAGTTCCATCGTCACCGGCAACCCATCGGAGGTGCGGAAATTGACATGGGCGGCAACCGGAGAGGCGCGGTTTTCGGGAAAGTCGAGCACCGCCGAGGTGATGAACATTGCCGGCAGGATGTGTGTCACGATCGACAGCGCGTTGATGCCGGGATCGAAGACACCGAAACCGCCCGGAGCCCAGATCCAGTCCTGGTTCGGGTGCCAGCGGCGGACATCTTCCTTCCAGACGATTGCCGCCGAGCTGATTTTGGCTGAGCTCAGAAATGTCCGCGCGGCCTCCACCGCCGGCGCGTAGCGCGAATGCCAGCTGGCGAACAGCGTAACCCCATTAGCTTGCGCCAGCCGCTTCAGATCCTCGACCTCGCTGACGGTGGCGCCCGGCGGCTTTTCGAGGAAGACATGCTTTTTCGCGATCAGTGCCGTGCGCGCAGCGTCGTAGCGATACTGCGGTGGCATGCACAGCGACACGGCCTCGAGTTCAGGCACCGCGTCGAGCATCGCCTCTATGGTCGGGAAGTTCGGGATATCATCGACCTTGCCGTGCCGGCTGGCGGCGGCGATCAGGCGGTAATCCCCATCTTTGGCCACCGCCGGCAGATGCTGATCGCGCACGATCTTGCCCACGCCGACGATGCCGAGCTTGATGGGACCATTGTTGGAGGACATGGGGACTCCGCAGATTGGAATTTGGGCTGTTCTTAAGTTGCCTGGTTCTTAGCAGAGAACCGGTGCCGGGCAAGCCGGCGAGGTGACAAGTGCGAGCCGAACCCGATTCTCAGGCTTACAGCGGGACCTCGAACGTCACGATCGATACTTCGCCTTCGAGTGCGCCCTGGAAGGCCGACAGATGCGGCTCATCGTCGGGCTCGCCCTCCATGTCGCCGATCTGGTCGAGCTCGGCCTCGGCATAGCCTTCGGCGGCGAGCGATTCGAGGGCACGGCGCACGGCCGAATCGTCGTCGGGGGCAACCAGCATCACATGGACGCCTTCCGGCTTGCCGCCCTTCTTTTTCCAGACGCGGCCGGTGATGATGGTGACCGGGCGCTCCTCATTGTCGTTCACGGGCTGATTCCTCTTGAGATTCGGGCGGGCAAGGGGTTTGGGGCTGTCCATGGCGCCTTTTGCCACGAAGCGGCGGTGCAGGACAGCCGCAAGCCGGTCACTTTCTTCCTTCCCCTTGCAAACTTAAGAAAGAAAATTACATGCGTTTTTCGCATGGCTGCCAAGCCTTGGTCAGCGCGCAATATTTGGCGTGCCGGGGTTGACGGTTCACGGTCTTGCGAGTAGAAGCCGCCCAGTCAGAACCGATGTGAGGCTCTCCCTTCCGAAGCGACACGCTTTGGAGTTTGCCTCAAACAGGGTTCGTTTTACGAGCGAAAAGACATTTCCGGCGCGCATGAGGCGGTTTCCGCTTCCTCTGCATTTTGTTCGGGCAGGACCGCGAGGCGCGGTTTATGGCCCGAAATTTGCGTATGGAATTGACGCTTTGAGCGGCCCTGACCGGGCGAGACACGGAATTGAGAGACAAGAGGGTTTAATGCCTACCGTCAACCAGCTGATCCGCAAGCCGCGCATTGCGCCGGTGAAGCGCAACAAGGTCCCGGCCATGCAGCAGAACCCGCAGAAGCGGGGCGTCTGCACGCGCGTCTATACAACGACGCCGAAGAAGCCGAACTCGGCACTGCGCAAGGTGGCCAAGATCCGCCTGACCAACGGCTTTGAAGTGATCGGCTACATCCCCGGCGAAGGTCACAACCTTCAGGAACACTCCGTGGTCATGATCCGCGGCGGTCGCGTCAAGGATCTTCCGGGCGTGCGCTACCACATCATCCGCGGCGTGCTCGACACGCAGGGCGTGAAGAACCGCAAGCAGCGCCGTTCGAAATACGGTGCGAAGCGTCCGAAGTAAGGTTTTCCGGCTTCGGCGCTTTTTTTGACAGCGCCGGGCTATGAGAGATTGAGAGACAAAAGCCATGTCCCGTCGTCACAGTGCAGAAAAGCGTGAGATCAACCCGGATCCGAAGTTCGGCGATCTGATCGTTACCAAGTTCATGAACGCCGTCATGTATGACGGCAAGAAGTCGGTCGCCGAGACCATCGTCTACGGCGCGCTCGACCAGGTTCAGTCGAAGACCAAGCAGGAGCCGGTCACCGTCTTCCATCAGGCGCTCGACAATGTCGCGCCGCATGTGGAAGTCCGGTCGCGTCGCGTCGGCGGCGCCACCTACCAGGTTCCGGTCGATGTGCGCCCCGAGCGCCGTCAGGCCCTGGCGATCCGCTGGCTGATTGCAGCCGCGCGCAACCGCAACGAGACCACGATGGTCGACCGCCTCTCCGGCGAGCTGATGGACGCGGCCAACAACCGCGGCACGGCCGTGAAGAAGCGTGAAGACACCCACAAGATGGCAGAAGCCAACCGCGCTTTCGCGCACTACCGCTGGTAAGCGCGAACGAGACTGAGAAGGCATCCACGATGGCCCGCGAATATAAAATCGAAGACTACCGCAATTTCGGTATCATGGCGCATATTGACGCCGGCAAGACGACGACCACCGAGCGCGTCCTCTATTACACGGGCAAGTCGCACAAGATCGGCGAAGTGCACGACGGCGCTGCCACCATGGACTGGATGGAGCAGGAGCAGGAACGCGGCATCACCATCACGTCGGCCGCCACCACGACCTTCTGGAAGGGCCGTGACGGCAAGATGTACCGCTTCAACATCATCGACACTCCCGGACACGTCGACTTCACCATCGAAGTCGAGCGTTCGCTGCGCGTGCTCGACGGCGCCATTGCGCTGCTCGACGCCAATGCCGGTGTCGAGCCGCAGACCGAGACTGTCTGGCGCCAGGCCGACAAGTATCGCGTTCCGCGCATGATCTTCTGCAACAAGATGGACAAGATCGGTGCCGACTTCTACCGCTCGGTCGAGATGATCGGTTCGCGCCTCGGTGCGCATGCCGTCGTCATGCAGCTGCCGATCGGCGCCGAGACCGAGTTCAAGGGTGTCGTCGACCTCGTCGAGATGAACGCGCTGGTCTGGCGCGACGAGACGCTGGGCGCTGCCTGGGACGTCGTCGAGATCCCGGCCGACCTCAAGGCGCGAGCCGAGGAATTCCGCGAGAAGATGATCGAAGCCGCCGTCGAAATGGACGAGACGGCGCTTGAAAATTACCTCGAAGGCAAGATGCCTTCGAATGACGAGATCCGCGCGCTGATCCGCAAGGGTACGATCGCGGTCAAGTTCTTCCCGATGTTCTGTGGCTCGGCTTTCAAGAACAAGGGCGTGCAGCCGCTGCTCGACGCCGTCGTCGAATATCTGCCGTCGCCGGCCGATGTTCCTGCCATCAAGGGTGTCGACGCCAAGACCGACGCCGAGATCGAGCGTCATGCGGACGACAACGAGCCGCTGTCGATGCTGGCCTTCAAGATCATGAACGACCCGTTCGTCGGCTCGCTGACCTTTGCCCGCATCTATTCGGGCAAGCTGACCAAGGGCGTCTCGCTCGACAACACCGTCAAGGGCAAGAAAGAGCGCATCGGCCGCATGCTGCAGATGCATGCGAATTCGCGCGCCGACGTCGAAGAGGCTTTTGCCGGCGACATCGTCGCCCTGGCTGGCCTGAAGGACACGACCACCGGCGATACGCTCAGCGATCCGCTGCACCCGGTCATCCTCGAGCGCATGGAATTCCCCGATCCGGTCATCCAGATCGCCATCGAACCGAAGACCAAGAACGACCAGGAAAAGATGGGCCTCGCCCTCCACCGCCTGGCCGCCGAGGATCCGTCCTTCCGCGTCAAGACCGACGAGGAAAGCGGCCAGACCATCATCTCGGGCATGGGTGAGCTTCACCTCGACATCATCGTCGACCGCATGCGTCGCGAGTTCAAGGTTGAGGCCAATGTTGGCGCGCCGCAGGTGGCTTATCGCGAGACGATCACCCGCAAGCACGAGCAGGACTACACGCACAAGAAGCAGACCGGCGGTACCGGTCAGTTCGCTCGCGTCAAGCTGCTGTTCGAGCCGAATCCGGAGAGCTCGGAGTTCGAGTTCGAATCGAAGATCGTCGGCGGTGCGGTTCCGAAGGAATACATCCCGGGTGTCGAAAAGGGCATCAACAGCGTCATGACGTCCGGCCCGTTCGCCGGCTTCCCGATGATCGGCGTCAAGGCGACGCTCATCGACGGCGCTTACCACGATGTCGACTCCTCGGTGCTCGCCTTCGAAATCGCCGGCCGCGCCTGCTTCCGTGAAGCTGCGCCCAAGCTTGGCGTGCAGCTGCTCGAGCCGATCATGAAGGTCGAAGTCGTGACGCCGGAAGATTATGTCGGCAGCGTCATCGGCGACCTGAACGGCCGTCGTGGCCAGATCCAGGGCCAGGAAGCGCGTGGCGTGGCTGTCGTGATCAACGCGATGGTGCCGCTGGCCAACATGTTCAAGTACGTCGACAACCTGCGCTCGATGAGCCAGGGCCGCGCGGCCTACACGATGCAGTTCGATCACTACGAGCCTGTGCCGACCGCGGTCGCCCAGGAAGTCCAGAAGAAATACGCGTAACCCGAACGGGTTGCAGCGGTAACTTAATTCAAGGCCCGTATGGGCGAGCAGATTGGAGAAATCACATGGCAAAAGGTAAATTCGAGCGCACTAAGCCTCATGTGAACATCGGCACGATTGGTCACGTCGACCATGGCAAGACGTCGCTGACGGCGGCGATCACGAAGTATTTTGGCGAATACAAGCGCTACGACCAGATCGATGCGGCGCCCGAAGAGAAGGCCCGCGGCATCACCATTTCGACGGCGCACGTCGAATACGAGACGGCCAACCGCCACTATGCCCACGTCGACTGCCCCGGCCACGCCGACTATGTGAAGAACATGATCACCGGTCCCGCGCAGATGGACGGCGCGATCCTGGTGGTTTCGGCTGCCGACGGCCCGATGCCGCAGACCCGCGAGCACATCCTGCTTGCCCGTCAGGTCGGCGTGCCGTCGATCGTTGTGT
>NZ_JBWLUY010000043.1:0-19586 GCF_057784295.1 Mesorhizobium sp. CNPSo 4688
AGGCATAGCCGACGCGCGCACGGCCTGTGCCATACCAATCGATGTCCGCCGAACAGCCCTCGATCCCGCAAGGCGGTACAAACGGAACCTTGAGGACGCTGCCGTGAATATTGGCGTAAGACACGTCACCTTCGACGCCGAAAACGATCTGCCCCGCCTGCCAATTGTAACCAGCGGTCAGACCGCCGACAAAGCCGTCTGAATCGACGTCAACGGTGCTGCCAAAGAAACGGTAGGAGCAAATCGGAACTTTTGGGCGAGGCTTTGGTTCCTTTCGATAGGAGGATACGGCCATGACGGACGACAAGAACAACGGTGACTATCACGGCCGCGACTGCGCATCAGTTGACGAGGCATATGAGGTTGCACACATCGCGAGGAAATTTCAGCTGACTATGCCTGAGGCTCGATCTCTGATCCGAAGGTGCGGCGACAATCGTACGGCCTTGGAGCAGGCGGCTAGAAAGCTTGCGTATCAGCACGCGAAACCAGGCTTTCGGGTCTAAATCAGTCTCGCTTGTTGATCCAAAGGGAGTAGAAGAAAATGCTACGCGGAATCGCAGTCGCAGCTGCGCTGCTCATTCAGTTTCCAGCACCGGTATTTGCAGACACGGCCCAATATTGGGTCGCTAAGGATGCCGTGTCGAAGCAGTGTGAGGTGGTCACGAAGGAGCCTGACGGAACCCTCGTTATAAAGCTATCGAAAACCATATATAAGACTGAGGCGGAAGCGAACGATGCATTGAAAAAGATCCCTGATTGCAAGAAGTGACCGCCGGCGCCGAGCAATAAATGGGGGATTTCGAATGCCCTATGGCATGAACGAACTGCCGAACCCTAAAAAACTTGTCCCCGACCCTCAGCCAAGGCGAGGCGTGAGCAAGGGGGGATTGGTAGCGGCCTCCTCGCTGTTTCTTGTCTCCTTCGTTCTGGTCGCTTTTTGGTTCCTCCAATGAGCAAGCGCGGAATGACCATCGCGCCGGCCGAGCGCGAGCGCAAGCGCCCGTGAAGCGAAAAACTCCGCTTATCGGTAACCCTACCCGAAAATGATATCGCCGCCGAACCCGGCGCGGAACTTTTTTCCTCCCGACGGGGAAATTTATTCAGGCCGCCGCGTTGAGGGCGCGCGCGGACGGAGACGGGGGTTAAGTTGAAGGCTTTTGATAGACTTGAAGCGTTGCTGGATGCGGGCGATCCGCACGCCGCGCTGGAAGAGGCGCGAACTTCGTTGCGTCAGATCGAGGGGCGGTCAAATGCGGTCTCGAGTGCGATCGACGATTTTTTGATCGACTTGATGACCCTTGCATTCGTCACCGAAGCCTTTGGCAATCACCTCGCAGAGGCGGCTGGCAGACTCGCTCAGCGAAGGCTCTCAAAAGTCAGGCTGATGACTAGGACCTGACGGGCGGGCTCAATGTCTCATTGTCCGGTTCGGCTCCGTAGCTGTCTCTTATATAAGCGAGATGGAACATTCGCTGTCAGCCGCTGTTCTCTCCCAGGAGGAACGGTCATGGCGGACGACATCAGGCACGGCGTCAGCTGGGACGGCAGTGGCGAAAGCGGTTCGATAGTCGTGATGACACCAGAGCAGTCGCGGGCGGCACGGGCGCTATTGAACTGGTCTCAGGTGCGGCTCGCTTCCAAGAGCGGTTTGAGCGAAGGAACAATTCGCGACTTTGAAAACGGGCGGAGGATTCCGCGTCCCATGAAGCTCGCCGCCCTTCTTCATGCGTTTGAGGTGGCTGGTGTCGTATTCACCCCTGCGGGGCCGTCACGGACTAACCTCTCTGAGGGCGAAGCGGGCGTGATCGGCTCCAATGAGATGTAGCGGTACGCGATAAGCTGGATCCAAGAAAATCATAGCGGGTAAATACTAGCTGCCAGCGAGCGTTCATTCCCTTGCCCGCATGCGGCCCGTGCGTCTACTGGCGGCTTCCAGCCGCGCGGCCAGGGCGTTCGGTCAATTCGCTGTCTCGTATCGTCGGCTCCGCACAGCGCGGGAAATAACGGAGTAAATCTTGCTTATAGAATAGCAGTCTACGACCTGTTGCAGGGCGCCAGCCGACAGAATTTACCAGATTTTTTCTTCACTCTTGCACCAATTTCAACTTTAAGAGATGCTAACTCAGCCTTGGAAACAGGCCATTGGTTGAGACGGTCTCGCAGCGCGCGTTGACCGCCGTCGCGCGTCCAGCCGGGCACCAAGCCCCATTTGGCCGAAACAAAGCCGGCCATACTGATAGAAAGCTCTTCACGGATGATGATCGGATAGATCAGGCTCGGCGCACCGTTCCAGATCGGAAAGCCATTGCCCAGCCGCTCGATATCGCCGGCATGCGCGAATTCGAATCGTCGAACCATGTCGGGGATTGTCGATTTGACGAAAACGCGTCCACACATTTCAGCAATCGCTCCATGATGGCAGGGGAACGGCCAACATGGGAACGGAGAGAGAACAAGTCAACCCGCGCGGGTCCTACGCGCAACCGCAGCCAATGTCCGGCCTTGTCAGTAACGGCAAACCCGAACGCGTTCCAGCACCCGGTGGTGATGGTGCCAGTGCCTCACCCACTTCACGTGGCAATGACGATGATGCCGGTAATAGTAGCGATGTGGGTAGCGGGCCACGTAGCCGGGATAATAATCGCGATAGCGGGGGCCGTAATAGCGGCCGCCATAGTCGTAAAACGGGCCGCCGCCGTAGAAGGGGCCACCGCCGAACGGACCAAAGCCGCCGAACGGACCAAAAAAGCCGATGCCATGTGCATCCGCAGGCACGACCGTGGCTGCGGCGGAGGCGATGGCAATCACCGAAGCAAGTAACAGTTTTCGCATAGCAAACCTCCGAGAGGGCCGATCACCGATAAACGCCCGCAGGAGCCGTATGTTCCCGATCGCTAATATACTCTGCGCGCCGCGCTTGACAGCGCCTCGGCGAAAGTCCTGGCGCGAAGGTTGCTTGCAAACGGCTTGGCGGGGGAACGTGCCGGGGCATTGCGTGGTCACGTGATGCGAACCCCTCGCTTGGAAAGAACGGTGAGCCCGAGGAAGTTAATGCCGCGGGTGCTCATCCTCTTTAGAATTCGGACTTCGCGCATCTTATGCTCACCCCAGGGCTGGCGGCGTAACCTCTAGCCGTTTTCGCAGCCTATCCCGTCGCCGTTACGGTCGAGGTCATAGATATCCGAGCCAACGACCGTGACCGGCCCGCGCACATATGCCGGACCATTTCCCTTTCCAGAGGAGCAATCGACATCGGTGGCGATTGGAACACAGGCCCCGGTGTAGTTAGGGTCACAGGAATCTTGGGCGTGAACGCTGCCGATGAAGGACGCCACACCAAAAGCAATCGCGCCTAGCCGACGAAAGGCCATGCCCCATATCCACCCCGCTCGGATATTCCTCCCTGTGGCTGGGTCTGTCAAACTTACAAACCCCTTCTTAGGATAGATTAGCCTCCCCTTGACCAGGGCGCCGGCGGCAAGTGGCAAACTAGCCGCGCCCGCCTCCGGAACCATTCCCTGCCGGCTGACGTTGGGTCAGTTGGAAGGGACATCCAACATGGTTGACGAGTTAGGCAAGCCGCCCGAAACAGCGAGCGGCGTTGCCGCGCGGCGTCTGGTGACTGACACCGGTATCACCCCTGCACAAGCCACAGAGCTTGTTAGCTTCCTTGGCCCGTACAACTGGTCGTCGCTCTTCCGCGAAGCGCGCATACTGAAGAAGCCCTAGAGTCGTTTGAAGTCGGCGAGTCCTAGTCGTATCCGCTGGCCTTCAGCGAAGGCGAGCGCGTAGCTTTGAAGCTCGAATGATCGGGTAAGTTCCTGGTCTTCCTCGACCACACGGACAAACCATTCGCCGCAGGCTTCGACCACTTCAACGCAAGCGCGGGTCTTGCGGATTGGGATCACGTTATCCATCACAGCCTCCCTACGAAAAGCAATGGCAACGTCGAATTTTATAAGAGCGGCTAGCGGCGGTTTTCAATATCAAAAGATATGGGCTACCGAGCCGCTCCCTTTCATCCAGTCCTAGCGCAATCCCTGCATGATGGCCTCGAAGACCAGGCCAATTTCCTCATCGATCTCCTGCCCCGGAATGCCTTGGGTTTCCGCCTCCCGTTTCGCGTCCACTGTCATATCGATAACCAGCAAGACCGGGTCGACAATGGCATTGTCAGGCAACCGGTCTGATATCCAATGGTAGAGAAAATCACTCCCGCGCTTGCTCATTCTTCCCAAAAATCCTGGACCGAGGCGTGGCGTAGTTTGGGCTCACCGCGGAGCGTTCTCACGCGGGCCTTGATACCTGGTTTCACCCATTCGACGTCTCTATCGGCCGCCGCGGCCGGGACGCCAGCTGGCGGCTGAGCGGCGCGATCGCGCTCGATCCGCTGCCATAGCCGCTCCTTGATTGCGCGACCGGTGGCGATCACGGCTTTGCCGACATATTTGCCTTCCCGGGCGAACAGGCCCTCGGTCTGCTTGCCGGCCTTGCGCTTGACGCCGATCAGGTCGAGATCATCGACATCCCAGCATTTCGTTTTTACCCAGCCATCGGAATCGCCGCTGCGGTATGGGCTACCCCGGCGCTTCGAAACAATGCCCTCGAGGCCCATCTTCTCTGCCGCCTCATAGAATGCAGCGCCGCCACCCTCGACGTGCTGGCTGTACTGGATGATACCGTCGGCCGGCTTGACCAGACCCCACAGGATCGCCTTGCGATCGATCACCGGCAGCGTGCGCAGGTCCTGGCCGTCCCTGTGCAGGATGTCGAACGCGACGAACGCGAGCAGTTCGGCGTTCCAGGCCATGCGCGAGTGGATCTCATGGAAGTTCGGCCGACCGTCCGGCTCGGGCGCGACCATCTCGCCGTCGAGGATGAGCGCCTTGGCCGGCAGCTTCTCCAACGCGGCGACAATCGGCCAGTAGCGCTTCGACCAGTCATGGCCGGTCTTGGTGAAGGCACGGCCGCCGGCCCAATCCAGCACCAGCTGGGTGCGAAAGCCGTCATATTTGATCTCGTGCAGCCAGTCGTCGCTGATCGGGGCAACCTCGACCAGGATCGGTTCCTGCGGCTTGATGAACCTCAACCGCTCACCATCGCTTCGCATGCACGCACACTCCCACCGCCGTCATTAAATAAGCTTAAGCTAAAATAGTTCCAAAACCGGAAATCGGCTTCTTGGTGCAACAAACATGTCAACCGGACGTTGCGGGGAGCGAAGGAGGATTCGATATGGCCGACGACAAGAGCAAGCGGGATTCTCGCGATCGGGACCGTGTTTCAGCCGACGACGATTATGAGGTCCAGTATTTCGCCAAAAAGGGAGGGATCACGCCCCAGCAGGTGAAGGACCTGATCGCCAAGCACGGGAACAATCGCGCGACGCTGGAGCGGGAAGCGAAGGCTCTGGGGAAGCGATAGGTAAGCCAGGATGCCAGCATACCAAGTAGAAGAGTGGCATGGAGACGAGCTTGTCTTGTCTCATGCCACAGACGCCGATGATCCGATATCAGCGGTAGAGAAAGTCACTGGGCAACGAGCGTCGCCTCGAGCTCTTCAGGGACGCTGGTTTCGTGTGGTCGATGAGGATGCGAGAAGCACGCACGAATTCAGCCTTGCCGACGCTGAAAAATAATGCCTGAGGCTCGGCTCTAACGAAAGCCTGCCCGCCGATAATCCTGTGGTGGCCGCCCCAGTTGTAGAACAGGACGGGAGTGGTGACAAAATGCTAAGGTTAGCGATGTCCGACTTGACGACACCGCTGATCCGAAAGCTCGAAAGCCTAGGTCGTCTTTCATCAGATGATCGCGAGAGCGTCGAAGCGATGGTGCTTGTGGGTAAGCAGTTGCAGCCCGGTGAGCAGATTGCGCAGGAAGGGGACGAACCCAGCCGCTTGGTGGTTGAGGGGCTCCTGCGACGCTATAGCGTTTTGAACACCGGCAACCTGCAAACGCTCTCAATCCATGTCCCCGGCGATATACCCGATCTCCAAGGCTTGCATCTAAGGATCATGGATCACACACTTGCGTCGATCGGTAGAAGCAAGATTGCGGTGATTTCACACCACGACATTCTCGAGGTTGTGCGTAAATCACCTCGCCTGGCAAATCTATTTTGGCGGGAAAGTTTGGTAGACGCGGCGGTCGCGCGCGCCTGGGTCAAGGTATTGGGGGGGCATGATGTGGTGGGCCGGTTAGCCCACCTCGCCTGTGAGCTTTACGTGCGCATGAGGGTCATGGGGCTGGTAAGGGACCATTCTTATCCGTTACCGCTAACTCAAGTTCAGATCGGCGAGACAATCGGCGCGAGCGTAGTGCACGTCAATCGTATGTTGAAGAAGCTGCGTGCTGACGGGCTTTTGGAGCACAAAGAAGGGCGGCTGGTCATTCTGAACTGGGACGCCTTATGCGAGATGGCAGACTTTGACCCCGGGTACCTGAATCTGCGAGACCCACTCTATTTGGATGTAACGCCAGTCGCAGTCGGTTAGCATCTCCGTTCGCTACCCCAGAAATCCTGCTGCGGGGCAAGCGGCCCGCGCCGTGAGGGCAGCGCGGGCCCGACTGTCTTGCGGGACCAGTCGGCAGCGGGACCCATACCGCTGCCCTGAACTAACTTCGCGGGCTTTTTGTGGTTCCGTAGGTAACAACAAAGCCCGCCGTCTGGGAGCAGACAGCGGGCTTCTCTCCTGGGCCCAAAAGGCCCGCCGGGTTGGCCCAGCGGGCAAGTGGGCAGGGGACGCACTGGTGATCAGTGCGATGGTACAATTTCGGACGTTTCGAGATGTTCCAGCAACTCACAAATTTGGATCGTACGTGCTGGACGGGATGCTAGCGTTAAGCTTGGCGGAGCAACCTGAGTCTCCCGACCTATACGCCGGCAAAACAAAAGGCCCGCCGGCTTGGGCCAGCGGGCAATCGGTCTGGAGTAGCCGGAATCAACCGGCGCGAGTTCAACGAACGTTGAAGATGTCGGTTGTCGGTTGCAACCTCGCTCTCGTCACTCTCAGGGGTCCAGCGAGGACGAGTTGTTGCCTGAGCCGCGCGGTACTGAAACATTGCCGCGCCATAAAAGGATGCGCGCTCACGGTAAACGGAACATTAAGCCACGCTAAAAAGCCAACGCGAAAAAAGACCCGCCCGAATGCGGAAACGGGCGGGCAAGTCTTCTGGAGTGCGCCGGGGGCTTGCCATGTCAATGAGCGGCGGAAGGTTTGGTTGCGGTGCGTTCAAATCAAATGCCCGCGCTCGCCTAGGGCGTAGGCGGCGCGGGCTCCCCCAGCACGGACCGCTGAAAGAACGGGCTGGGAAACGGCATAACAACCTCCCTGGAAGGAAGTTCCGGCCATTCGCTAGCGGGCAGCGTGTCGGAGGTCTTGACCGGTCCCGTCGCCAGTGACCTACTTCGAACCCGCACGCTATCGGTTATCCAGGAGACGGGCGAATGGACATTCGATCGACACTGACGGAGCTATGCGATGCCTTCAACGCGCACGACCTCGATGGCATCATGGCGTTCTTTGCCGAGGACTGCGTCCTGGAGATGCCGAGGGGAAGCAACCCCTGGGGCTCACGCTTCGAGGGCAAGCGGAACGTGCGCGACGCGCTGGCGACACGCTTCGAAGGCCTGCCCGACGTCCACTACGGCGACGGCCAGCATTTCGTCGATGCGGCTGCCGAGACCGGCATGTCGAAATGGATCCTCACCGGCACCACCCGCGACGGCGTGAAAAAGGAGGTCCGGGGTTGCGACTTTTACACGTTCCGCGACGGCAAGGTGATCCGCAAGGATTCGTATTGGAAGATCGTGGAGTAAAAGCTGGCTCTGTAGCGCCAATTCGCGAGATCGCGGCAAGACTGGCAGCCCTTTTGGCGCTCTCGCTCCAGCCGATAACGGTCTATTAGACGGCCCGATCAGAACTCTTCTTCTTCCGTTCGAAAAGTGCAACTTTGGCAGGGTAACCAATCCGCACTTTGTCTCGCACTGGGTGCAGGTGAAAGCGGAAATAGCTTTAAGCCAAGAGCCCTTCTTGACGATCAGACAGCCGCAGTTTGGGCATTCAAATTCCAAATCCTCGTCTCGCATGTCATCTGAAATAGGCATTGCAACTCCCAACACGCACAGTGCTGATGCGGAGGCTTCGGTCCGCGGTCTCATTAACTTCGGGGTCCTCGTGCGGTTCCTGCAGCACACAAAAATTTCGCGCCAGGAGGTGGCAGCGGGCCGGTTGGGGGTAGTCCTGTCCGCTCATCAAAAAACCCCGCTGCCGGACCTTGAGGGGTTAGACGGCAGCCGGCCTCGATCGTCCGCGGAGGGCGATCTGCAGTGGACAAGAAAGCCGTTCACCCCACCGCAAGAAACCAACTACAAGAGCGCGTCGGATGTTCCAACCTGACCTAAAAAAGCCACCGTCGAAACCCGGGCGGGCATGTCTAGCCCCTTTGTTCGAGGCATGGCATCGACAAGCGGTGGAACTCTTCAAAATGACCCGGAAAGTTCCGGGCGAGATATCGCACCACTTTGGAATTATCCATCATCCGGTCGAAAAAACGGTTGGCTGCGACAAGCTCCAGGCCCACTTGGCCACGATTTTCCACGGCGCTTAGAACCGCAAGACTCAGCGTGCTGACTTCGAACACCATCGCGCCGCGCTGGTCTTCAGCCTGTGTGGTGATCGTTGAGAGATTACAATCTTTGGCCAGCAGGGCTTGTGGTGTCAGAGCGACGAGTAGCCTCGCGTAGGTGATCCTGACCCGGTCCATCGCCACCATCAGCCGGGCAATCTCCAATTGCCTGACTGGCAGAACCTTCTGGAGAAACCCGAAGATTTTTGTTTTCACCGGCGCGTCCCGAAGCAGGTCGAGGACATCAGGGCAAATTCCGTTAACGGGTTTCCGGTTCTCGCCGTTCTCGGAAGCGGGTTTCCCGGGAGGGCAGAACATTTGCGGCTCGCGGGTCGCGCCACCCAACCTATGTGCCAGTAGCCTTGGCATTGTCCCGAAGCCCTCAGACACCAACATGGTGCAAAACTCCTTGTCGCGCATCATCAGGTGGAGCGCCGCGACGATCCGGTCCAGGCTCTGTTCAGACTTTGCCGCTTCGGTGACGAAATCGCGCATGCGTTTGCATTCCGTATCGTAGGTCGCCAAAAATTCGTGCGAACGAAGCCTCTTTTTGGACCCTATTGCGCCAGCTGCAATATTCCTCGCATGTCTGTCGCCGCCATTTTCCAGCGCACGGTAGGCGGCGTCCTTGGCTAAGCGTTTGACTACCAAGTCGCCCCCCCGACAGGCTCTCGCTCTGCCAGCCTGATAATTGGGTTGAGCGTGGGAAAAATATAGGTGTCCAGCAGTGCCCCATTGATGGCGTGCAGTTCCGATTTGCCCGCGATCTCATGCGCAGGAGCAATCAAATAGTCCCGAATGGTCAGGTCGCCGGGATTCATACGGATCAGGACGAAAATATCCGGTAGCGGCCGTTGATCGGCCTTCGAAAACCAGCGTGGATAGCCGAAGCCGGAAACCCTGCATCGTCCGATCGCGATCGCCACGGTGATCTCCTCGTTTATCCGCAGGAGGTCTGTCGCCATGTCATGGGCAGCAACCCCGCCCAGCCTTTCCATCGCGCCCACCAGATCCCGGATAACCTGCAGCCTCATTGTTTCCAGGCGCCGGTTCACGCCGATGTAGCGGTAGTTTTTGGATGGCTCGTATCCGATCAGTTCATAGGCTTTGACAATGGTTCCAAAACGCCACTGGTAGCGTTGCGACGGCGGGCATTCGGAATCGGCGTCGATCATGGCTAACGACAAGGCGCCACGGCGAGCCAAAAGTGCCCTAAGGGCGGCCAGCATCTCGTCATTGGTCATGTGGCGATAGATGGTCTTGAGGACCATCTGCGCCCGGTTGAACAGTTTGCGGTCGACGATAGGCTCCAGGACGTTTTCCACCCGCACCCACTGTTCCGGGGGATTGTGGACTTGATGGCTTCTCAGCCGGGCCGAATGCTTGTTCCAGACGCTGTTGCCAATGTAATTTTCGTTGGTCAGCACCGAGTGCACGGATTCTCGGGTCCATGGTCGCCCCAAATCGCTGAGCACGCCGCGCTTGTTGAGCAGTCTTGCCATCTCCAGCTCTGTCTTGCGTGTTCTGACAAAGTGACTGAAGATCCACCTCACTGTCGCAATCTCGTCAGGCGGTCCGAGCACCAGAACTATTCGATCCGTTTGCTGGCTCTTGTATTCGTAGGATGAAAGGATGCCCTTTGAGCGGCCGTGTTGACTGACAAGCAAGCGCCGCAGGCCATAGCCGGCCTTGCCGCCTTGCCGGAAGCCCAGCCGGACCAACCTCGCCTGGCCGATGAAGACTTTTTGCGAGAGCATTCTGCTCTGCTCGGCAGCCATGCTGCGTTTGATTGCTTTGAGTACATCTGAGCCGATGCTGCCGTCGTTTGCGAATTGCTCGGCGCAAAATTCGATCCGGACGCCGGCCATCTGGCACCGATACTCATAGACGGCGCTCTCATCGATATTCTGGAACCGTCCCCAGCGGCTGACATCGTACACCACGACCGTTTCGAAATCGGCTCTTCCGTTCTCGACATCGGCCAGCAACCGCTGAAGGCCGGGACGGCCTCCGAGGTTGAGACCGCTACGACCGGCGTCCTCGTAGGTTGCGACAATGTCGTAGCCCATGATCTCGGCGTAGTCTCGTATGGCATCTCGCTGGTTGTCTATCGAATAGGTCTGGTGGTCTGTCGACATGCGCAGATACTGGGCCGCACGCACCATGCGCCTGCCTGAGGGGGCTTTTAGGGCCGCTGCAACCTCGTCCATCGCTTGTGCTGTCCTGCCGTGATTACATGCTAGCAATTGGTGACCTGTCCTTTGGTTGATAACTCCCGTCCAGTTTGTGTCGAATGCTACCCTTCTGCGTTTGGAAACCAACGTCATCAACGCCCGCGAAACCGTGATTCACTTCGTGAGCCGGCGCGCCCCCGTTTAGCCGCAATGCGCCAGCAACTGGCAACCATTCGCCCCATTCCGCGTTTGGGGCTTCAAAGGAGTTCCAAGATGATCATCAGACAAGCCATTGCCGCCGTGCTCATGACTGCCGCTCTGGCAGGCTGCGCGACCCAGACCGAACAGCAGCAGAGGGCAACCACCGGCGCGCTGATCGGCGGCGGCGCCGGCGCCCTCGCCGGCCAGGCGCTGGGCGGCAACACCAAAAGCACGGTGATCGGCGCCGCCGGCGGCGCCCTGCTTGGCGCCGTCATCGGCCAGGCCACCACGCCGCAGCGCCGCGGCGAACAGCTCTGCCGCTACCAGGATCGCTACGGCCGGATTTACACCGCGCCCTGCGACGATCGGTATTACAACGGCGATTATTGAGCGAAGTGCATTCGCTAACACCTTCTCCCCTCGTGAGCGAAGGTGTTAGCGAGGGCGACGAGTGAGGGGGTCCAAGGAAGGCCAACACCCCACTCTGCCGGCACACCCCTCATCGTCTCGGCGCCGCTCTCCGATCCACCTTCTCCCACAAGAGGAGAAGGAAAGAGCTACTCCCCCGCCCGCACCGCTTTCCTGCAGCGCCAGTTGCGTCTCGTCCAGCGTCAGAAATCCCATCATACACTGCACCACCTTGGCCCTCGTAAATGCTCAAGGCACTGTGCGGCGCGAAGCCGTTGGGCGTTCTTTTCCTGGCCATCCACTCGCCATAGGACGGCAGTAGCCGACGGTTGTTGCGAGATCGGCCAGCACCATTTCGCCGTCCTCGCCTGGCGATGATCAGCCCACGCCATTTTCCCGACTGCGGGATGATCAGGCTTTCCAGCCCCGCGGCCAGTCGGTTGAGTGTGCGCCGCAAAACTTTCTTGTGCATCGCAGCAATCAGTGCGTAGATAGGCAAAGTAAAACTGACGGAAACGGGATGACCGAGACGCGGGATTCAAGGACGGCGCACTTCGACGCGCTGCATGGACTTAGGGGCATTGCTGCTGTCTTGGTTATGCTCGGCCACTTCAGCGAGTACACGGGCCGGCGATATGATCTGGCGCCTTCAGGGTTCCTCGCCGTGGACCTGTTCTTTCTGCTGAGCGGCTTCGTGATCGCCCACGCCTACGACGACAAGTTCCGAAAAGGCATGTCATTCTGGGGCTTCGCGGAGACCCGTCTTCTCAGGCTCTACCCGCTCTACTTCGCCGCACTCGGCCTGGCGATGATCGGCGTCGGTGCAATCATCGCGACGCAAGGGATCGGTGCGTATTCGCGGCTGGATTTGCTTGCAACCCTTGGGTTTTCCGTTCTTTTCCTACCGACGCCGCCGGCGCTTTCGACGGCTCCCGACCTGCTGTTCCCGCTTGATGGTCCGGCATGGTCGCTGTTTTATGAACTCGTCGCCAATGCCTTTTTTGCCGCCTTGGCCACAAGGCTGGTTGCGCGTTCGCTGGCCGTCATCGTGGGCGTCGGCTTGCTGGCCCTGGTGCTGATGGCCTGGCATGGTGGTGGTGCTTGGCGGCGGCGCCTACTGGGACAACACGATCGCGGCTCCCGCCCGGATCACCTTCTCGTTCTTTCTCGGGGTCTTTCTTAACCGGTATGCGACCGGGGACAGCCGGGACGGCAATCTCTATATGCTGGTCCTGCTGGCGCTGTGCGGAGCGCTGATGTGCTTCGATCCCGCCGAACATGTCCAGTTGTACAGTCTGGTGGTTATCGTCCTGATCTGGCCCTGGCTCGTTCTCGTGGCGTCGCGCTTGCGGCTTTCCGGTTTCTGGCGCTGGATTGCGCTCTTCTCCGGCAACATTTCCTACGCCATCTATGTCCTTCACACGCCGCTCATCCGCCTTTCGAACGCCGCGGTCGAAGCTGTGACCGATATCTCATGGAACGAGCACGGCCTGCCGTTCATCCTGGCGACATCCACCCTGATCATCGCGGTCTCGGCATTCGCGCATTATGTCTACGACAAGAATATCCGCGCCCTGCTGCGGTATTGGCTTTCACTTCGCCGCGCACGCGAGGGCGTGACCCAGTTCTAGAGCATGATGCCGAAAAGTGTGAAGCGGTTTTCGGACAACATCATGCTCTATCTCTTTGATTTAGAGCCGGATTCAGATTTCAGGTCGACTCGACCTGAAATCATCCGGCTCTAGGTGGATTCAGTTCGAGGAGACCGGCTGGCTTCGCGCCCTACTCCGCCGGCGTCCTCTCCAGCGCCGCCGCGCCGCCCTTGCGGCCAAAGCGCTGGACGACGAAGCGACCGGCCTTCTGGCCGGGAACCTCGATCAGAGTGTAGGTGAACCAGGACAGCAGCGTCACCGTCGGCAGCACCACGGCAACGACGATCGCGAAGCGCAGCGGCGGCGCCAGCTCGTTTCCGTATTGGCTGATGACGAACGCCGCGACGGGCTGCAGCACCAGCAGATGGATCAGGTAGATGCTGAAGGAAAGCTCTCCCATCAGATGGAAGAACCGGTTGCTGAGCGTCACGGCGATGGCCCTCGCCAGCGTTCCCGCCTTTCCCGGCAGCATGCGGTAGAGAACCAGCGCAAAGAAGCCCGCCACCAGCGCTTCACGCACCAGAAGCTTGCCCAGTCCGTAGTCGCCGCCAAAGGGCAGCGCCGCCAACAGCAGCGCCAGTGCCAGGTAGAGGATCGGCCGGGGTTGCGTCTGATGCACGATACCGGCAAGCAGCATCCCGCACAGGAATATCTGCATCTTCAGCGGCAGAAAGGACGGCATCGGAAAATGGATGGACAGCAGCCGCATCGCAAACACGATGGTGCAGCCAAGCGCCGCGACCACGAGGGCGCTCCTGATCCAGTCCAACCTGCGCACCGGGGCGGTCTTGTGGAACCTTGGCCGGCATTGGTGCTGCCACGTAAACAATCTGCCGCCAATGGTCGCCCAAGGTCAAAGCTCGCAAAGATCATTGGGCTGATGCGTCCGAGCTAATTCACTGCAATTGCAGCCTCGATGCGCCTGCCAAAAATGTCGGCCATAGAGCGTGAATAGGTTGCGGTTAGGTGATCGGTGTCGCGCCAGACAAAGACATTGCCGATAACCGCGGGACAATCGCCGCTTGGGCACACGATGTCATTGAAATTGACGAGTGCAACATGTGGATAGAGGCGCTGAGCGAGGACGAGAGGATCGGACCCCGCGACGAACTTATACGGAATGGAGCAGTGACGGTCCCGAGCCAGGCATAGCTCGGGCTTCACTCCCCAATATGGAGTATCGGCGATGACGATCACCTTGGCACCCGACGCCTCGATTTTGCGCCACAGTTGTACCAGCCTTTCGCTGACGGGCACTTGCTTGCCGCCGTCGGGATAGGCACGCAGATTGTCTCTCTGCCCCAGAATGACGATGTCCGGCTTTTGCCGTTGAATAGTTCGCAACACGTACTGCCCCCAACTCAGGCAGTCTGGAAAAGGACGATCAGTATCCCCGTACAGGATCATGGTCGGGAATAGCGGGCAGCCAGGCTTGGTAAAGCTTTTCGCATTCCAGCCACGATCCGATGCTGTCCTGTCAAAGGCTGGCACCCACTGTTCAGCATGCGAATCCCCAACCAGAAAGACCTTGAGTCCCCCGTTTGGGTCGCCAAACTGGCAACCGAGAGGCTCCACTCCGTCGGAGGGCGGTCGGCAGCCTTCCCTTGTTGGCAGGTCCCTCTTAATCGTTGGCAACGACGGAGCATAGGCCTCCACTTTCGGGACGGGTGCGTTGGCGAACAATGCTCTGGCGCCTGGATAATCGCCTGGATTGCTGGATATCAGTGCTTGCTGTCGCGCAATCTCCATAGAGACCGCGCAGAAGGCGACGAGTGGCACCAGCGGGACGGGAGCAATAACAGCGGCCAACCCGACGAGCTTGAAACGTGACGGTGTTGACGTTTGCTGGAAACGGAAACGATCCTCAACATGAATCTTCGAAACAGCAGCCAGACCAACACTTAGGGAAAGAATAGCCAGGCCACTCCACAGGCCGATCGCTTCGCCTGTTTGCTGTGTGAAAAACACGACTATCGGCCAGTGCCAGAGATACAGCGAGTAGGAGACGTCGCCGAGGAACTGGAACGGCCGCGTCTTCAGTAGGGAAAAGGCGCTGAATGAGGATTGGCTTTGTCCCGAGAGGATGACCAACGCGGCCGCTACGGTCGGCAACATCGCGGCATAGCCGGGAAAAGGTGTCTTGGCAGAAAACAGGAAGGCGGCCGCAAGGATTGCAGCGATGCCGAACAGGCCAAGTAGGCGCCGCGTCCGTTCGCCGAGCGCTCTTTCGTCCAGTAACGGCGAGCAGAGGGCCAACAGGCCGCCAAGCGCCAACTCCCAGATGCGGGTATGGGTGACGAAATAGGCTGGTGCTGGATCCGTGAGTGTCAGCCATACCGAGGCGGCAAGCGATGCAACAAAGATGGCGCCAAACAGGGCGACCAGCGACGTTCGCCAGGACGCACGAATCGCGTGTGACAGCCACCACGCGGCGATGATCAACCCGGGCCAGACAATGTAGAACTGCTCCTCGATGGACAACGACCAGTAATGCTGGACCGGGCTTGGTGCGCTCGTCGCCGCCAGATAATCGACAGCCTTCGCCGCGAGCCGCCAATTCTCCAACTGGAAGGCGCTGTACGCCAATTCATTCGTCCCGTCCCTCCAAAGGGCCGAAGGGAGCCAAAGCGGGGTTAGCAGGCCGACGAGTAAAAGCACGAGCAAAGCAGCGGGTAACAGCCGTCGCGCGCGGCGAACATAAAAGGCGAGCAGGTCTATTTTCCCGGTTTGCTCTGCCTCACGGAGTAGGACGCCCGTGATGAGATATCCAGAAATGACAAAAAACACGTCGACGCCGACGTATCCGCCCGGAATGAGAAACGGCCAGACGTGGAAGATGGCAACGAAGCACACTGCGATTGCACGAAGCCCCTGAATCTCGGGGCGGAAATGAGACCTGCTCAAAATACTTTACACCATTTTTCTAGGCGACGGGGCTATAAGTCGTGGAAGAGAAATAGGCTTTATGCACAAGCACTGGCAAAATACAGCACTAGTTGCTTTCTCTCGTTGTGCCATGGGGCAAGGTGGCAATTTGGGGAGCGCCAATCGGCTGCCGGTGGCTCGGCCATTACCGTGCCAGGTCTGCCCTTCCTACGGGATTTCGGGGTCGTTAGACCAGGCTACGGTTTCGCCCTTACCTTCGCAGCGATCAGTGTCAGCTTGTGCCCGCTAACCCGCAGTTATCCTCTGCTGATGACACGTCACGTTAGGAAACAGCAATCGATCGGGCCGCGGGCAGGCCTGGCTCTGCCTGGCAGGCGCCAATCGGTCAGCCTCCAAAGCGGCGCCGGCCTTTTCTACTCGCTGAAATAGCCAAGCACGCCCTTCGGAAAGCCGGTTGGCGTGCGGCATGTCTTTGGCATTTGGCTGGACAACTATGATGGTGGCCTGCGATTTTCAAAGATTGCCATTTTGTACGAATAAGTCAGTCGGATCTCATTCCCACAACCCTCACATGTCAGAGACTTGGAGCTTTTTATCAGGCGACCTTTGCGGATCATCATTCGCTTGCAGTTAGGGCCTTGGACGATCATATCGTCTTCATCCCGATCTCGTGAAAGTATCATAGTAACCTCCTGCCAGTTCCCAGGAAGCAAGCTGTGCCGCATTAGCGTCTCTTTTCGAAACACTTCGCACGTCGCTGCCGTACTTTGCTAACGAACGTCGGAACCTTCGATTGCACGCGTAGCTAAAGTTGGTTGGATCGTGGCCAGGCGGGGAGCGAACCACGTCAGGAGGAGACAACGATGTCCAAGGGTGAAATTGGAACGTCTCAGACTCTACGAGCACGCATCGCCGAGCTCAAAACAAAAATGCGAAGCGCCAATGTTACCGAGAACGATATGAAAGCCTTCCAAAAAGTAGCTGCTTTGATGGGATGCGATGCAGGTTCACTGCGGCTCAATGCCGATGACCTGATTGCTGCCTCCTTCGTTGCGGATACGATGAGCGAGAGAACATTAAACCGTAGCGCCGCGCGTCCATTTGGACGCGAAAAGGACGCCATAGGTCTTTGAATTGTCGCGTCCGAAAATCGATTTCCGCTTTCTACCATCCCGCTCCGCTTCGCCGGGGCGGGACGGCGAAGCCGGCATCATCGAAGGGAGGCAAACGTGAACCAGATCTCGTCCCGGCATCCCGAATTGCAAACGACAATCATTCGGTTCCCGGTGGCTGCTCGATCTTTGACCTGATTGCAAATGAGGATGATTTCGCTGACCTTTCGCGGCGGGCAGAGCGCCGGGCCATTGCCATAGTTATCGCAATGGCGATCTGCCTGATCCTTGCACCGGTGGTCTATTTTGTCTTGGTCTAGGCGATCATGTACGAGCCCCACCCTCGCCGCCGGCACGATTCTGCATCGCATCGAAGATGACGTCGAACACGCTGCCGACTTCTTCGCTGATCTCTTCCAGGCTGATGCCTTCTTTTTCCGCCGCCCTAATAGCCTGATCGGCAAGGTCGGTAATTGCCGCCGGATCGTCGGTGAAGGCGCTCGGCAGGTGGTCCGCCATCCATTCTTCTAGGAAGTCGATCCCGCGCTTGCTCATTGAAGGAACCAAAATGCGACCAGAACGGAGGAGGTAAGAAACAGTGCGGCGGCCGCTATCAATGCTCCCTTACTAACCTCCCGCCTTGGCTGAGGGTCGGGCACAAGTTTCTTACGGTTCGGCTGTTCGTTCATGCGAGATTAAGTTGCGTCAGCAAATTAGGTTCCGCTAATGCTCCACTGCTCGCAACTCGCCGCCCCATTCACGGCAGCGGCGGGTCGAATCCCGCTTAACCGTATCGCGCAGTAGGCGGCCAAAATTTCTTCTAATTTTCCGCATGGCTAAAAACGACAGCGCCGCTTTCCTTGCGAATTTCAACGGCCACGATTCCATCATCGCCCTTCCGGGTTTGAAACATCGCGATAGCGTGATCCTTTGCCGCTTTCTCGGCATCGAACATTTCCTTGTCGACAATGCCCTGTCTTCCATACCAGATGACAGTAAAGGCCATTATTCGCTGGTCCTTTCTTTCGCGGTTAAAGCCGGGCTGATCTAAGCCGCTACAACCTCATCCACCATACCACCACCAGCCACGACGCCGACGAAACAGAATGCGACCCAGACGCTGGTCATGGATTGCTTCACTCAGCTAAGCGGGCAAGTCGGTGCCGCGGGTGCTCATCAGAAGATAAGCTCGCGGCGTTTGTTAGGTTCCGCTGATGCACGTCCCCTACGTCAGAACGTCGACTGCACGATCCATGAGGTAGGCGGGACTCTATTTCCGCACGATCCATTCGAGCATTTCGGGGTCAAACTCATCTTGGCCGGTCATTGACCGCACCATCTGTGCGGCCCCATCGCGCCATCTGTGCTCAGGAAGGTTCTCTTCGCGAACCCAGGTTTTGAACGCCCTGCGGATCACATCGAAATCAAAAGCGGAAACGGTATCGCATTCTTCAGCTTGACCCACGATGCCCCCCGCGCTTTGGCGGGAGCACCTGAGGTGGCTTCCAAGCGCCCGGATGCCGTGAAAGACGGGCGACATGCAGATCATACGCGTGAAATAATGGGGCTTCGAGTCAATTCGCTCCGACTGAAGTCCCATACCTAACGGAAGGTTCGCTATAGCGTAGGACACTCCTGGGTAGCGCCTGCAGGACGCGCAACAGCCAAGGCGGGCGCGGTGCTTGGAGAAAGCCCCACCCCAGAGTCTTACTCCCATAAGCAAGCGGAACAATGTTTTTCAGCCTGAGTTGGAGAGAGGCAAGGGAGGCCGCAATGCCGATTTCAGATGACAAAAATGATCTGATCATCAGACTTGACTGTCCTTATTGTTCACACCCGATCGTCAAGAAGGGCTCCTGGTTCAAGGTAATATCCAGGTTCAAATGTGCGGGGTGCGGCACCCACGTGCATATTGCTATCCAGACAAACTTGCACTTTTCGAGCGGTATCAACGAACGCAAATTAGTTCCGCCACCGGCGAGGCTGACCAAGGGGGCGAAGCGGCGGAATCTTCGCTCAGGACTTCGACAGCAAATTGGCAGTTGAGCAATCGCAGCCATGCGTGAATATGGCGGAGAAGGACCATGCACGGGCGGGCTTGGGTGAGAGATCAGCGGCTCGCCGAAGCCGACGAACTCCGAGGCGCAGATAGCCTTGCTGCAGCGCGAACTGGCCGAAAAGGCGGCTTGTTCTGTTGGGACGTTCAAGATGGCCGAGCTTGGCCAAAAGTTGCGTTTGCACAAATTTCGCCTGAAGCTTCTTGAGGGTTGTATTGCTGGATTGTCTGATCTTGGGCTGCCCCCGAGAGGATAGACACGCGATAGGTTCTCTCCCACAACCTCAAATCCCAGCCGCTACAACCTCATCGACCATACCACCACCAGTGCCACCACGACGCCGACGAAACAGAATGCGACCCAGACGCTGGTCATGGATTGCTTCACTCAGCTAAGCCGGCATCGTGGTGTACGATCGCGTCTAGAAGAGCCTCGTACACACTCCCGGTTTCTTCCTCGATCTCAA
>NZ_JBWLUY010000044.1:0-17570 GCF_057784295.1 Mesorhizobium sp. CNPSo 4688
AAGACATCATCATCCAGCCCGAGCAAGACACGGTTATCCGTGAATATGTGAAGAAACAGCCTCTCGCTTCGGTGAAGCTTCCCGGTGTGGAACTCAACGTCGGCACGGCTCTGCCTGATACGGTCGAGCTTCACGAAGTGCCGAACGTCAAATACCGTTACGTCGTGATCGACAACCGCACGGTTCTCGTGGATCCGGGCAGCCGCAAAATCGTCAAGGTCTACGACTGAGCACTTTGCTGCGTCAGCCCGTCGCCTCCCAAGGAGGTGACGGGCGAACAAGATGCGCGTCGGTCACTGTTAACCGGTCGGCGCTCCGATGGTGCTAGCCCACCTCGATCTTCTGGGGCTCTGCCTTGGCGATTGCGAGGAAGATGCTGTCGAGCAGATCCTTGTCGCGGAAGGGCTTGCCAAGCAAGGGCACGCCCGCTGGTCGATCGGCGATGTCCTCTGCATCGGCATAGCCCGTGATGATAACCGCCGGCCAATCGGAGCGCAGGTTGCGCGCGAAGCGGATGACATCCACGCCGGTTACCAGGGGCATGGCGAAGTCGGTAACGATGACGTCGAACTGATCGGGAGCACGTTCGATCATAGCCAGCGCTTCCGCTCCTCCTCCCGCGCACGTAACCTCGAACCCACGTTGGCGAAGCGATTCGGCTGTCAGCTGCCGCAACACGCTGCTGTCATCAATCAGAAGGATCGACGGGCGGCCTGCGGAGGCGCCGCCTAGAGGCGTGTGCCCAACTTCGGCTTCGAGCGAAGAACTGGCGGGTTCTTCGAGGGAGCGCGGCAGCCACAGCTGCATGGCTGTTCCGCGATCGACGGCGCTGTCGATGCGCAGCGTCCCACCGGACTGCTTCATGAAGCCGTAGACGGTGCTGAGACCGAGCCCCGTTCCCTTCCCCACCGGCTTTGTGGTGAAGAACGGTTCGATGACCTTCGCAAGTATGTCAGGCGCGATACCCGAGCCCGTGTCCTTGACCGTCAGAACGACATAGTCTCCGGCCAGCACGTCTCCCGATCGATTTTTAATTGATCGGTTTTGCGCATGGACCGTTATTGTGCCGCCAGAAGGCATGGCGTCTCGCGCATTGAAAACCAGGTTCATCAAGGCAAGCTCCAACTGTCCGGCGTCGACATGCACGGGCCATACCGCGTCATCGATCTGCCAGTCGAAGCGTATCAGCCCTCCCAAAACCGGTGCGACCAAGCCGTTCATGGTGTCGCCAAGGGCAGCAAGGCGCATCGCTTCCGGTTTCAGGGTCTGACGCCGCGAGAAGGCGAGCATTCGCGTGACCAAGTCGGCACCTTGTTTGGCAGAACGCCGCATCAGATCGACAACCTGCCGTGCCTGATCGTCCAGCGTCCCGCGGCGTTCAAGCAATCCCAATCCGCTGAGAATGGCGGCAAGCAGATTGTTGAAATCATGGGCCAGGCCACCCGTCAGCTTTCCGATTGCGTCCAGACGCTGTGATTGGAGCAGCTGATCCTCAAGCCCGCGCCGCTCGGTAACGTCCAGCAGTGTCCCCAGTATCTCTGGCTTTTCGCCATCAGACCCGTCCGACATCACACCCTGGTCGAGAAAGATGCGATACTCCCCGTCGGCGCACAGCCAGCGGAATTCGCAGGTGTAGAAGCCGGTGTTTTTTGTCTCCAGCAGTGCTTGCTCCAGCCTTGAACGGTCTTCAGGGTGGACCCGGCTAAGGCCGAAGGCCGGATCCGAGATCAAATCGTCAGGCGAAAACCCGGTCAGACGCTCGACGCCCTTGGTCACAAAGCGAGCCGCGAAGGGCGGTTCGGCGGCCCGTGCATGGAAACACACCGGCAGCGACCTCAAAATGGCGTCCTGCCGTTCCTCTGAGCTGCGCAGGGCCCGTTCCGCCTGAAGCTTGTCCTTCTGCGCCTGGAGTGCCTGCGCCAGCAATCCCTGCTCGGCCGCGGCCTTTCGCTGGATTTCCAGCCTCTTCTCGTGAAGCTCGACGAACACCGCGACTTTCGAGCGCAGCATGATCGGATCGAATGGCTTGAAAACATAATCGACCGCGCCGGCGTCATAGCCGCGCAGCATGTGGGCTTCCTCCTTGTTGATGGCCGTGAGGAAGATGATCGGCGTGCGCTTGGATTGTTCACGCTGGCGGATGAGCGCAGCCGTTTCATAGCCATCAATGCCCGGCATGAGGACATCCAGCAGAATGACGGCGAAATCCTCCTTCAGCAGAAAGCGCAGAGCCTCTTCGCCCGATTGGGCGCAGATGACATCGCCGGTTGCGGCGAGCACTTCGCTGATCGCCAACAGATTTCGCTCATCATCGTCCACGGCGAGGATGCGTGACCTTGCCGGTGCTTCGGCCGATTGCACGGCCTCAAGTTTTCTTACCCTGTTTCGCGGCAGTTTTTGCATGGGGCCCGGCCGTCAGTTTACTGCCACGAGCATCTCTTCCGGATTCTCGGCGCGTGCTCGAGAACGGCCAATCCAGACACGAAGCAACGCCAGCAGCAGATCAAGATCGACCGGCTTGGCGATATAGTCGGAAGCACCGGCGTCCAGGCATTTCTGACGATCGCCCTTCATTGCCTTGGCGGTCACCGAAATCAGTGGGATGTGAGCGATCGCGGCCGTGCCGCGAATGCGCCGCATCGTCTCGTAGCCGTCCATCTCCGGCATCATGATATCGATCAAGGCCGCGTCAACATCGGGCGTCTGTTCCAGGAGCGCGATGCCATCACGGCCTCGCTCAGCATGCAGAACCTGTATGTCGTAAGTCTCCAGGACGCTGGTGAGCGAGTAGATGTTGCGGATATCATCGTCGACGATGAGAACCTTGGCTCCCGCCAGATCCGACCTGCCGGTCTGTTCGGTTTCGGTCTCGCGCGCTTCGCGTCCTTCGCCCGGCAGCGTCGCCGAGATATGAAGCGCCAATTGAGCAAAATTCTCCGCACGCGGCGCACTCGCAAGCGCTGGATTTAGCGCCAGCACCTGCTCAAGCGCATCCGGATGGGGGGCAAAAAACAGCAGTTGCGGCAACGCTTCCCCGAACTGGCCAGTGAGTTCGTCCAGCACTTGGGCGTTCTCCTTTGCCGAGCGGCCGAAGCCGAGCACGACGGCATCATAAGAGGCCATGCTGACGTCGTCGGCGTTTGCCGCAAACCGACCGACCGCTGTCACCGAGGTGACGCCGTCGCGGATCGCTTCGACGAGCGAGAGCCGGCGCTCCGGATCGGGGTCGGCGACCAGAACGCGGCGTTGGGTACGCAGTTTCTTGGAATGGATGTCCTGAAACACCTGCATCAGGTCGTCAGAGGACACTGGCTTGGTGGAAATGCTGGACGCGCCCTTACGGGCAAGGCTTCCGATATCTTCCGCACCCGAGATGACGTGTATGGGAATTCCCCTTGTCTTCTGGTCGTGTCGCAACAAGTCGAAAAGCACCCAGCCATCGATGTCCGAAAGCCCGAGATCAAGTGTGATAGCGTCGGGAACCAGTTTGCGAGCCAATGCCAAAGTGCCGGAACCCGCATTCGACAAGACGCCTTTCAGCCCTGCCGAACGTGCGAGGCCGAGCAACAGCCCGCCAAATGTCGGGTCGTCCTCGACGATCAGCACGACCCGATCGGTCGGCGATATGGAATCGCGGTCGTCGATAAGCTCTGCCGAAGGCGGGCTGCCTAACGAAGGCGAAACAACGGCGTCCGTCGGCGCAGGCATGGCGGCTGACTGCGCGGCGGCCACGCGCGGGCCGGTGAACGGGATCACTAGCGTAAATGTCGAGCCCTTTCCCGGGACACTTTCGACGCGCAGCTCCCCCCCAAGCAAGCGAGCAATCTCTCGGCTGATGGAGAGCCCCAGTCCGGTGCCGCCATATTTGCGGCTGGTGGTGCCGTCGGCCTGCTGAAAGGCTTCGAATATCAGCTTCTGCTTGTCTTCGGGAATGCCTATGCCGGTGTCGGTTACGGCAATCGCCAGAGCCTTCGTCGGATGTGAAGAGCCATTGCGGCGCCCGGTCTTTTCGACACGGAAATTCAGGCTGACCTGGCCCTGCGAGGTAAATTTGAAAGCATTCGAAAGCAGGTTGAGAACGATCTGCTGCAAACGCTTCTCGTCCGTGCGGACAGTCTCGGGAAGTGCGGGATCGACATTGATGGTGAAGCCAAGGCCCTTGTCGGCGGCCAGCTGACGGAACGTGCGTTCCATGTGCTGCCGCAAATGCGTCACCGGCATATCGTTGATATCGATCGAGACAGTACCGGACTCGATCTTCGACAGGTCGAGGATATCGTTGATCAGGCTGAGAAGGTCGGTTCCGGCTGAGTTGATGGTACGTGCGAATTCGACCTGCTTTTCGTTGAGATTGCCTTGCTGGTTGGTCGCGAGCAGGTTTGACAAAATGAGCAGCGAGTTGAGCGGCGTGCGCAGCTCATGGCTCATGTTGGCCAGGAATTCGGACTTGTATTTCGACGTCAGCGCCAGCTGCTCGGCTTTCTCCTCCAGCGCGCGCCGGGCCATCTCGATTTCGAGATTCTTGTTTTCCACCTGCTTCTTTTCGTTTTCGAGCAGCTGCGCCTTTTCCTGCAACTCCTCGTTCGTCGTATGCAACTCTTCCTGTTTCTTGGTCAGTTCGGTCTGACGCGCCTGCAACTCCGACGTCAGCAACTGCGACTGCTTGAGCAGGCCCTCCGTGCGCATCGTTGCGGCAATGGTGTTGAGAACAATGCCGACGGATTCCATCAGCTGATTGAGGAACGACTGGTGGGTGTCCCGAAACTCACTGAACGAAGCAAGCTCGATTACGGCCTTGACCTCATCCTCGAACAAGGCCGGAAGGATGATGACGTTGGCCGGCGAGGCGCTGCCGAGACCCGACGTGACGCGCAGGAATTCCGGCGGCACATTGTCCAGCATGATGGCGCGCTTGTCTGCCGCACTTTGCCCGACCAAGCCTTCCCTGAGATCGAGGCGCTGCTTGATGGAAGCCTTGCTCTCGGCACCGTAGGACGCCGCCAGCTCGAGATAGGATTCCTCTTCGTCGCGATTGGTGACGTAGAACACTCCGTATTGCGCATTCACCAGAGGAGCGAGTTCGGACATGATGAGACGCGACACGGTGGCGAGATCGCGCTCGCCTTGCAGCATGCGCGAAAATCGGGCGAGATTGGTCTTCAGCCAGTCCTGCTCGGCATTCTTCAGCGTCTGATCCTTCAGGTTGCGGATCATCTCGTTGATGTTGTCTTTGAGCGCCGCGACCTCTCCTGAGGCCTCGACGCTGATCGAGCGCGTCAGATCGCCCTTGGTGACTGCCGTCGAGACCTCGGCGATGGCGCGGACCTGGGTGTCAGATTGGCGGCGAGTTGGTTGACATTGTCAGTCAGGTCGCGCCAAAGGCCTGCCGCACCCGGCACACGCGCCTGTCCCCCAAGCTTGCCCTCGATGCCGACTTCGCGGGCGACATTGGTCACCTGGTCGGCAAAGGTCGCAAGCGTCTCGATCATGCCGTTGATGGTGTCGGCCAGAGAGGCGATTTCACCCTTGGCGTCGACTGTCAGTTTGCGCTTCAGATTGCCTTGCGCGACCGCTGTCACCACGTCGGCGATGCCACGCACCTGATTGGTCAGGTTTGTCGCCATGAGGTTGACGTTATCGGTCAGATCCTTCCAGGTGCCTGCGACGCCTTCGACCCGCGCCTGACCGCCAAGTTTGCCCTCTGTGCCGACCTCGCGTGCCACGCGGGTCACCTCGCCGGCAAAGGAGTTGAGCTGGTCCACCATGGTGTTGATGGTCGATTTGAGCTCGAGGATTTCGCCCTTCACGTCGACCGTGATCTTCTTCGACAGGTCGCCGCGCGCAACGGCGGTCGTAACTTCAGCGATGTTGCGCACTTGGCCGGTCAGGTTCTCGGCCATGGAGTTCACGTTGTCGGTCAGGTCTTTCCAGGTGCCGGCGACGCCCCGCACTTGCGCCTGGCCGCCAAGCTTGCCTTCCGTACCGACCTCGCGTGCCACGCGCGTCACTTCCGAGGCGAATGAATTGAGCTGGTCCACCATCGTATTGATCGTGTCCTTGAGCTCGAGAATCTCGCCGCGGACATCGACCGTGATTTTCTTCGACAGGTCGCCGAGCGCCACGGCCGTGGTCACTTCGGCGATGTTGCGCACCTGGCCGGTCAGATTGGCGGCCATGGCATTGACGTTGTCGGTCAGGTCTTTCCATGTGCCGGCGACGCCACGCACCTGCGCCTGGCCGCCCAACTTGCCGTCGGAGCCGACCTCACGCGCCACGCGCGTCACTTCCGACGCGAAGGAATTCAGCTGGTCGACCATCGTGTTGATGACGTCCTTGATCTGTAAGATCTCGCCCAGGGCATCGACCGTGATCTTCTGCGTCAGGTCACCGGTCGCGATGGCCGTTGCAACCTTGGACACGTCGCGCAATTGCACCGTCAGGTTGCCCGCCATGGCGTTGACGTTGTCGGTCAAATCCTTCCACGTACCGCCGACGCCTTCGACATGAGCCTGTCCGCCAAGCTTGCCTTCCGAGCCCACTTCGCGGGCCACGCGCGTGACTTCCGAGGCGAACGAATTCAGCTGATCGACCATCGTGTTGACGGTGTCTTTGAGCTCCAGAATTTCGCCTTTGACGTCGACGGTGATCTTCTTCGACAGATCGCCGCGCGCCACGGCCGTCGTCACCTCGGCGATGTTGCGCACTTGCCCGGTCAAATTCGCGGCCATCAGATTGACGTTGTCAGTCAGATCCTTCCAGGTGCCGCCGACGCCCCTCACCTCGGCTTGGCCGCCAAGCTTGCCTTCAGTGCCGACCTCGCGCGCCACACGTGTCACTTCGGAGGCAAAGGAGTTCAGCTGATCGACCATCGTGTTGATGGTATCCTTCAGCTCAAGGATTTCGCCTTGCACGGCAACGGTAATCTTCTTCGACAGGTCGCCCGAAGCGACCGCCGTCGTCACCTCGGCAATGTTGCGCACCTGCCCGGTCAGATTCTCTGCCATGGAATTGACGTTGTCGGTGAGGTCCTTCCACGTGCCGGCGACGCCACGCACCTGCGCCTGGCCGCCGAGCTTGCCTTCGGTGCCAACCTCGCGTGCCACGCGGGTCACCTCGCCGGCGAAGGAATTGAGCTGATCGACCATGGTATTGATGGTCGATTTCAGCTCGAGAATTTCGCCCTTCACGTCGACCGTAATCTTCTTGGACAGGTCGCCCAAAGCCACTGCTGTCGTCACCTCCGCGATGTTTCGCACCTGTCCCGTGAGGTTCTCGGCCATGGAATTCACGTTGTCGGTCAAATCCTTCCATGTGCCGCCGACACCCTCCACGCGCGCCTGGCCGCCGAGCTTGCCCTCGGTGCCGACCTCGCGTGCCACGCGGGTCACTTCCGAAGCGAAGGAATTGAGCTGATCGACCATCGTGTTGATGGTGTTCTTCAGTTCGAGGATTTCGCCTTTGACGTCGACGGTGATCTTCTTCGATAGATCGCCCGACGCGACTGCGGTTGTAACCTCCGCGATGTTGCGCACCTGCCCGGTCAGGTTGGTTGCCATGGCGTTGACGTTGTCGGTCAGGTCTTTCCACGTGCCGGCAACGCCTTTCACCCGAGCCTGGCCGCCGAGCTTGCCTTCGGTGCCGACCTCGCGCGCCACGCGCGTCACTTCAGAGGCGAACGAGGCCAACTGGCCAACCATCGTGTTGACGATCTTGCCGATACGCAGAAACTCGCCGCGCAGTGGTCGGCCGTCGATTTCGACCATCATGGTTTGGGACAAGTCACCCTTGGCGACAGCGCCGATAACGCGGGCCACCTCGGCTGTAGGCTGGACCATGTCTTCAATCAGGTCGTTGACGGATCGGACACTGGATTCCCAACTGCCGGTGGCGTTTCGAACGCGGCCGCGTTCGCCAATCCGCCCTTCCTTGCCGACCACTCTGCTCAGGCGCTCGAATTCACGCGTCACCTGATCGTTGAGATCGACGATCTCATTGAAGGTATCGGCGATCTCGGAATCGACCCCTTCGTAGACATTGTCGAGACGGACGGAAAAGTCACCGCGCCGAAAGGCCTTTAGAGAATTGAGAATGCTTCGACGGTCCAATTGCTTCTTGGATGCCTGCACAGTCAAAGCGCCCCTCCCACTTAATGGAAATGATTGAAACTGCCCCTGCGGGCCGAATGGTACATCCCCCCGCAACCCCGAAACGCCGCATTTCAAATTTCGTTCCATAGGGACGCTGCCCCAGAGCGGACCCACATCAAGGTGATCAAAACCGGTTTTGAAGCAGAGCAAAGATTTGCCCTGGCACGGGTTGCGCGCGGACTATATTGCAGGGTTCATGCCGAACTGACGAAATGCGCCCAGGGTTTGTCGGCCAACGGTCCAGTCGGATAAAGGCCCGGACAATGATCACCGCCGTCGCCGCCGCCATCACGGCGGTCACGAACCAACTCATCCAGCGCATGCCAGCGGCACGGTCCCAGGCCCGCAACTGCCAGTTTGCCTCAAAGCGGCGTGTTGTCTTTGGCCTGCCGGGCGGCTTCGGCTTCCGCGACGTCGATCGCGCAAAGCTCGTTCCCGGCCTGGTCGCGCACGCGTACCAGCCATCCGGTCAGATCGTCAGCGCCGGGCTGCAGATCGACCAGCATGTCGATTGCGCAACGGATCGCTTCGGCACGAGCGGCCTCAAAACTTGGCATTTCGGCAGGGGGAACCTGGCGAGCCTGGTCCCCATCGCGATATTCGAACGTGTAAATATTGGTCTCCCCCGAGTGGTCATCGTCGCGTTCCGCAGAACCATCCGACACGCCATTCCCGTCGACAGGCATCTCGAACGTTGCGGTCTGGACAAGCAGGGCTTTTGCACGGTCGATTGCGCCGAGGGCGCCGTCGGCGTCTTCGCCTCGCGCCATTTCGACGGCGACAGATTCCCCGCCCTCACCTTCAAACACCACTCGAACAAGAGGCAGACCGGAGGGCGCGGCCGCCGGTCCAATGTTGATTCCAACAATCTGCATGGGAATTCCTTCAATTGTTCAGTGATGACCACTTTCGCCACTGCCGATCAGCGATTTGGCTGATCGTCGTCTTCATCCGCGCGGCCGAGGTAGTCGCTGGCTGCCGTCAATACGGCCAGGAATGCAGCGGCGTATCTGGCAAATCCGAAGGCCTGTGCGGCGGCCAATTTCGCGCCCCAAGCATGTTCAGCGATAAACTTGTCCGCGATATCCTGAACTTCAGCTCCAGCCTTGCCGAACAGGGCGCGCTCCTTTGCTGTGGGCTCGAACGCCTTGCCGATAATGTGCCCAAGCAACAGGCCTCCTGCAGATCCAGCAAGCACCTTCGCACGCGTTGAATTTGTGATTGCCTTGCCCGTATGGGCTTCGTAACGAATTGACGCTGCGTCCGAATGCGTGACGCCGGTAGCCATGTCGACAGCGTCATGAACGGCGCCTGCTGGACTAAGGGCACTTCGCCTGCCGGCGTCAAACACCGCAACCGCGCCCAACGCGAGCGCTGCGGCGGTGCCGCCATTATCCTTCACGGCGTCGGACACACCGCTAAAGACCTTCGCAACCTTCCGCTTCGCGTATCGGGTCGATGCATCGACCAGATTTCGGGGCTGCAGCCGCCGGCTTATTTCGCTGACAGGCTCAAACAAAGCCTGCCGTTCTGCTCGGCTTTGCAGCATGATCTCCCGCATCTCTTCACTGGGTTGAGCCAAAACGCATCCCCTGTTTTAAAGCAGCGATATCAGTGCGCACCTGGTTGACGGTCTCGACCGGTGTGATGGTCCATCCCACAAGCGCTCGCTTGGCAAGATAGAGCAACAGCACTCCACCCACCCCCAGCAAGACGGCAACGATAAGACAAGCGACCATCGGAGTTACTTCGAAGTGGATCATCGCTAGGATCAGGAACTGAACCATCGCGAACGCTGCCAGAACAAAGAGCGCTAATGCGGCGATGCCGCACGCGCCTGACGACACGATCGTCGACGTCTTGACCTTCATCTCCGCCTGGAGAAGACGAAGATCGAGGCGCATCAGCGAAGCGAAATGGCTCAGCCCTTCGTTGAACACGCTCCCCAAGGGTCGGCGATCGAAACCGTCATCCATTTGGAATGCTTTCCTCTCAGGACCGATCAGAGCTTCGCATAATCCGAGTCAGCACCACGCCGGCCAGGATGCCGACGCCGAAAAAGGCTGCTGGTTGGCGCTGAGCGAATTTGGTGACCGAGTCCAGCAATTCGCCCACGTTGCGATCCCTAATATCCGACGAAATCCGTTCCACGCCTTCGGCCGCGCTGCGAACCATGCCAGCAACCTGTGGGGATTGCTTCTCGATGCCGTCGGCTGCTTCTTTGACGGAATGGGCGATATTGGCGATCGCGTCGGCGCCCGCGGTCTTGTTCGTCTCCACCGCTTCTTTGAATGCTCCAGCGGCATCCGATGCTACCGAGCCGGCATAATTTTTCGCGTCAGTCGAAACTGATGCGGCTGCGGTTTTGAGGTGCGTTGCGGTTTCAGCCGCGCTCGACTTCAATTTGCCGAGTGCTTCCTTGCTGGTGCCGGCATTCTCGGCATCGGAAGTGTGAATCCATTCCAGGTCGCTTGAAGATTCGCTGAGGTCGTTGGTTGGTGTGTTCACGATTTTTCACTCCTGTTGTCGTGAATTGAACTCGGCCAACAGCAACCAGTTCCTACCGCAAACGAATATTCCTGCCGCGACTTATCCGCTCGGAGTGCGGCGTCACTATCGCAAATGGACAAGTCCACAGGCTAGAGGCTCGCACCCTTGCAGGGGAAAGCTGGATCTTGCTCGCCAGCCCGTCGTCTTCGAACTCGACGAACCTCTGGTTGGCGGCTCACCTCCACATTCGCTAACGGCATGGACTGGCGGAAAACCGCGAGAATTTGCACGCCGCTGAAACCAATTGTGATTGCGCACGTTCGAAGATGCGATGGCGTTGTGGAGGACGTTCAAATGACGGACGACAAGTATAACATTGGCTACCAGGACCGCGCTCAGGTCAGCGGCGACCAGGAATACGAGGTTGGTTATTTCGCAAGCAAGTTTGGCCTTTCAACCCTACAGGTCCGGGAGCTAATCGCGAAGCACGGCAACAACCGTGAAACCTTGGAGCGTCAAGCCAAACAGCTCGGCAACAGGTAAAGACATGGCGCGATATCAGGTGGAAGAGCTGTATGGCGAAGAAGTCGTCACATCAAACGACGCAGATGCCGAAAATGCCCTAGCGGCCGTCGAGGCAGTGACAGGAAAGGTGATTTCGCCACGGGCGCTGCAGGAACACTGGTTCAGAGTTGTGGACGAGGGCGGAAGTGTCCACGAATTCAGTCTGCACCAAGAGCAGCAACCTACCGACTTTGCGAAGTGACGAGCTGGCAGCAAAGGAGGTGCTATGGCAAAGCCAACGACCAGCAGCGACCCGAATTCAGACATATGCCCCTACGACCTGAATTTTTTCGCCGACAAGCACGGCCTATCCAAGGAGACGGCAGAGGTCATTTTGCGCAGCAACGGACCATCCCGGACGCGGTGTGACTACGCGGCGGTAGCCTATCTTCGCTTCAAGCGTTTGAAAGAGGCGAGAGCCAAGCCCCCTGCAATGGCGACAAGGCACTTGCAGTCGCGTCGGTCTTAATTGCTTCCCACCAATTCTGTTTCGCTTGGAACGCAACCCGGCCACGGGCATTGCACAGGAATAGGAGGTTCCCCGATGCCAAAATTTCGCTTTGAGACGACAGCATATGGCCAGACAACCGCCTTCGAGGAGGAGCTAGCCAGCGCCGACATGGCGAGTCCGAGAGCGATCGAAAAGGCACGCGCAGCAATGGTGGCGGATCCTGGTACCGAGCAATCACGATCGATTACCAGGGTCTATGATGAAGCCGGATATCTGGTCGCCACAGTAAATTTTTCTGATGTGTTGCCGGATGATCCGGACGCCGCTCAAGATGCGATTGGCGAGCCGCCTGTCGAGGAGCCGGGTGTGATGCGATCTGGCTGATTGACGAGTACCCCATGCTCGCCATCGTCAGTTGGTCGAGCGCTTCAAAAAGCCCGCTGTTAGTCGCCTGCCTGCTTGTCGGCGCAGCATCGATCCTCGGCATGTTCTGTCGCGGGCTCACATACGAAATCGAGAAGCGCCCGGGAGACAAGTGGCAGATTCCGTTGAGTTGGAGTTGGCGCCCTACCAATTCTCCGCGGATGTTCGACGGGGCCAATGGCGTCGGCATCGAAAGCAAGGAACCTGACTCTCGGCGCCGTGTCTCCAAAGGTCCCCCATCGTTCTCTGGCTATCTGTCCGCGTGACCTCCGTTGCGCGACCTTGTAGCCGCGGCTTTTTTTGCAGAGGCGGATCTGGCGGACGCCGAGCGCGACGCTGACGCCTTGCCGCCCAGTTCGCCACCCTTGTGAGCTGCTGGGTGGCCCGTATGCTTGCCACGACCCGATCCACCCTCCTTTTTGCCGCCTCCATCATCCTTGTTGACGGTCGCCCATGCGCGCCGCTCGGCTTCCTTTTCCGATACGCCGCGCTTCTCATATCCCTCGGCTATGTGGTCGGCCTTGCGCTCCTGTTTGTCCGTATATTTGGATTTTTCGCCTCGTGGCATGGTCTTCACTCCTCTTTGAGTTAGTTCACAACGGAGGTGGTTCAAAAGAGGTTCCACCGTCGTGGAGATTCAAAGATGTTGTCTGATCCGACCGTGCTGATCCTGATGTACTTCATCCTGCCGCTGTGGCTAATCGCAGGGTTCGCCGATTGGCTCTGCCACCGCACGTCACACATCGAATCGACCACCGGCGCCAAGGAGTCCGTCATCCATCTTCTGATGTTTGCAGAGGTGGGCATACCATTGCTGGCGGCGATGTTTCTGGAAATCAACGCGTTGATCATTGCAACGATGCTGGTGGCTTTTGCGCTGCATGAGGCAACGGCGATGTGGGACGTCAGCTACGCCACCACGGCTCGAACCGTGTCGCCCATCGAGCAGCACGTGCACAGTTTCCTGGAGATGATTCCCTTGATGGGGATTGTCAACGTGGTCTCGCTTCACTGGGGGCAGTTCCAGGCGCTGTTCGGCTATGGCGACGAACCCGCACGGTTCGAGTTGGCCTGGAAGCCCGAGCCCCTGCCCGTGGCCTACATTGCCACAATCATGATCCTGGTCGTTTTGTTTGAGGCGCTTCCTTATCTGGAGGAGCTCATCCGCGGCCTCCACGCCAATGGATGGAAGCTGATCCCTGAAAAGGCGCGCCGCGCAAAGTTTGGATCAACAACTGAACGCTAGTCGGAACTGCCGATGGCCCCGGCTGGAGCTGCATTGGATACCGTCGGGTGCGTCGTTGACTTTTTTGCTGACTGCCCAAAATTGCATTCAGACTGCGCTCGCGGCGGACATCTTGGAGTTTTCTCATGGATAGCGGCACTCTCACGCCCGCCGACGCACTGGCGGTAAAAGCCCGGACACCTTTTCCTGGCGCGAGCGATGAATACCAAAAGGCTCGACAGGCGTTGTTGAAGGACGAGATCGAATTCCGTCGGCATATGACCCGCGTGGCCGAGCAGCGCAGAAGCCTGCCTGATGGACCGGTCATCGAGAAGAATTATCGTTTCACGGATGCGAATGGCGCCGATCTCGGACTGCTTGAGCTTTTCGGCGACAAGGACACACTGGTAACCTATTTTTGGATGTTCGGGCCGCAGCGCGCGCGACCGTGTCCGATGTGCACGAACTGGCTGGGCGCGGTGAATGGAAATGCCGCTGACATCAAGCAGCGCGTCGGCCTGAAAATACTCGGACGCAGCCCGGTCGAGCGGCAGATCGCATTCGCACAGGAACGTGGGTGGCGCGATTTGGATTTCGTCCAGACAGTCAGCGACGACTACGCCAATGACCTCAAGCTGATCAACGCCGATGGCAGCGAAAACCCAGCCCTGGTCGTGTTCAAGCGCGACGGTGAGCGGGTACGGCTTTTCTGGGCCAGCGAGATGACGGCGGAGATGGCCGACCCCGGCCAGGATCCCCGAGACGCTCCAGACATCGCGTCACTCTGGTCGATCCTTGACCTTACCCCTGGCGGACGCGGAACCGACTGGTATCCGAAGCTGAACTACTAGGGCTCAGGCGCGCCCAGTCCCAACGAGAGGCTTCCGCTATGAGCATTCTGGAGAGCGCGAAGAGAGCCGTCGAGAAGATCACCGGTGTTGCGAGACCGGGGAAGAAAGATCTCGCCGGTCTCGTCAGACGGCGCAAACCAAATGCCTTCCGATTCAAGGATGATGGCCTGGTGCCCAATCATCCGGCTTGGCCACTGGTCGTCTATCGGGGCGCCGTGAGGCTGCCGGACGAATTCGATCCTGCCGCCGTCATGGAAGCGCTCTTCGGAGCCAATGGCTGGGGCGATAGCTGGCGCAATGGCATCTACACGTACGTTCATTACCATTCGCGGATACACGAGGTGCTGGGCGTCGCGCGCGGCACGGCCAAGGTACAATTTGGCGGCAAGAAGGGCCGGACGTTGTCCCTGAAGCCCGGCGATGTGGCGGTGCTGCCGGCTGGCACCGGTCACCAATGCCTGTCTGCATCCGGCGATTTCCTGGTCGTCGGCGCATATCCGCCTTTTGGAACATACGACGAATGCACGACTGCCGAGCAGCACAAGGATGCACTCGCGACGATCCCCAAGGTTGGCCGTCCACGCAAGGATCCCGTCTACGGAAGCGAAGGCCCGCTTCTCGGGCTGTTCGAACGTGGCTCGTTAATCGCTCGTGGGCGGAACTAAATAAGAGCTGAACTACTGTGGATGCGAACCCAGCGAGACTGTTCGCATGTCCAAGATCATGACAAGTGGTCGGCCGCACGGTCAACTCGCCGATGGACTGCTGACCGTTGCGGGTGAAATGCCGGGCCTCCCGCCGACGTCCGCCGCCACTGTCAGCTGGAGCCCCGACCACCTCCCCGCGTTGCAATCTTGTGCTGGGGGCTAAAGCTGAGATTCAATCGGAAGGTAACGGACCAAGCCCGCCAGGATACGGCGATAGAACCCGGCTTCTGGTTCATGCGTGAAGTCCTGCATTTTGCCTTCGTCGCAGCCGTGCCAGTGCAGAACATTGTGCTTGAGTTCGAGCCGATAGCTCGCTTCCGGAGATATCTCTGACTGGAATCGATCCCGCAGCTCAGCAACCAATCCCGCATCCTCGAAGAGCACGCCCATTTCCGAGTTTAGAGACACCGACCGCGGATCGAAATTGAAGGAACCGACGAAGCCAATCTTGTCGTCAACGGTGAATGCTTTCGTATGCAGACTGGCGCCCTTTGAACCAAACACCGAGATTGACGGCTGACGGCTGAAGGGTTGAAGCTCGAAAAGTTTGACGCCCTTCCTCAGCAGCCGCTTGCGGTAGTTTGCGTAGGCGCCGTGGACCGCGGCGACGTCCGTGGCGGCCAGGGAATTGGTCAGAACCGAGACGTCAACGCCGGCGCCGACGAGGTACAACAGGATCGCTGAACCTCTTTTGCCTGGGATGAAATAGGGAGACACAATTTCCAGACACTTGCGTGTCGATTGAATGATGGGGCGCAGCTCTTTCATAAGCCAGCTGCGACGTCTCCAACCACGAACCTTCTCAGGTGGATCGGAAATAACCCGCACACCCTCCACCCAGTGAACATCGTTGCTGGCCGCGATAAACTCTACGACAGAGCCTCGGTCCCCAATGCCGTTCAAGAATTTTGACTCGGTTTCGGACTCGTTCACTTCGAACCGTTTGACCTGCTCATGCTCCGTCGCTGAACCAAGTGTCTTGATTGGCTTGGATTCTTCGCATGCCCAGAAGGCATCGAATATCGCGGCCGTTTGCTGTACTGCAGGCCCCATGAGCAGAATGTCGAGGTCGCGGAAATTGGTCTCTGCCGCATCGAAATAAGCATCGCCAACATTGCGCCCGCCGACAATGGCAAACCTGTCATCGGCGATCCAAGCCTTGTTGTGCATCCGTCGTGTCAGTGCAAAAAGCCGCAACAGCACTTCCACGCCACGCATGATCCGGCCGCTCCTGATGCCGCTCGGATTGAACAACTTCAATTCGATGTTTGGATGATTGTTCAGCGCCCAATAGGCAGCATCGTTTTTGCGCGGATTGACGTCGTCAAGGAGCATGCGCACCCGCACGCCGCGCTCAGCGGCTCGAAAAACCTCCTGCAGCAACAAACGGCCAGTGTGGTCATCGTGCCAAAGGTAGTACATGAGGTCGAGCGTGCGCACTGCGCTCCGTGCCGCCAGCACGCGCACAGCGAAGGCGTCATAGTTGTCCGAAACAAGCAGCAAGCCGCTCTTGCCGGCCTTGATGTTGTCGTCTGCGGTTTGAGAAACCGATACGTCCATGAAAATTGGCCACCTTCGGACGGCGGTCGCAGCCGGCCCTGCTCAAAATCATAGCAAGAACCCTCCACTGCCATTCTGGTTGCATGTCCAGCCGTTTAATAGCCTGGAGCTGCCCGTCAAATGATCCGTCAAATGACGGCGAACCAGCGGTGGACCACCTAAATCCTACGGCCGGTTCAGGTTGATCTCGCTGATGACAATGTTCTTCCCGGTGGATGGGTCTTTGTCGGTTGTCGTCAGACGCATCCCGTTGTCGCCAACCTTCTCCAGCTTCAACTGCGCCGCCCGGTCACCATTGACTTCTTTCGCCCAACGAATGCCCAGCACCAAGGCGTCGCCTGAACGATTGCCATTGAGTCCAGCCGGGCCGGTGCTCGATCCGGTATAAGTGCCCGTATATGTCTCGCCATTTGTTTTGACGTCGGCGCCGATGGCTCGCGAGAACACGACGTAGCCTGTACATTTGCCATCAAGTGACAGCGAGCTCACTGTAGCGCTGGACGCAAATTTGCAATTGATCTTGATGGGCTTGGAATCGGCGTCGGTTTTCACCGTGCCCTTGCCAACCCAACTCCCGGCGAATGATTTCAGAAACGCGCCATCGTCGGCATGTGTGGGCCCTGCGATGCAGAGCATTATTGCCGCGAACCCGCCTAGGGATTTCTTCATGATAAGTATCCTTCAATTCAACAAGTGGATGACAGGGGAATGGCAAATGCCATCCGCCTAGGCGGCGGCAACTGCCTTCTCTATCTCCTGGGTGGAATGGCCCGTGAGATCCTTGGCGATTTCGCCGATGAGCACGGCTGACAGTTTCTGATGGTAGTGTTTGCGCAGTTCGCCAAGCGTTCGGGGCGCGGCGATGATGATCAGATTGTCGATCTGCCCGCCAAGAACCTGGCGGTTGAGCAGGTCGGCAGTTCCGGCTGCGAAGCTATCTTCCTCGATCCGGCTGTGGTCCGGGTTGGCGGAGCTGCTCTGATGCCGGGCGCCGGATCCCTTATTCTCGTTTGTCACATCCTCAACTGCCGAGGCAGTCAGACTGGGATTGGCCTCGTCTCCCGAATTGCGAAACAAATTGAGCTTCTCGCCATCAGCTACGGCTACGGTCGCTCCCTTGGGGATATCCATTTTTATTGATCTCCGAGATTG